>NZ_AOJF01000031.1:0-148815 GCF_000337395.1 Halorubrum distributum JCM 13561
TCGAGCCCGAACGCGATGTTCTCGCGGACGGTGAGATGGGGGAACAGCGCGAAGTTCTGGAAGACGATGCCCACGTCGCGCCGCTCCGGCGGGACGAACGACCCGTCGCCGGCGACCACCTCGTCGCCGAGCGAGATCTCACCCTCCGTCGGCTCTTCGAGGCCCGCGATGGTGCGGAGCGTCGTCGTCTTGCCGCATCCGGAGGGGCCGAGGAACGTCAGCAGCTCGCCGGAGCGGACGTCGAGCGAGACGTCGTCGACGGCGGTCTCGGGACCGAACGCCTTCGTGACGTCCGACAGCGACAGGACGGGGTCCGCGCCGGCGCTCGACCCGTCGTCGGAGGCGGCGCTCGCCCGGTGTTCGACCGCCGAGTCCTCCGAGCCCTCGGCCGTCGCGTCGTCCGACTCGGCCGAGCGCGTCGTGCCGACTGGTTCCGTGGATGCCATCGATGGGGGGCGGGCGCCGGGCGGACCGGCGTCCCGCGGTTGCCACCTCATACTTTAGGAGTACCTAAAAGCGTATCGCTCGCTCTCGCGGCGTCGAAATCGGGTGATCGCGGGGAGTCGGCGTCCGGTCTCGCCGCTCGCCCACCGCGTCGCGCCGGTTCAGGCGAGTTCGCGGTCGATCACGTCGCGGTGGTCGCGGACCGCGTCGGCCGAGAGCGCGACGGACTCGTCGCCGACCGCGAGCGAGAGCGCGCCGTCCGTCGTCACGTCGCCGATCCGGAACACCGGGAGGTCGCCGACCGCGGCCGCGACCGCCTCGGGGTCCGTCGTCTGGACGAGCAGGCGTCCGGGCGTCTCGTCGAAGGCCGCGACGCGGTCGGGCAGCGTCACGTCGGCGCCCGCGTCGTCGGTCACCAACTCGGCGAGCGCGACCGCGAGCCCGCCCTCGCTCACGTCGTGGGCCGCGAGCGTCGACTCGTGGCGGGCGGCCGCCGCGAGCGACGCGACGAGGCCGCCGAGGTCGTCGGCGGCGCCGGACTCGTCGGGCAGCGTCGGGAACCGGTCGCTCCCGCCGGCGTGCGCGAGGTACTCGGAGCCGCCGAGCGCGTCGCCGCCCGCGCCGACGAGCAGGAGCTCGGAGTCGTCCCCGCGCTCGGCGTCGAGCGCGGCGGGCGGCGCGTCGTACCCGCGCGTCGTGCCCAAGACAGCGAGCGTCGGCGTCGGCGGGATCGGGCCCTCGACGCTGTCGTTGTACAGCGAGACGTTGCCGCCGACGACGGGGGTGTCGAGCGCGGAACAGGCGTCCGCGAGGCCGTCGACGATCCCCTCGAACGCCCCGTACACGTCCGGCTTCTCCGGGTTACCGCCGTTGAGGCAGTCGACCGCGGCGAGCGGGACCGCGCCGGTCGCGGCGAGGTTCGTCGCGTTCTCCAACGCGACCGCGCGGGCGCCCTCGTACGGCGCGACCGCGGTCCACTTCGGGTTCGCGCCGGAGGCGAGCGCGAGGCCGACGCCGTCGGCGGGGTCGCCGGCCTCGTCGGCTCCGGCCTCCGATTCCGTCTCCCGGACCGCGAGGAGCGCGGCGTCGTCGCCCGGCTTCACCGCGGTGCGCGTCCCGACCTCGTGGTCGTACTGGCGGTACACCCAGCGCTTGCTCGCGGTCGAGGGGGCCGAGAGGACGGCCGCGACCGCCTCGGCGAGCGGGGGCTCGTCGGCCGGGAGGTCCCGTTCGGGCTCGCTCGGCGGCTCGCTCGCGAGGTCGTTCATCGGCGCGCCGTCCGCGAGGAACTCGGCGGGCGCGTCGACGACGACCTCGGATTCGGCGCCGCCGTCCTCCTCGCCGCCTTCCTCAGCGTCGCCCGCGAACTCGCAGACGTAGTTTCCGTCGGTCACCTCGCCGATGACGGAGCAGCCGAGGTCGAACCGCTCGGCGAGGTCGGCGACGCGGTCGACGTCGTCCGGGGCGACCTCGTAGCACATCCGCTCCTGGCTCTCGGCGAGCAGGATCTCCATCGCGTTCATGTTCGGCTCGCGCTGGTGGACGCTGTCGAGGTCGATCCGCGCGCCGAGCCCGCCCTTCGCGACGAGTTCCGAGGAGGCGCCGCCGAGGCCGGCCGCGCCGAGATCGCGGGCCGACAGGACGAGGTTCTCGTCCACGAGGGCCTCGTTACACTCGATCAGCCGTTTCTCGGCGTAGGGGTCGCCGACCTGGACCGCGGGGCGGTCCTCGGTCTCGGCGTCCTCCGCGAGGTCCTCCGAGGCGAAGGAGGCGCCGCCGAGCCCGTCGCGGCCGGTGCCGTTGCCGACGAGGACCAGCTTATTTCCGGGGTCCTGCGCGGTGGCCGTGACGAGTCGGTCCTCGTTCGTGACGCCGACGCAGGCGACGTTGACGAGGGGGTTCCCCTCGTAGCCGCCGTGGAAGGCGACGCTGCCGCCGACCGTGGGGACGCCGATACAGTTGCCGTAGTGGGAGATGCCCTCGACGACGCCCTCGAAGAGGTACCGAGAGCGCTCGCGGTCGAAGCCGCCGAAGTACAGCGAGTCGAGGAGCCCGATCGGGTACGCGCCCATGCTCATCGTGTCGCGGACGATGCCGCCGACGCCCGTCGCCGCGCCGTCGAACGGGTCGACGAAGGAGGGGTGGTTGTGGCTCTCGACGCCGAAGGTGACGTAGGTGTCGCCGTAGTCGTCGGCGTCGCGCTCGCTCGCCGGCCGGTTCGCCGCCTCGGGGTCGGGCAGCGCGAGGACCGCGGCGTCGTCGCCGGGGCCGACCACGACCTGGTCGCCCTCGCTGTCGAACGCCGACAGCAGGGGCCGCGAGGAGCGGTACGCGCAGTGCTCGCTCCAGAGGTTCTCGAACAGCGCGGCCTCGGCCGCCGTCGGCTCCCGACCGAGCTCCGCGGTCACGAGCTCGTGGTCCGCATCGGACAGACTCATTCACTTACGTGGTTACCGAGCCGGGTCTAATGCTTTTCTATACGCACGTTCGTGTGTATCCGGCGACCGCGACGCCGACGGGACGTGAGACGGCTCGCAGTGTTGTGCGGTGGCGCGTGCCTGCGAGCGGCCGCTAGGCCGCGAGCCAGCACGCGCGAGGGACGCCGCGAGCGACCGGAGGGAGCGAGCGGCGAGGCTGGGGAGGCGTGAGGTGCGGTTGCGGTGCTGTGCGGGGCGGGAGTCAAAGGGGCAGCCGCGAGGACGAAGCACGCCGCAGCAAGCACCGCAACGAGGGAGCGAACGCAGTGAGCGACCGAGTGAGGCGCACAGCAAGGCGCGCGAGTCCTCGCGGCTGGGGCTTTGGCGGTGTTCACCGCCGATCCGCTAGCAGTTATTTATAAACGAACGACCAGCGATCATGCGACGATTTATAAGAGATAGGTCACCGCGACGAACACGACGACCGTTCCGGCGACGCCGAGCGCCATCGCCTTCGCGTTGAGCCGGACCGCCTTCTTGCGGTCGGCGGCGAGCGCCGCCTCGTTTTGAATCTCGTTCGCCCCGTCGCCCACGTCGAAGACGCCCATCCCGGCGAAGCCGATACAGAAGCGCTCGCGGTACTGTAACGCCCCCATCGCGGCGCCGTACAACGGGACCACCGAGGCGATCAGCGCCCACCGCGGCCACGCGAGCGCGACGGCCGCCGCGACGTACGCCGCCGCGGCCAGCAGCGACCCGACGCCGAGGAGGAGCCGCCGTCGCTGTTGGGTCGGTCCGATGTTACACACGCCCGGTTGGTACTCCATACCGGCGGTGAGGGACGCGCGAGTAAAAGCCCTCCCGACGGCGGAGATCGGAGGCGCCGGCCGCGGTCCCGACGTCCGACCGAGAGGGATCCGGTCGCCCGAGAGCGCGTCCGCCGGTCCGCCTCGCCGCGGTGGCAACCGTAAAAAGG
The DNA here is from genome assembly GCF_000337395.1 of Halorubrum distributum JCM 13561. Classification (NCBI taxonomy): domain Archaea; kingdom Methanobacteriati; phylum Methanobacteriota; class Halobacteria; order Halobacteriales; family Haloferacaceae; genus Halorubrum; species Halorubrum distributum. Next base: position 3,838 of record NZ_AOJF01000031.1, read on the forward strand.
GCTCCCGCCGACGTAGTCGTGTGAAACGGATCCAGCTCGGCAACACCGTCTTCGAGGGCGCAAACGACGTGTACCTGCTCGACGGGGAGACCACCGCGCTCGTCGACACCGGCGTCGCGCTCCCGGACGTGCGCGGGGAGTTGGTCGACGGCCTCGCCGAGTACGGCCGCTCGTTCGGGGACATCGACGCGGTCGTGCTCACCCACTGGCACCCGGACCACGCGGGGCTCGCCGGCGAGATTCAGGCCGAAGGCGGCGCGGACGTGTACGTCCACGAGGCGGACGCCGCCCTCGTCGACGGGTCGGAGACGCCGCTGTTCGCCGACCGCGACCTCCAGCGCGAGACGTTCGAGCGGTGGGGGATGCCCGACGCCGACCGGGAGCGACTCACCGATTTCTTCTCGGCGGTCAGCGCGGACCTCTCCGGGGAGCCGGCCGACGTGACGACGTTCGAAGACGGCGACGCGATCGAGGCCGGCGGCGTCGAGCTCGAAGCCCTCCACCTGCCGGGCCACACCGCGGGGCTCTCCGGGTTCGCGTTCGACCCCCGAACCGTCCCCGATCACGACCCCGTGGCGGGAGAGAATGCGACGGAGGAGGCGTTCACCGGCGACGCGCTGCTCCCGAAGTACACGCCCAACGTCGGCGGCGCGGACGTGCGCGTCGAGGGCGCGCTCGCGGCCTACGCCGAGAGCCTCGCGCGGATCGTCGCCCGCGACTTCGACGCGGCCCACCCCGGCCACCGGTGGCGGATCGACGAGCCGAGCCGCCGCGCGGCGACGATCCTCGACCACCACCGCCACCGGACCCGGCGAGTGATCGAGGTCCTCGACGAGTCCGGGCCCGCGACCGCGTGGGACGTGTCGGCCGCGCTGTTCGGGTCGCTGGAGGAGATCCACGTCCTCCACGGCCCCGGCGAGGCGTTCTCGCACCTCGACCACCTCGCGGCCGCCGGCGTCGTCGAGCCCGACGGGACCGCGTACCGCCTCGTCGACCCCGACCCCGACGTCGACGCGCTGTTCCCGACGACGCCCCTCGACGACCTCGTCGACGGGAGCGACGACGCGTAGGCGGAGCGTTCCGGTAATCCCTCCTCTCGTTTCGGCCGGCGAAAGCTATTCCCGGCCCCCGGCGTATTCGGGGACGTGAAGCGGGACGCCCTCGTCGCGGTCGCGGTCGCCCTCCTCGCCCTCGTCGCGCTCGGCGTCGCGGCCGCGACGCTGAACACCGCCGTCGACACGGGCAGCGGCGGGTTCGGCGGTGGCGGCGGCGACGCCCCGAGCGTCGGATCGGACACCGGAGACCCCGGCGTGCTCTCCCCGTCGGGCGAGGCCGGCGAGTTCTCCGCGTCGGGCCTCTGCTTCCCGTTCCTCAGGGAGCCGCCCGCCGTGCTCGCGCTGCTCGCCGGACTGACGCTGATGGCCGGGATCACCTATCGGGACACCGCGTCGCCGTTCGCGAGCGTCGCCGTCGCCGCCGTGATGGGCGCCCCGATCGGGGTCCTCTTCTGGGTGCTGTCGACGTGCCGCACGGTGGCGCAGAGCATTTCCATCTCGCTCGGCACCGGCGGCAACGGAACGGGGCTGTTGCCGGGCGGCGCGGCCGGCGGCGGGTTCGGCAGCGGGGAGGGCGCGGCGTCGGCGCCGCAGATCCTGTTCGCGCTCGTCGTCGTCGCCGCGGTGATCGCGAGCGTCGCCGCGCTCCTCCTCGCCGGCGGCGACGACGGGGCGGGCGGGGACGCGGGCGGTCGGCCCGAGGAGGCGGACGAGGAGCCGCCGGCCCTCGACGCGATCGGTCGGACCGCCGGCGAGGCCGCCGACCGGATCGAGTCGTCGGACGCGGACAACGAGGTGTACCGGGCGTGGCGGGACATGACCGACGTCCTCGACGTCGACCGCCCGGCCTCCTCGACGCCGGCGGAGTTCGCGACCGCCGCGGTCGACGCCGGCGTCGACGAGGAGCCGGTGACCGCGCTCACCGAGGTGTTCGAGCGCGTGCGGTACGGCGGCGAGGACGCGACCGACGACCGCGAGCGCCGCGCCGTCGAGGCGCTGCGCCGGATCGAGGAACGGCACGGGGGCGACTCGTGAGCCGCGAACCGAACGGCGTCGCGGCCGCGGTCGAGCGCCGCGCCGAGCCCGGCGGGGGTGACCCGTAGTGCGCCCGCTCGCGCTCGCGGGGGTGCTGGCGGTCGCCGTCGGCCTCCTCGCGGCGCTCGACCGCGGAATCGCGGCCGCAATCTCCCCGACCTCGGCCGTCGTCACGCTGATCGGCGTCCTCGGCGTGGTCCAGGGGGTCCGGTACGCGAACGCGCGCCGCGACCGGCGGCGGCTGCTGACCGACCCCGGCGAGCCGGAGCGGCGCGCGCCGGCCGCGGTGCCAGGGTCGGACCTCGACGAGCGGATCGCGCGGGTCGCCAGCCCGGCGCCGGGCGGCTACCGAGATCGCAGGGACCTCCGCGACCGGGTCCGGGAGGTCGCGGTCGACGCCGTGGCCCGCGACCGCAACTGCTCGCCGGAGGCCGCGGCGACCGCCGTCGACGACGGGACGTGGTCGGACGACCCCGTCGCGGCCGCGTTCTTCGACACCCGGACCGCGTATCCGCTCCGGGTCCGCCTGTCGGCCGGGGTCCGGGGGCGCTCCAACTACTGGTACGGCCTCCGGGCCGCGATCGACGAGATCGAGCGGGTCGAGGGGGGAGCGCCGTGAGCGACCCCGGAGACGCAGCGGTCGCGTCCGAGTCGGACGCGGCGACGCTCGATGAGGCCGAGACGGGCGCGCCGGAGCGGAGCGAGCGAGCCGGACCGAACGCCGCCGACGCCGACGAGACGGGAACCGAGAGCGACGCGGCGGAAAGCGCAGGCGGCGCAGCCGAAGGCGCAGGCGACGCGGCAGAAAGCGCAGGCGACGCGGCAGAAAGCGCAGGCGACGCGGCCGAAGGCGCAGGCGACGCGGCCGAACTGGCTTCCGAGACCCCGACCGATCGCGAGCGCCGTCGCGAGGTCGCGACCGACCGCTGGCTGGGGATCGCGGGCGCGGCGCTGGCGCTGGTCGGCCTCGGGGTGCTCGTCCGGCAGCCGTCGCTGGTGCTCTCGGGCGCGGTCGGCGTCGGCTACGCCGTGTACGCGCGGGCGGGCGACGCGCCGACGCCGACGCTCTCGGTGACGCGGTCCGTGAGCGACGAGGCGCCGGCCCCCGGCGACGAGGTGCGCGTGACCGTCCGCGCCGAGAACGTCGGGGAGACGGCGCTGCCGGACCTCCGGCTCGTCGACGGCGTCCCGCCCGGGCTGGCTGTCGTCGACGGCCCCGCGCGGGTCGCGACGGCGCTGCGGCCCGGGACGGCGGTGACGTTCGAGTACACCGTGCGAGCGGCTCGGGGCGACCACGAGTGGGAGCCGCTGACCGCGGTCACGCGCGACGCGGCGGGCGCCCGGGAGCGCACGACCGTCCTCGACGCGCCGACCGCGATCGCCTGTACGCCGGAGCTGTCGGCCGGCGGGGACCTCCCCCTGCGCGGGCTGACGACCGTCCACCACGGGCGGGTGCCGACCGACGTGGGCGGCGCCGGCGTCGAGTTCCACGCCACCCGGGAGTACCGCCGCGGCGACCCGCTCAAGCGGATCGACTGGAACCGGCGGGCGCGGACGGGCGAGCTGTCGACCGTCGAGCTGCGCGAGGAGCGCGCCGCCACCGTCGTGCTGCTCGTCGACGCCCGCGAGCCCGCGTACGTCGCCGCCGACCCCGACGCCGAGACGGCGGTGGAGGCGAGCGTCGCGGCCGCCGGCCAGGCGTTCTCCGCGCTCCTCGACGGCGGCGACCGGGTCGGGGTCGCTGCGCTCTCGCCGCTGGACTGCTGGCTCCCGCCCGGCAGCGGGACCGTCCACGCCGCCCGCGGGCGCGAGACGCTGGCCACCGACCCGGCGCTCGCGCCGACGCCGAGCGACGAGCGGTTCTACCGGTCGCTGTGGCTCCGGCGGTTCCGGCGGCGGCTCCCGGCCGACGCGCAGGTGCTGTTTTTCACCCCCTTGGTCGACGACACCGCGGCGACGCTCGCACGGCGGATCGACGCGCACGGTCACCTCGTGACGGTGCTCTCGCCGGATTCGACGACGACCGAGACGGCCGGCCAGCGGCTGACGACCTTCGAGCGCCGCCAGCGGCTGCGGTCGCTCCGGTCGGCGGGGATCCGCGCGCTGGAGTGGGGCGACGACTCCTTCCCGGTCGCGGTCGCGGCCGCGACGAGGCGGTGGTCGCGATGAGCGGGGAGGGGTCGGGGAGCAAAGTGGCGGGCGACGATTCGGCGGGCGGGGCGACCGGGGACCGCTCGCGGGCCGCGACGAGCGACGACGCGCTCGTCGACTTCCACGAGACGGACGCGCGGCCGCCGACGGTCGCGGTCGTCGCGAGCCTCGCGGCCGCAGGCGCGGCGGCGACCGCCGCGCTGGTCGCGAGTCCGACCGGCGGCGCGCTGCTCGGCGTCGCCGCGCTCGGGTTCCTCGCCGGGTCGCTCCGGGGCTCGACGCGGGTCTTGGGGTGGGGCGCGGCCGTCGGCGTGGTCGGCCTCGCGCTCGCGGGGTATCGCGGCGCGCCCGCCGAGGCGCTGCTCGTCGCCGCCGTCGGCCTCGCGGTCGCGTGGGACGTCGCCGACCACGGCGTCGGCCTCGGCGAGCAGGTGGGTCGGGGTGCCCGCGTTCGGCGCAACGTCGCGGTCCACGCGGGGGCGAGCCTGCTCGTCGGCGCGCTCGCGGCGGCCCTCGTCTACGGCGTCTCCCTCGCGGTCGGCGGCGGGCAGCCGGTGGCCGCGCTCGCGCTGCTGTTGGCGGGCGGCATCGCGCTGATCTCGGCGCTGCGGTGACGCCGGGGACGGCGAGGCGAGCGGCGTCGACCGGGAGGGAGCGAACGCCCCGCGACGCCGGAGCTAAACCCTTATCAGCGCGCGGGTGGCAGGTACGGTCGTATGAGCGACCTCCCGGACGACTTCGACTGCACGCTCACCAACTGGGAGTACATCTACGGGCTCTGCCGCAACGTCTCCGACGCGGTGAAGCGGGCCGACTTCGAGCCGGACGTGGTCGTCGCCCTGGCCCGCGGCGGCTGGTTCGCGGGCCGGTGCGTCTGCGACTTCCTCGGGCTCAACGATCTCACCAGCCTCAAGATGGAACACTACGTCGGCGCCGCGGAGAAGAGCGACGAGCCCCAGATCCGCTACCCGATGCCGGAGGGGAGCGTGGAGGGCAAGAACGTCCTCATCATCGACGACATCGCGGACACCGGCGGCTCGATCCGCCGCGCCGAGGAGTACGTCGACGAGCGGGACGCCGCCGAGGTCCGAACCGCGACGCTCCAGCTTCTGGGCACCTCCGAGTTCCAGCCCGACTTCGTGGGCGAGCGGCTCGAACAGTGGACGTGGGTCGTCTACCCGTGGAACTTCCTCGAGGACATGGTCGACCTCACGGAGGGGGCGATGGAGCGCGCCGACGAGTCGGCGTTCTCGCGGGAGGACCTGCGCCACTACTTAGAGGAGTTCCACGGCATCGGTCGGATCGAGATGGAGGTCGCCCAGCCCGACCGCCTCGACGAGGTCATCGACGAGATGGTGCGGCGCGACGTCGCGGAGCCCGTCGGCGACGAGACCTGGGCGCTCGCCGAGTAGCGGGCCGGAGCGATGGACGGGGAATCGGACGACGACGCCGGTGACGACGATCGCGACGCGGACGCCGACGACCGCGACGCGGACACCGACGACCGTGACGCGGACGCCGACGACGGCCGGGACGCGGCGCTCGACGCCGTCCTCGCCGCCTACGACCTCAAAGACGAGCGGCGCACCGGCTGGCAGCTCCGCGGGGTCGACGACCCCGAGTCCGTCGCGGCCCACTCGTGGGGGGTCGCGTACCTCGTCGTGACGCTCGGGGACCGGCTGGCCGCCGACCTCCCCGGCGTCGACCTCGACCGCGCCCTGCGGCTCGCCGTCGTCCACGACGTGGCCGAGGCCGAGACGGGGGACGTGGCGACGCGGGCGGATTCGACCGCCGACGCGGTCGACCGCGAGGCGAAGGTCGCCGCCGAGCGCGAGGCGATGGCGGACCTCGCCGGTCCGCTCCCCGAGCGCGTGCGAGACGCGTGGGAGGCGTACGAGGCCCGCGAGTCGCCGGAGGCGATTCTCGTCAAGGAGTGCGACCTGCTCGACACCTGTCTCCAGGCGGTGGTCTACGAGCGCGGCGACCGGTACGACCCGGAGCGCGGCGAGCCCGACGCGTTCCGCGAGTACGACGACCTCGACGAGTTCTTTGCCACCTCCGAGCCGCGGCTCCGGACCGAGGCCGGGAGGGAACTGTTCGCGGCGGTCCGCGATCGGTACCGCGTCGAGCGGGACGGGGCGTGAGCATTCGCTCCGGAGGGAGCGCGTCTCCGGCGAGCTAATCCGCCGCCCGTTCGGCCCGTCGCGTCGCCTCCACTTCCAGCGGGTCGCCCGTCGACGTCGCGGTGACGAGTCGCAGATACTGTCCCGCGCTCGTGAGCAGCTTGTTCTCCGCCTTCCGGAGGTGTTCCTCGTACGTCGAGCGGGCGACCGCCGTCTGGTCGGCGAGCTCCCGCAGCGAGGTCTTCCGCGGCTGGGTGTAGTAGCCGCGCTCCAGCGCCAACTGGAGCGCCGCCAGCTGTCGATCGGTGAGGTCCTCGAACAGCTGGTTCGCCGGCGCCAGCATGCTGTGCGGGACCTGCTGTTCCGCGATCGAGGTCTTCGAGAGCAGCTCGATCTCCCTGTCGGCCCGGAGGTCGCCGAGCAGCTCCCGGATGTCGGCGTCGTCGAACGCGACCACCGTGTAATGCTCCCAGCCCTGTCGGTAGATGGTCGGCGACTGATACAGGCAGTTGTGCTTCTCGAAGCGATCGATGACGGACTCCTCGAGCGAACAGAGACAGGACTGCGTGACGACGTGGTACCCGTCGTCGTCCGCGGACTCGTGGAGGACGGTCCCGAGCCGATCGATGTCGTCGAGCAGCGCGTCCGTCGGCGTCGTCTCGCTGGTGATCTCGAGCACCTGACAGTCGCTCAGCGGCCACTCGCGGATGGTGAGATCCGGATGTCGTTCGGAGATCTCCCGGTACGGACACTCGTGTTTGACCCGTATCGAGGCCTCGTACAGGCTCATACACCGAATTGTCACTGCCACTGATTAACGGTGCCGGTCATGTCCGGCAGCGGCCGTATCCCCATCTCCCCGCTATACCGGTGTACGATGCAGGAACTATCGCCGGACGCGCTCAGCGAACAGCTGCGAGACGACGAGGAGGGCCCGCTCGTCCTCGACATCCGCCACGAGGCGGAGTTCGAGGAGTGGCACGTCCCGGGCAGCGTCAACGTCGACGTGTACGACGAACTGACCGAGGATCCCGACCGCGCCGAGCCGGCGCTCTCCGAACTCCCCGAGGGCTCGGAGATCGTCACCGTCTGCGCCGCGGGGGTCGTCTCGCAGACGGCGACGGACGTCCTCCGCGAACTGGGCTACGACGCCGTGACGCTCGCGGACGGGATGAGCGGCTGGAGCCGCGTCCACCGGCACGCCGAGGTGCCGGCCGACCTCGACGGGACGCTCGTTCAGGTCGCGCGCCCGGGCAAGGGCTGTCTCTCGCACGTCCTCGTCTCGGACGGCGAGGCCGCCGTCTTCGACCCGTCGCACTACCTCGGCGAGTACGACGCGGTCCTCGACGAGTACGACGCGGAGCTCGTCGGCGTCTTCGACACGCACGCCCACGCCGACCACGTCTCCGGCGCGGCGGAACTCGCCGACCGCCACGGCGTCCCCTACTCCCTCCACCAGAAGGACGCGCTCGACGCGACGCCGATCGAGGACGGCCAGGTCGTGACCGTCGGCGGGCTCGACGTCGAGGTCGTCCACACGCCCGGACACAGCGAGGGGAGCGTCTCGTTCGACGTCGGCGGTGCGGCGCTGCTCACCGGCGACACCCTCTTCCACGAGAGCGTCGGCCGCGTCGAACTCGGCGTCGAGGCCGGGATCGAAGACGCCGACGTGGAGGGGAACGCCGCGACGCTGTACGAGAGCCTCCGGCGGCTGCTGGACCGGCCGGACGACGCGGTCGTGCTCCCGGCGCACGATCCCGGCTCGCCGGAGCCGCCGGTGGCCGCGACGCTCGGCGAAGTGAAGCGCCGGAACGCGGACCTCGACCGCGACCGCGAGTCCTTCGTCGCGGCGCTCGCGTCGGACGTCCCGGACCATCCCCCGAACTTCGAGCGCGTCAAGCGCACGAACGTGGGGCGGGAGTCGGTTCCGGCGGCCGAGCTGGCCGAGCTGGAGCTGGGGCCGAACAACTGCGCGGCCGAGTGACCGATGAGCGCGACAACCGACGTCAAACAGGGAATCCGCGAACACCTCGGCCAGTTCTCGCTCCACGTTCTGTTGGTGTTCGCCACCGGACTGACCATCGGGTCCGAGCGGACCGTCGTCCCCGCGCTGGGGGAGGACGTACTCGGCGTCGAGTCGTTCCTCGTGATCGGCTCGTTCGTCGTCTCCTTCGGGGTCGTGAAGTCGATCCTCAACCTCTACGCCGGGAAGTGGGGCGAGGAGTACGGCCGCAGGCCCGTGCTCGTCGCCGGGTGGGTCACGGCGCTCCCGCTGCCGGTCATCCTCATCTTCGCCCCGAGCTGGGGCTGGATCACCGTCGGGAACGTCCTGCTGGGGATCAACCAGACGCTGACGTGGAGCATGGCGATAAACGCCAAGATCGACCTCGCGAGCCCGGACGAGCGCGGCCTCGCGGTCGGCATCGACGAGTCGTTCGGTTACACCGGCGTGGCCGTCGGCGCCTGGGTGACGGGCGTCATCGCCAGCCGATGGAGCCTCCGACCGGAGCCGTTCTACTTCCTCGCTGCCGTCGTGGTCCTGGCGTTCCTCGTCTCGCTCTTCCTGATCAGAGAGACCGTCCAGTACGCGCAGGCCGAGGGAGACGACGACGACCGCGACGCGAACCTCCCGTTCAAGGAGGTCGTGAAGCGGGCGACCTACGGCGACCGGACGCTGTTCGCGGCGGCGCAGGCGGGTCACATCGAGAACTTCGTCGACACGCTGTTCTGGATCGCCGTCCCGCTGTACCTGCTGAACCAGGGGCTCGACATCGCGGCGGTCGGGGCCGTGGTCGGCGTCCACAGCGCGATGTACTTCCTCCAGATCGGCACCGGCGGCCTCGCGGACCGGATCGGCCGGCGACCGCCGGTCGTCGCCGGGATGTTCCTGGCCGGCGCGGGCGTCCTCGGGATGGTCCTCGTCGAGGGATACCTCGCGTGGGCCGCGCTGGCCGGCGTCTCCGGGTTCGGGATGGCGCTTTTGTACCCGAACCTGATGACCGTTCCGAGCGACGCGGCCCACCCGACCTGGCGGTCCGCCGGAATGGGGGTCTACCGGATGTGGCGCGACTCGGGCTACGCCGTCGGGGCGATCCTGATCGGGCTCGCGATGGAGTTCGTCAACGCCGAGGCGGCGTTCTACCTGACCGCCGTCCTGATGTTCCTCTCCGGCGCGATCGTGGTCGTCTGGATGGAGGAGACGCACCCCGAGTTCGGGACCCACGAGCCGCCCGCTCCGGCGCCGGAGTCGCCGGCCGAACCGGCCGCACGGGAGTAGCCGACGGCGGACGATCAGGTGAGCGACAGTAGTTTCGACGATCGTCGTATTAGTAATCGACGTTTGTAGGCGCTCTACCGGTCGATTTCGCGCGAGGATGGTAAAAGGGTTAACGGGGGAGGTCGTCTCACGAGGTGAGCTTTCACCACGCATGTCTGACACCGATCTCGTAATCATCGGCGGGGGGATAAGCGGGGCGTCGCTGCTGTACACGGTCGCGAAGTTCACCGACGTCGACGACGTCACGCTGATCGAGAAGGAGCGGGAGATCGCCGCGATCAACTCCCACCGGACGAACAACTCCCAGACCCTCCACTTCGGGGACATCGAGACGAACTACACCCTCGAAAAGGCGGAGGAGGTCAAGGAGGGCGCCGAGCTGCTCGCCGGCTACCTCGAAGGGGAGGACCCCGACCGGGAGATGCACAGCAAGCGCAGCAAGATGGTGCTGGGCGTCGGCGACGAGGAAGTCGCCAAGCTGGAGGAGCGCTACCACGAGAACGGCTTCGGGGACCTGTTCCCGAAGCTGCGCGAGATCGGCCGCGAGGAGATCGCGGAGCTGGAGCCGAAGGTCGTCGAGGGGCGCGACCCCGGCACGGAGCTGAAGGCGCTCCAGACGCCCGACGGCTACGTGGTCGACTACGGCGCGGTCGCGGCGTCGTTCGTCGACGCCGCCCGCGAGGAGGAGGGCGTCTCCGTCCACCTCGGGACGACCGTGACGAACGTCGACGACCGCGGCGACGGCTTCCTCGTCGAGACGGACGACGGCGACTTCGAGTCCGAGGCGGTGGTCGTCGCGGCCGGCTCGCACAGCCTCCAGTTCGCCAAGGAGATGGGGTACGGCGAGGGGATGTCCCTGCTGCCGGTCGCGGGGAGCTTCTTCCTCGCGGACGACCTGCTGAATGGGAAGGTGTACACGCTACAGATGAAGAAGCTCCCGTTCGCGGCGGTCCACGGCGACGCCGACGTCCACGACGACGGGATCACCCGGTTCGGCCCGACCGCGAAGCTCGTGCCCGCGCTCGAGCGCGGCCACCTCTCGACGGTGAGCGACTTCGTCGACGTGTTCGGCTTCAACCCCGACTCCGTGCTGAGCTACGTCAACATCCTCTCGGACAAGATCCTCTTCCCGTACGTCGTTCGCAACCTCGTGTACGACCTCCCGGTGGTCGGCAAGCGCGCGTTCCTGCCGGACGTCCAGAAGGTCGTGCCGAGCGTCGACGTCGACGACATCGACCGCGCGAAGGGGTACGGCGGCGTGCGCCCCCAGATCGTCGACACCGAGAACAAGGAGCTCGACATGGGCGAAGCGAAGATCGTCGAGGACGGAGTGCTGTTCAACATCACGCCCTCGCCGGGCGCGTCGACCGCGCTGAAGAACGCGATGCGGGACGTCGACACCGTCCTCGGCTTCTTCGAGGACGACTACGAGTTCGACGAGGCCGCCTTCCGCGACGCGACCATCGAGAACTTCCCGCGGGCCGACGAAGAGGCGGAGACCGACGACGAGGCGGAAACGGACGACGAGGCGGAGGCGGACGACGAGGCGGGCGAGGAGGCGACCGAAAACGACGACGCTGACGGCGAGGAAGTCGCGGCCGAAACCGACGACTGATCCGGTCGAAGGCCGATTTCGTCTCCGACCGCCTCGAACGCCGGCGCGGGGGCTACGCGCGCGCTTCTTCTCTGACCTCCCGCTCGAACGCCTCCCGGAGCACGCGGATCGCCCGTCGCTTCGCCCCGTCGGGGACGAACACGAAGGGGATCGGCACGTCGAACGCGCGGTCGCCGTACAGCCCCCAGTCGGCGACCGACCGCGTCGTGCCGCCGTACGCGATGGGGATGTCCTCCAGCTCGTCGGGGTCGTAGGCGGGGACGTACGAGCGGTCGATCCACACCTCGTGGACCGGCACGTCGAGGGCGTCGGCGAGGAGCCGCTCCAAGCGGTCGTCGCCGGCGGTGAGCCACGCGGTGAACTCGTCGAGGGGGTCGCCGTTCACGGGGAGGTCGTCGTCGAAGTCGCCGCCGATCCGGTCGGCGAGCGCGATCCGGTGTTTCCAGCAGGTGGCGGGGAAGCGCCGCCCGCGGAAGCGGTCGTACATCGACGCGAGCGTCGAGTCGGGGTTCTCGCGGGCGGCGGTCCGGAGCCGTTCGAGCACCGCGTTGTCGTCGAGCTCGCGGTCGAGTATGCCGTCGACCGTGACGGGGCTCTCCCCGGTCTCCCGCTCGTACTCGCCCAGGAGCGCCTGGAGGAGCCGGTTCGCGTACACCGACTTGTGGTGCTGGGTGACCCACATGTACAGGGCGATGCGGCCCTCGAGGTAGTTGCCGATGGTCGACAGCGCCTTCTCCGAGAGCGCCAGGCCCGCCTCGGGATGGGCGGTGTAGGCGTCGACCATGCGCTCGACGTCGAAGCTCAACACGCCCGCGCCGGTCATCTCGTTGTCGCGGGTGATGTAGTCCAGCCGGTCCACGTCGATGGGGGAGTGGAGCAGCTGGGCGCCGACCCCGTACTGCCACGGCTCGCCGCGCTCGTACGCAAGGCTGTATCCCAGCACGTACGCGCACACCTCGAAGGGGTCCACGTCGAAATCGCGGAGGGCGTCGCCGTACTCCTCGACGATGATCACGCAGCCGAGCAGCTCGTGGGGGTTCGCCGAGCGGAGCGGCGCGCCGCCGACCCGGCCGCGTCGAAGGCGTCGACCAGCCCGGTCTCAGCGACGCGCTCCCGGAGGATCCCCTCGTCGAGGAACCCCTCGGAGAGGTGCGAGAAGGGCGGGTGGCCGACGTCGTGGAGCAGACAGGCGCACTCCAGCGTGCGCTGGATCTCTTCGAGCTCGTCGACGGCCGCGTCCCGAGCGAAGTACGACTGCCGGCGGAGGTTCTCGAAGACGGTCCGGCCGAGGTGGTAGACGCCGAGCGAGTGCTCGAACCGGGTGTGGTTCGCGCCCGGGTAGACGAGGTGGGTCGCCGAGAGCTGGCGGACGTAGCGCAGCCGCTGGAACGGCCGCGTGTCGACGACGCCCTCGACGAGCGCGTCCGGCAGCTCGATGTAGCCGTGAACGGAGTCTTTGATCTGTGTGGTGGGCATCGATTGTGGGCACCACTCCCTCCCGCTCCCTGCCTCTTTCGGTCGTCAGCCGGCCCCGTGCGCTCCCTCGACCCCGGAAACCGCCCCGATTCACACTACATAAATGCGAGCGCGGCGAGTCACGCGTATGGTATCGGACGCCGCCGACGCGACCGACGGGCGACCGGACCCCGCCGACGCGACCGACCCCTCGCTCGTCGACCGCTGGACTGCGCTGGATCGCGGCTGGCAGGCGCTCGCGCTGGGGCTCGGGATCGTCGCCGCGCACCTCGTCGGACAGGCGCTGTGACGGGGATCGCCGAGGCGGTCCGGGCGTACCTCCCCGGCCTCGCGCTGCTCGCGGGCGGCGCCGTCGCGGCGACGCTCGTCGCGGACGCGGTCCCCGGCCTCCAGCCGCTCGTCGTCGCCGTCGCCATCGGCGTCGGGATCGGGAACACCGTCGGGATCCCGGCGGTCGCGGAGCCGGGCGTCGGCGTCGACAAGCTGTTCTTGGAGACCGGGATCGTGCTGCTCGGCGCGGCGGTCGCGGTCGAGGAGTTCCTGGCCGCCGGGCCGACCGTCCTCGGCCTCGTGGTGGCGTTCGTCGCCGGCGGGCTCCTGTTCGCGGAGGTCGTCGCGCGCGTCCTCTTCCGGATCGAGTCGCCCACTTCCTCGCTTCTGGCGGCCGGCGCGAGCATCTGCGGCGTCTCCGCGGTCGTCGCCATCGGCCGGGTGCTCGACGCGCGCGGGACGGCGATCACCTTCGCGGCCGCGACGGTCCTACTCTTCGACGCCGCGACGCTCGTCGCGTTCCCGCTCGCGGGCGAGTGGCTCGGCCTCACCGGCCGGCAGTTCGGCGTCTGGGCGGGCGTGAGCATGTTCTCGACCGGCCCCGTCGCGGCCGCGGGGTTCGCCTACTCGCCCGAGGCGGGCCAGTGGGCGACCGTGACGAAGCTGGCGCGCAACTCGCTGCTGGGCGGCGTCGCGGTCGCGTACTCGCTGGCGTACACCGCGCGCTCGGCCGCCGACCCCGGCGTCCGACGGCTGTGGGCGGAGTTCCCGAAGTTCCTGCTCGGCTTCCTCGTCGTCGCGGCGGTCGCCAACAGCGGGCTGCTCTCGCCGGCCGCGCTGGCGTCGATCGGCCGCGTCTCGGACGCGCTGTTCGCGCTCGCGTTCGTCGGCCTCGGGCTCTCGATCCGCGTCGAGGACATGCGCGCAGTGGGGGCCGCGCCGGTCGGCGCCGTCCTCGTCCACCTGCTCGTCGTGAGCGCGGTCGCGCTCGCGGCGGTGCGCTGGCTGCTGTGAGCGGATCGGGGCCCCCGGCGACGGGGTTCGGTCCGTATAAGTGGCGAGCGGGCGCACTCCGGGTATGGGCACCATCGGATTCATCGGCGGCAGCGGCATCTACGAGGCGCTCCCCCTGAACGACGTGCGGGAAGTCGAGTTCGACACGCCGTACGGCGAGCCGAGCGACGCCGTGACGATCGGCGAGTTCGGCGATACCGGGAAGGAAGTCGCGTTCCTCCCGCGCCACGGCTCCGAACACGGCGTCTCGCCGACCGACCTGCCGTACCGCGCGAACATGTACGCCTTAAAAAAGGCGGGCGTCACCCACATCTTCGCGTCGAACGCGGTCGGGAGTCTGAAGGAGGAGCTGGAGCCCGGCACGCTCGTCGTTCCGGACCAGATCTACGACCGGACGAAGGGCCGCGACCTCTCCTTCTACGGCGACGGCGTCGTCGTCCACCAGCCGTTCGCGGACCCGTACAGCCCGGAGCTCGTCGACCACCTCACCGAGGCCGCGGAGTCGGCCGTCGGCGGCGAGAGCGACGACGGCACGAAGGTCGTGAAGGGCGGCACCTACGTCTGCATCGAGGGGCCGCAGTACTCGACGCGCGCGGAGTCGGAGTTTTATAAGAGCCAAGGGTGGGACCTCGTCGGCATGACCGCGATCCCGGAGGCGAAGCTGGCCCGCGAGGCCGAGATCGCGTACGCGACGATCGCGGGCGTCACCGACTACGACGTCTGGAAGGAAGACAGCGAGGTGACGCTCGAAGAGGTGCTCGAGAACGCCGAGCAGAACCAGCAGGCGATCAAGGCCGCCGTCGAGGAAGCCGTACGGTCGCTCCCCGAGGACTTGGAGTGTGACGCGCACACGTCGCTGGAGGGCACCGTCAACACGCCGACCGAGGCGATTCCGGAGGAGACGAAGGAGCGCGTCGAGCCGCTGCTCGGCGACTACTTATAAATAGACGCGGCGGTGGCGCGTGCCGGTGAGCGCCGCACCGCGGCGCGAACCGCACGCGCGAGGGACGCCGCGAGCGACCGGAGGGAGTGAGCGGCGAGGCTGGGGAGGCGTGAGGTGCGGTGCTGTGCGGGACTGGGTGGGACTCAAAGGGGCAGCCGCGAGGGCGAAGCACGGCGCAGTAAGCACCGCAGCGAGCAACGCGAGCGAGGAGCGCAACAAGCCGCGCGAGTCCTCGCGGCTGGGGCTTTGGCGGTGTTCTCCGTCGATCCGCAATCAGCTATTTATAAGCGGGTGGCTGGGGCCTTGGAGATATTCACAGCCGGTTCGCAGTCGTTTATTTATAAGCGATCGCCGATGGCCCCACAACCGGTGACGACGTCGAAAACGTACTAGTCCGCGATCGCTTCCGACTCGCCGGTCATCGCGGTCGGGTCCTTCACCCACAGGTCGCCGAACAGGTCGTCCTGCTGGAGCCGGACCGAGCCGCGGTGGGCCATGAACAGCAGCGCGAGGTACGTCATGAACGGGCGCCCGCCGGCAGATTCTATCTCGGCGAACAGCACCTCCGTGCGCCCGCGGTCGAAGTGGGTCCGGAGGGCGTTGTCGATCTCCACGATCACCTCCTCGATGTCCTCGTCGTGGGTGCGGTCGGTCGCCTCGCCCGCGGTCGGCTCCCCGTCCTGCCGGAACTCGTCGTCCGCGTGGTAGTCGAGCGTCTGCGTGCCGCGGGCGTGGCCGTGCGGCGACTCCGAGGTGTCGTACTCGCGGGAGTCCTTCCACCACGAGCCGCGCTCGGCCTCGCGCAGCTCGCGGACCAACTCGTCGAGCGTCTCCGGCGAGCCGCGGGTGTTCTTGCGGTCGAGCCGGCGGTCGATCTCCGCTTCCAGCTCGTCGACCGGGTCGAAGTCGCCGTCGGCCGGGTCGGGCGCGCCGCCCTCCATCGCGACCTCCCACGGCTCCGGCTCGGGCTCCTCCTCTTCGTCGTCGTCGGCCAGCATGCCGTCGCTCTTCATCCGGAGCAGGACGCTGGCGTAGAACAGCGCCCGCCCGGTCGTCCGGAGGTCGGTCTCGTCGAGCTTCTCCAAGAACGCGTCCGTCACCTGGACGATGTCGATGTCCCACGGCTCGATCTCGCCCTCCTCGGCGAGCTGGACGAGGAGCTCGACGGGCTCGACCTCGTCGTCGTCGGTCTCGTCGGGCGGGGAGACGTCGGGCACGTCCGGGCCGGGTCCGTCGGTCGCGTCCGAGCCGGACTCGGCAGCCGAGTCGGAGCCGGATTCGGCGGTCGAGTCGGAGCCGCCGTCGCCCTCGGGAGCGTCGTCGGCGAACGGGTCGGCGCCGTCGCGCTCGCTCGTCAGGTCGAGGTCGGGGACGCCGCCGTCGGCGGCGCCGTCGCCGTCCTCAGTCATCCGCGCTCACCCCTTCCCCGTCGCCGTCGTCGCCGAACTGCATGCCGGTCACCGCCGAGAGGTTGTCGCCCTGCATCGTGACGCCGATGGCGCGGTCCGACCGCTCCAGCAGCGCCGAGCGGTGGCCGACGACGACGAACTGGGCGTCCTGCGCGAGTTCCTCGATCATCTCGCCGACGCGTTCGGCGTTGACCGCGTCGAGGAACGCGTCGATCTCGTCGAGGGCGTAGAACGGCGCCGGGTTGTGTCGCTGAACGGCGAAGATAAAGGAGAGGGCGGTGAGCGACTTCTCGCCGCCGCTCATCGCGTCGAGTCGCTGGACCGGCTTGTCCGCGGGCTGCGCCTTCATCGTTAACCCCTCCTCGAAGGGGTCCTCCGGGTTCTCCAAGACGAGCTCGCCCGACCCGGCCGAGAGCCGCGCGAAGATGTCCTCGAAGTGGTCGTTGATCGACTCGAACGTCTCCATGAACGTCTCCTTCTTCGCCGCCTCGTACCCCTCGATGCGCTCCTCGATGGCGTCGCGCTCCTCGACGAGCACGTCGCGGCGCTCCTGGAGCTCGTCGAGCGCCGCCTGGACCTCCTCGTACTCGTCGATCGCGAGCATGTTCACCGGTTCGAGCGCCTCCATCTCCGACTCCAGCTCCTCGATCCGTGACTCCACCTCGTCGAGGTCGGGAATCTCGTCGGCGTCGTAGGCGCCCACCTGCGACTCCAGCTCGTCGATCTCCCACTCCAAGCGGTCGCGGCGGTCGGTGAGGTCCGAGAGGTCGGACTCCGCCTCCGAGACGAGCGACCGCTGCTCGTCGCGCTTCCGGGTCGCCTCGCGGATCTCCTCGCGGAGCTCCTCGCGCTCCGCCTTCAGCTCCGTGAGCTCTTCTTCGAGGTCGGCGATCGCCTCCTTCTTCTCCGCCAGTTCGGCCTCCTTCTCCTCGATCGCGGCCTCGTGGTCGGCGATCGCCTCCTCGGCCTCCGCCTTCGCGTTCTGCGCCTCCTCGACGTCGTCGTGGAGGTCGTCCAAGGCGTCCTCGGCGTACCCCTTCTCCAACTCCAGCTCGTTGATCCGACCGTCGAACGAGTCCATCCGCTCTTCCAAGTCGTCGATCTCCGCGCGGATCTCGTCGGCGCGCTCGGAGAGCTCCGGAATCTTCGAGTCGGCGAGCTCGGCCTCGATGTCGTCGATCTCGGCGGCGAGCTCGTCGATCTCCGCGTCGGTCGCCGCGAGCTCCTCGTCGAGCGCCGTCATCTGCTCGTCGACGGACTCGCGTTCCGCCTCCAGCTCCTCGAGCTCGTCTTCCAGCTCCTCGATCCGGTCCTCCGCGTCCGCGAGGTCGTCCTCGGCGCGCTCGACGTCCGCCTCCAGCGACCGGACGCGCTCGGCCGCGTCGGCCTTCCGGTCGCGGGCGTCCTCGATGTCGTCGTCGAGCGCGTCGATCTCGGCCTGGACCGACTGCCGCTCGTCCTCGAGGTCGGAGATCTCCGTCGCGAGGCGTTCGAGCTTCCCGCCGCCGGACTTCGTGAACGAGTAGCGGGAGCCGCCGCCGGAGCCGCCGGTCATCGCGCCCGACTTCTCGACGAGGTCGCCGTCGAGCGTCACCATCCGGTAGTCGCCCATCAGCTCCCGCGCGGTCGCCATGTCCTCGACGACGAGCGTCGAGCCGAGCACGTACGAGAAGATCGACTCGTACTCGGCGTCGTAGTCGACGAGGTTCCGCGCGAAGTCGACGACGCCCGGCAGCGAGGGCTTCCGCGGCAGGCTCCGGTCGTCCATCTTCGTGATCGGGAGGAACGTCGCCCGCCCCGCGTTGCGCTGTTTCAGGTAGTCGATACAGGTCGAGCCGACGCCGTCGTCGTCGACGACGACGTTCGCCAGCCGACCGCCGGCGGCGGTCTCGCAGGCCTCGGCGTACTCGGCCTCGACCGAGGCCAGCTCGCCGACCGCGCCGTGGACGCCGTCGATGCCGCCGTTCTTCACCTCGGAGACCGCTCGGGGCCAGGAGGCGTCCCCCCGCTGGTCGGCCGCCGCCTCCAGCTTGGCGTACTCGTTCTGCTTCTCGCGGAGCGTCGACTCGATCTCCTCGAGGCGCTCCTCCGTCTCGGCTTTCTCGGCAAACAGGTCGGCGACGGCGTCCTCGATGGTCGCCTGGTTCTTCTCGGCCTTGTCGAGCTCGCCCTTCAGCTCGGAGATGCGCGCCTTGTGTTCCGGGAGCGACTCGCGGGCCTCCTCCAGCTCCTCGCGGGCCTCGCTCACCGCGTTCGAGCGGCGGCGGGCCTCGTCGAGCAGCCGGTCCTTCTCGCGTTGCGTCTCGTTCTTCTCCTCGCGGAGCGACTCGATCGCCTCCTTCTTCTCCGCGAGGTCGCGTTTCAGCTCGTCGAACTCCGTGTCCGCGCCCTCGATCTCGGCCTCGACGTCCGCGAGCTCGGAGCGCTTCGTCGCCAGCTCCGACTTCACCGACGCCTTCTCCACTTTCGTCTCGCGGATCTCCGCCTCCAGCTCCTCGACTTTCTCCTCTTTCCTGTCTATCTGGACGAACGCCTGCCGCCGGTCGTTCTCGGCCGACTCGGCCCGCTCCTCGGCCGACTCGATTTTGTCCTCCAGCCGCGAGATCTCGCCTTTGACCTCCTCTATCTCCGAGCGGATCTGGATCTGCTCCTCCTCGCCTTTCGTCTCGATCTCGTGGTTGAGGTCCGCGAGGTCCTCCTCCAAGCGGGTGAGCTTCCCCTGCCTGGCGTCGAGCTCCTCGCGGAGCTCCTCGAGGTCCGCCTCCGCCTCGTCGACCTCGCGCTCGACGTCCGCGAGCGCGTCGCGCTTCTCCTCGAGCTCGGAGGCCTTCCGGAACCCCCGGTACTCCTCGAGCTCGTCGCGGAGCTCCTGGTACTGGAGCGCGGTCTCGCGCTCGTCGGCGAGCTGGTCGAGCCGGTCCTGCTTCTCCCCGATGCGGAGGTCCGCCTCGCCGATCCGGTCTTCGACCGTGTCCAGCTCCTCGTAGGCGGCCTCCTTCTTCTCGTCGAACTCCGCGACGCCCGCGATCTCGTCGATGATCCCCCGCCGCTGGTAGGGGGTCATGTTGATGATCTCGGTGACGTCGCCCTGCATCACCACGTTGTACCCCTCCGGGGTGACGCCCGCCGCCGCGAGCAGGTCCTGGACGTCCGAGAGGTTCACCGAGCGCCCGTTGAGGTAGTAGTACGAGTAGTAGTTGTCCTCGGTCTCCTTCACGCGGCGCTTGATCGTGATCTCGGAGACGTCGCCGACGTTCTCCGTGCCGGCCGCGGAGACCACCTGCGAGCGGTCGAGGGTGCCGTCCTCGTTGGAGAGCACGACCGTGACGGAGGCCTCGTTCGGCCCGTCCGCGGCCTCGCCGTCGTCGTGGCCGGGGTTGTAGATGAGGTCGGTGAGCTTCTGGGCGCGGATCCCGCGGGTTCGGGCGAGCCCGAGCGCGAACAACACGCCGTCGATGATGTTCGACTTCCCGGAGCCGTTCGGACCGGTGACGACGGTGAAGTCCTCGTAGAAGGGGATCCTCGTCGTTCGCCCGAAGCTCTTGAACCCGTCTAGGACGACTTCAGTGATGTGCATGGAGTCGGGGGCGACCGCTTACGCGACGATGATGTCGTCGCCCTCGCTCGACTCGCCGTCGTCGTCCTCGGCGGCCTCCTCGGCCCCCCCGTCGGCGTCGGGCGTCGTCGCCGACTGCTCGGGGACGATGACGTCGTCTCGTTCGCCCGCGTCGTCGGTCGCCGCCTCCTCGTCGGCGCTGTCGGACGACTCCTCGACCGACTCGAAGACGTCGACGTGGTCGTCGGAGTGCGTCGTCCGCTCGCCGCCGGCCGCGGCCTGCGCCGCGTCGTCGGCCGCGGACCCGTCGCTCGCGGACTCGTCGGCCGCGGCGTCCCCCGCGTCGGAATCGGCCGTCGCGCCGGCGGCCGCCTCCTCGACCGCGACCGACCGCTCGTCCTCCAGCTGTCGGACGCGCTCTTTCATCTCGACGAGCTCTTCGGTGAGCCCGTTGACCGCCGCCTGTAGCTCCGCGACCTGCCGTTCGAGGTCCTCGACGCGGTTACTCATATACACACGCATGCTCGCGCGACGCGTATAAATCTGCGTCAGACACATGTGTGACCAAACCGCACGATTCGGGCGTCGTCCGCTCGAACGTTTCGGCGCCGTGAAACGTGTCAGACAGCAGGAGAAGATACTTATACCGACCGGAGACACTCCTTCGGTATGAGCAAGATCACCTTCCGGGCGGACGACGACCTCGTCGACCGGCTGGAAGCGTGTGACGCCTCCAAAAGCGAGGTGATGCGGGAGGCGCTCCGGACGCACCTCGACGGGGAGGCGGACGCGTCCGACGCGTCCGACGCGACGTCCGGCAGCGTCGACGACGCTCTCGCGGACCGCGTCGACGACCTGATCGCGGAGCGGCTCGACGCCGCGCTCGACGAGCGGCTCGGTCCGCCGGGCGGCGCCGCGGGGCGGGCGTATACGCCCGAGAACGCCGGCGATATCAACGTAAACGTCACGCTCGACGCCCCGAACGCCGGATCCGACGAGCGGGACGACGAGGTGCGTGTGACGCGTGAGACGGCCGGCGAGACGGAGCCGAGCGCGCGTAAGACGGAGGGGAGTCCGGGCGCGCAAACGCGCGAAAACGCCTGCGGCGGATGCGGCGAAATCGTCCCGTCTGACCACGTATACTGCCCGAACTGCGGTGAGAAGCAGTCGCACAGGGCCTTCTGTGAGTGCGGCGACGAGCTCCGAACCGACTGGGCGTTCTGCCCCGGCTGCGGGCGCCGGACCCCGGCGGCGGACGTTTTGAAAGACCAATAACCTGCGTTAACACCCTGTATACGCCAATTTTCGGGCGTTTTCACGTTCTGTCTTACACCCTCCGGTAGTTTTATAATGGTTCGCTCGATGACTTCAATTGCGTAAGACGGTCGTCTTACAGCGGCCGGCCGGTGCGGGGTATCGCCCCGCAGTCGGGCGGTTTCGCGCTGTAAGACACACGCGTCGCGTGTTCGCCGTCTTACCGGGGGAATACCAATGGAGCGTGTGACACTACGAATCCCGAAACAGCAGATCGACGAGGTCGAACAGATGGTGGAGACGGGCGAGTTCCCGAACCGGAGCGAGGCGATCCGGTCGGCCGTCCGCGACATGTTGAACGAACAGGACGGCGAGCGCGACGAGCGCGGCCGCAACCGCAACTGGGCGAAGGTGTAAACTGATGCAAGATCTCGTTCAGGACGCCCTCGACAACGCGGAGGCGGAGAAGCGCGACATGGACGACGTCGACATGGGCGACGACGAGTTCGGGGACCCCCGGATCGTCATCGTCGGTGCCGGCGGCGCCGGGAACAACACGGTCAACCGGCTCTACAACATCGGCGTCGACGGCGCCGACACCGTCGCCATCAACACGGACAAACAGCACCTCAAGATGATCGAGGCCGACACCAAGATCCTCGTGGGCAAGTCGCTCACGCAGGGGCTCGGCGCCGGCGGCGACCCCAAGATGGGCGAGCGCGCCACCGAGATGGCCCAGGGCACGATCAAGGAGGTGCTCGGCGACGCCGACCTCGTCTTCGTCACCGCCGGTATGGGCGGCGGCACGGGCACCGGCGCGGCGCCGGTCGTCTCGAAGATCGCCAAAGAGCAGGGCGCCATCGTCGTCGGGATGGTCTCGACGCCGTTCAACGTCGAGCGCGCCCGCACGGTGAAGGCCGAGGAGGGCCTCGAAGACCTCCGCAACGAGGCCGACTCGATCATCGTCCTCGACAACAACCGGCTGCTCGACTACGTCCCGAACCTGCCGATCGGGAAGGCGTTCTCCGTGATGGACCAGATCATCGCGGAGACGGTGAAGGGGATCTCGGAGACGATCACCCAGCCGAGCCTGATCAACCTCGACTACGCGGACATGTCGACGATCATGAACCAGGGCGGCGTCGCGGTCATGCTCGTCGGCGAGACGCAGGACAAGAACAAGACCCAAGAGGTGGTCAACGACGCGATGAACCACCCGCTGCTCGACGTCGACTACCGCGGCGCCTCGGGCGGGCTCGTCCACATCACGGGCGGCCCGGACCTCACGCTGAAGGAGGCCGAGGGGATCGCGAACAACATCACCGAGCGGCTTGAGGCGAGCGCCAACGTGATCTGGGGCGCCCGCATCCAGGAGGAGTACAAGGGGAAGGTGCGCGTCATGGCGATCATGACGGGCGTCCAGAGCGCGCAGGTGCTCGGTCCCTCCACCCAGAAGCAGGCCGACAAGTCCCGCGCGGCGGTCGACGCCGACGACCTCGGCGACTCGCGCTCGCGAGCGGCCGACGCGAACGAGGGCCCGGGCGCCGCGGGCGAGCGAGGCGAGCCCGCGGTCTCCGGCGGCACCGACCGCGGCTGGGAGTCCGACGGCGGGAGCGACCCGATCGAGAAGAACAACGGGCTCGACGTCATCCGCTGAGCGTCTCGCGACGGAGGCCGCTGCGGTTCGTTTTCGATTCCGTTTTCCGTCGATACTGTTCGAACCCGCGCACGGCGCGAGGACTTAACATCACACGGTCCGTGTGGGGTTACGTGTCACGTCACCAGCCGAGCCGGGGGACGCGGCGTCGCTCCGTCGCCGTCCGCGGTCGAGCCAGATTCGCGACGACACGATGACCGACGCGGCGCTCTACTTCACGGGTCCGGAGACCGTCGAGGTTCGGGAGGCGTCGGTCGGCCCGCCGGACGCAGACGAACTGCTCGTCGACACCCGGGCGTCGGCGATAAGCGCCGGGACGGAGCTGCTCGTGTACCGCGACCAGACGCCCGACGGTCTCCCGGCCGACGAGACGCTCGACGCGCTCGACGGCGACCTCTCGTACCCGCTCCAGTACGGGTACGCCGCGAGCGGGGTCGTCAGCGAGGTCGGCGCGGACGTCGACCCGGACTGGGTCGGTCGGTCCGTGTTCTCGTTCGTCCCCCACCAGACGAACTTCCGAACCACCCCCGACTCGGTGGTCGCGCTCCCGCCGGGGACGGCGCCGGCCGTCGGATCGCTCCTCCCCTCGGTCGAGACCGCGACGAACATCGTCCTCGACGCCGCCCCTCGGCTCGGAGAGCGGGTCGTGGTGTTCGGCGCCGGCGTGATCGGGCTCTGCGTCACCCGGCTGCTGGCCGCGTTCCCGCTGGAGTCGCTCGTCGTGGTCGACCCGGTCGAGCGTCGTCGGGCCCTCGCGGCGGCGTTCGGCGCCGACCGGACGACGACGCCGGCGGCTCTCGACGGCGGCGCCGGCGGCGGCGGTTCGGACGCCGCCCTCGACGACGCCGACCTCGCGGTCGAGCTCTCCGGCCAGCCGAGCGCGCTCGACGACGCGCTCGGCGTCGTCGGCTACGACGCGCGGATCGTCGTCGGGTCGTGGTACGGCACCAAACGCGAGCCGATCGGGCTCGGCGGGCGGTTCCACCGGGACCGCATCGACATCGTCTCCAGTCAGGTGTCGACGATCAGCCCCGAACTCCGGGGGCGCTGGGACCGCGACCGACGCATGGACGCGGCGCTCGAACGGCTCGACCGGATCCCCGCCGACGAGCTGATCACCCACCGGATCCCCTTCGAGCGCGCGGCGGAGGCGTACGAGCTGCTCGACTCGGCGACCGACGAGACGGTTCAGGTAATCCTCGAGTATTCGTGAACGGCCGCCGCGGTCAGCGGCGGTCGGAGAGGNCCGCTCAGAGATGTGTATAAGAGACAGGTTCAGGTAATCCTCGAGTATTCGTGAACGGCCGCCGCGGTCAGCGGCGGTCGGAGAGGTGCCCGCTGACGTAGAGGTAGTCGCGCGTAAACACCGCCAGCGACGGGAGGAGGACGACGGGCGCGACGGTCCACACGAGTTCCGTCGGGACCGGCGGGACGAGCGCGAGCGTCACGAAGACCATCTGGACGCCCGCGAGGTACTTCCCGAGGTCGCTGTCGGGGAGGTCGCCGACGGGGAGCCCGCGGACGCGGCGCAGCCACACGGCGCCGCGGAACACGTAGCGCGCGGCGGAGATCGAGAGGTACCAGACCGGCAGCAGCCCCCACAGCACCGCCACCAGCGGCGCGGCGACGAATCCGAAGGTGTCGAACGCCATGTCGAGCCGGCGGCCGATCTCGGTCTCCCGGCCCACCGTCCGGGCGAGGATCCCGTCGAGCCTGTCGAGGGCGACGCCCGTCCCGTAACACAGCGCCGGCGCCCACGCGAGCGACGTCCCCGACGGGACGACCGCGAACCCGGCGACGACGGCGTACAGCGCCCCTCGGGCGATCGTGATCGCGTTCGCCAGCCCGAACAGCCGCCGCCAGAACCGCCCGGCCAGCCGCTCCGGGTCGAGCCGGAAGCCGACGTACCAGAGCTGTCCGGCCCAGCAGCCGCCCGCGACGACGGCGGGGGAGAGCCCCCACCTTCCCGCCGCATCCGCCGGGAACAGCCGAAAGAGGAGCGCGGCGAGCGCGACCGCGGCGACGAGCGGGAGCCCGACGCCGATCCCGACGCGGAGGGAGCGCCGCCGGCGCGCGCCGGCCATCTACCCGTCACCTCCGGCGGCGGTGCCCGCGACCGCGGGCTCGCGTCGCGGTCTGCGCTTCCGGGCCGACACGGCTACCGGCGCAGTAGGAGGACCAGGACGGCTATCAACACGACCTGTGCGACCTTGTCGACGGCGCCGAGCGTCCCGACGTCGGCCGGGAACGACTTCCCCCCGCCCGCGAAGTTGAAGACGTACCACAAGACGATCTGGACGAGCGTGAAGGGGATCCCGACGGCGTACACCGCCCGGCGGCGGTAGTCGAGCAACACCAGCACGACCGCTCCGAGGAAGCCGAACCCGGCGAGAAGGAAGCTGATCCGAAGCGGCAGCGGGAGCCCCCCGACGCCGAGGCGGATGTGGACGGCGGCGGTGATCAGCGCAGCGGCGATGCCTACCCAGTGGAGGCCGCTCAGCGACCCGACATCTATCGCCGGCCCTCGTGATTCGGTCGTTGCCATACCTCACGCACGGACTTCACTCACATAGAAATACCGCCCGAACCGCGGGTGGCCGCTCTGCGCCGACCGTCTCACCGCTCGAGGTCGGGGTCGCGAAGGGCGTCGACGCGCGCGATCTCGTCGGCGGTCAGCCGCTCGCTCCCGGCCGCCAGGTTCGAGACGACGTGCGACTCGGCGGTGCTCGACGGGATCGGGACGACCCCCCGCGAGACGTTCCACGCGATCACGACCTCGGCCGGCGAGAGCCCCCGCTCCGTCCCGATCGCGTTCAGGACGGGCTCGTCGAGGAGGCCGGGCGCCGACAGCGGCGAGTGCGCGACCACTCGGATCCCGCGCTCGTGACAGAAGTCGACCAGATCGTTCCGGGGCCGGTAGGGGTGTCGCTCCACCTGCACGAGCGCCGGGTCGACCGCCCCCGCCTCCAGCACCGTCTCCAACTGCGCCCGCGAGACGTTACAGATCCCGAGCGTCCGCGCCCACCCCCTGTCGTGAACGGCCTCCAAGTTCTCCCACGCGGTCGCGAGGGACACGTCGTCGGCCGCGAGCTCGCCGTCGGCGTCCGCGGGGAAGGTGAGCGCCTCCTGCCGCTCGACCGGCTTCTCGGCGAGGCGACGGAGCTCGCCCCGGTGTTCGAGCGCCGAGGGCCAGTGGAGCGCGTAGCAGTCGAACGCGTCGATCCCGAGCTCCTCTCGGCTGCCCGCACAGGCGTCGAGCAGGTGCTCGCGGCGGTGGTTCGTGCGCCACGCCTTCCCGAGGAGGAACACGCGCTCGCGGTCGGGCGCGCCCGGCGCGGCGAGCAGCTCCCCGATCCGGTGTTCGTTGCCGTACAGCTCGGCGGAGTCGAAGAGGCGGTAGCCGGCGTCGAGCGCGGTCTCGATCGAGTCGGCGCGCTCGACGTACTCCCCGTCGCGGTAGCGGGAGCAGCCGAAGCCGACGGCGGGGAGCCGGAGCGCGGCGGCGCCCGCATCGGTCTCGCCTCCAATCTGCTTCTCCGGCCGCACCGCCGGCGCCGGCGGCGGGTCGGCGGTCGCGCCGCAGTCGTCGACAGCGACCGGGCCGTCGCCCTCGGCGGCCGCCTCGATCGCGTTGCAGACGGCGACGACGTGGGCGCCCCGTCGTCCCCCCGCCCGCGAGGGCGACCCGGCCTCGACCGACGCGGCGAGGCGCTCGACCGCCTCGACGTACTCGTAGGGCTCCTCGGGCGCGTCCGGGGGCGCGCTCACGTACTCCCGGCCGACGCGGCCGAACCGGACGGCGTCGCGGTCGTCGCCCATCGCGCCGGTCCCCTTCAGGTACAGCGAGCCGTCGTCGCCGTGGAGTTCCAGTCCGTAGAACTCCCGGCTCCGGTGGGGCGCGTAGAAGCTGGCGGTGAGTCTGACGGTCGGCCCCGCCGCGAACGCCAGCGTCGCCTCGACGTGGCTCGGCGTCGACGGCCGCCGGTCCTCCCGCGCGGGCCAGACGTCGAGGGTGTCGGCGACACGGACGCGCTCGACCGGCCCGAACCACGACACCAGCAGCGCGAGCGGGTACACCGCCCCGTCGTACAGCGGCCCGATCTCGAGGAAGGAGTCGGGCCGGTCGTGCCAGTCGCTCACGCGACCGACGTGGGCGTGGGCGTACCCCAGCCCAACCGGCCCGAGTCGGCCGTCGGCGAGGAGTCGGCCCGCGCGGCGCTGCGAGGGCGCTCGCGGCGTCCCGGGCGCGCAGCCGAGGGCGAGCCCGCGGTCGCGGGCGAGCGCCACCAGCGACCGCGCCTCGTCGGCAGCGAGCGCCAGCGGCTTCTGCGAGTAGACGTGGCGGTCGGCTTCGAGCGCAGTCCGCGTCACCGCCGCGTGGGCGGCGTGGCTCGTCAGGTTCACCACGAGCGGCGCGTCGACGCGCTCCATCGCGGTCTCCAGGTCGGCGAACGACGGGCAGCCGCGGGCGTCGGCGAGCGACGCGGCGCGGTCGGCGTCGAGGTCGACGACGCCGGCCAGCGACAGCGAACTCTCCGACAGGCCGGCGGCGTACTCCGGCGCGATCGCTCCGGCCCCCACGAACAGGCAGTTCACGGTCGTACCGGGGCGGCGAGACGTATAGGTGTCCCGACGGCGTCGGGTCGTCGGGGGCGACAGAGGCGATCCCGCCGGAGCGGTTTAGTCGCCTCGCGCCGAACTCGCGGTCGTGACGGAGCCGGGCATGGGCCGCCTCGGGACCGCCTACCTGCGCGGCCTGCAGGCGATCGGTCGGCGGCTCGACTACGGGACGAACGCCTTCGACCGCGAGTGGGACGTCCTCGTCGTCCTCGACGCCTGTCGGGCCGACCTGCTGCGCTCGGTCGCGCCCGACTTCGGGTTCCTCGGTGCGGTCGAGACGGTCCGGTCGGTCGGGAGCTCCTCCTCGGAGTGGCTGGAGAACACCTTCCTCGGTCGCCCCGAGACGGCGCGGACCGCGATGGTGACCGGGAACACGTGGACCGACCGCTACCTCGACGCCGACGCGTTCGCCGCGCTCGACGAGGTGTGGAAGTACGCGTGGGACGGGGAGGCGGGAACCGTGCCGGCAGCGGCCGTGACCGACCGGGCGATCTCGCTCGCCCGCGAGCGCGACCCCGACCGGCTCGTCGTCCACTACATGCAGCCGCACCACCCGTTCGTCCCGGACCCGCTCGACGGCGACGACGGGCTGGCGCGGACCGGGAGCCACAGCAACGCGGGGAACCCGTGGGTGCTGCTCCGGCGCGGCGAGGTCTCGGTGGAGCGCGTCTGGACGGCGTACGAGGCGAACCTCCGACACGTCCTCGGCGAGGTCGAGTCCCTCGCGGCGAACGTCGACGGGCGGATCGCGGTCACCGCCGACCACGGCAATCTCTTCGGCGAGTGGGGGCTGTACGGCCACCCGATGCACACGCCAGTCCCCGCGCTGCTCAAGGTGCCGTGGGCGACGGTCGACGGCGCGGACGAGGGCGCGCGCGAGCCGACCCTGACGCCGCCCGAGCCGCTACCGGTGTCGCGGGTCCACGGCGGCGAGGGCGAGACGGACCGGGACCGGCTGCGCGCGCTCGGTTATTTATAAATGGCCGTTGTCGGCGCTCGCGTCCGATTACAGATACCGTGACGCGTCGAACGTCCTTCCGCCGCCCTCCGGATTTAGGTTGCTCGCGTCCCTGGTTCGGTTCATGTACGCGACGACGGTGCTGACGGACTTCGTGGCCCAGCACTACCTCACGGTCGTCGACGAGGGGCCGGAGAGCGTCCCGCACTCCCACCACTTCGAGGTGGAGCTGACCTTCCGCGGCCCCGAGCTGAACGAGCACGACTACCTCGTCGACATCGACGACGCCGAGGCGGCGCTCGGCGACCTCGCGGACCGCTACCGCGACGAGCTTCTCAACGATCTGCCCGAGTTCGAGGGGTACAACCCCAGCGTCGAGCGCTTCGCTCGCGTCGTCTTCGAGCGCGTGAGCGACGCGGTGACCGACGACGCGGTGAGCGAGCTGGCCGTGACGGTCTGGGAGGACGACGCGGCCGCCGCGACGTACGACGCGCCGGTATGAAGGTTGGGCTCGCGCTGTACGGCAGTCTCGACGAGCGGTCGGGCGGGTTCCGCTACGACCGGAAGCTCGTCGAGGGGCTCCGCGCGGCCGGCGACGCCGTCGAGGTCGTCGAGCTCCCGTGGCGGGCGTACCCGCGCGGGCTGCTGGACAACGCGCTCCCGGGGGTCCGCGACCGCCTCCGCGTCGACGTCGACGTGATGCTCCAAGACGAGCTCGCGCACCCCTCGCTTTTCCTCGCCAACCGGGACCTGCCGTACCCGGTCGTGAGCGTCGTCCACCACCTGCGCGCGAGCGAGCCGCGCCGGCTCTCGCCGCTGTACCGCGCCGTCGAGCGCCGGTACCTCGCGACCGTCGACGGCGTCGTCTGCAACAGCGCTGCGACCCGCGACGCCGTCGCCGCACTCGGCGTCGGTCCCGAAGCGACCGTCGTCGCGCCGCCCGCCGGCGACCGGTTCGACCCCGCGATCGACGGCGACGCGATCGCGGCGCGGGCCGCGTCGCTCGGCGGGCCCGACCCCGAGCCGCTCCGCGTCGCGTTCGTCGGCAACGTCGAGCCGCGGAAGGGGCTCGACACGCTCGTCGAGGGGGTCGCCCGCGCCGACGCCGCCGTCGACCTCACGGTCGTCGGCCGGGCGGTCGACGAGTCTCACGTCACCGACGTGCGGCGACTGGTCCGGGAGCGGGGGCTCGGCGACCGCGTGCGCTTCGCCGGCCGGCTGTCGGACGCCGAGCTGGCCGACGCGCTCCGCGCGAGCCACGTCCTCGCCGTCCCCTCCCGGTACGAGGGGTTCGGGATCGTCTACCTGGAGGGGATGAGCTTCGGCCTGCCGGCGATCGCCTCGCGGGCGGGCGGCGCGAGCGAGACGGTCGCCGACGGCGAGACGGGCGTCCTCGTCGACCCGGACGACCCGGCCGCCGTCGCCCGGGCGCTCGACGGGTTCGCGACCGACCCCGACCGGCTCGCCGAGATGGGTCGCGCCGCGAGGCGGCGGTACGAGCGCCACCCGAGCTGGGAGGAGACGACGGCCCGCGTCCGCGGGCTCCTCGCCGACGTCGCCGACGCGTCCGACGCCGTCGACGCGGCCGAGGCGGAGGTGACGACGTGACGGGGACCGACGACGCCGCGGGCGGCGACGGCGGTTCCGCGGACGGCGACGCCCTCGCCGCCGACGCCGAGGCCTTCCGGCGCTACCTCCGGGCGAAGCGGAGCGTCGACGACCGGGCGCTCGACCGGCGGCTCCTCGGGATCCTCCGAGAGCGGCTCGCGGACCGCGCGGCGCGCGACGGCCGCCTGCGCGTCTTCGAGGTCGGGACCGGCGTCGGGACGATGGTCGCTCGGCTGATCGACTGGGAGGTGCTCCCGCCCGGCGAGACCCGGTACGTCGCGGTCGACCGCGACCCGGACGCGCTCGCCGGGCTGGGTCCCTTCCTCCGAGAGTGGGCGGACGACCGGGAGGCGCCCGCCTCCGTGACTGAGGCGGCAGGCGAGAGCGAGGCGGCAGGTGGGAGTGAGGCGGCAGGCGAGAGCGAGGCGGCAGGTGGGAGTGAGGCGGCGGGCGGGAGCGAGAGGGCGGGCGGGAGCGAGGCGGACGCGCTCGTCGTCGAGACCGACGCGCGCACGGTCAGGGTCGAGCCGGTCGCGGCCGACGGGGTCGCGTACGCCGCGGAGCACGCCGGCGAGTCCGACGCGCTGATCGGGATGGCGCTACTGGACGTACTCGGGCTCGACCGGCTCGACCAACTGCTCGACGCGCTGGCGCCCGGCGGGACCTACTACTTCCCGATCACCTTCGACGGCGGGACCCGGTTCCGCCCGGCACATCCCGACGACCGGGCGATCGAGCGGCTCTACCACCGGCACATGGACGAGAAGCCGGGCGGGAACAGCCGCGCCGGCGGCGCCGCGCTCGCGCGCCTTCGCGAGGCGGACGGCTCGACGCTCCTCGGGGTCGCCGGCTCCGACTGGATCGCGCGTCCCGCCGACGGGGAGGCCGGCTATCCGGGCGACGAGGCGTTCTTCCTCCGACACATCCTCGACACCGTCGAGGCCGCGGTCGGCGAGGTGATCGCCGGTGGGGGTGAGACGAGCGCTCTCTCCGCCGCCGACCTCGACGCGTGGCTCGAAATTCGCCGGCGGCAGGTCGATTCCGGGGAGCTCGTCTACCTCACCCACCAGCTCGACCTCATCGGTCGCGTCGACGACGCGTGAGCGACGCCCCGGTTACGTCGCCGCCTCGATCGAGTCGAGCAGGCGGCACTTCCGACAGACGTCCCGGCTCGTCTTCGAGCCGCAGCGCTCGCACTCGCGGAGGGCGGAGCCCTCGCCGTCGTCTTCGTCGCCGGCGTCGTCTCCGTCGCCCCCGCGGTAGGCGTCGGCCGCGAGCGCGGACAGCTCCTCGTAGCCGGCCATGATCGAGTGGCGCGCGCCGGGGTGGTTTTCTTCGAGTTCGTGGATCGTCGACTGGATCTCGCCGCGGTACGCCTCCTCGGCGTGGGGGCACTCGGCCATGTGGGTCGGGAGGTCGCGGACGTGACAGTACAGGGCGATCTCCTTTTCGGGCACGTCGCGGAGCGGCTTGGCGCGCGGGACGAACGCGTCGGTGGCCTCGCGCTCGTCGAACGGGCCGAGCGAGGCGTCGAAGTGTTTCGCGACCTGCCGGACGTCGCCCTCCAGGAAGTTCATCATCGCGGTCTGCGCCTCGTCGTCGAGGTTGTGACCGGTAAGCAGCTTGTCGGCGTCGAACTCGGCGGCGTAGTTCTCCAAGAGGTCGCGGCGGAACACGCCGCAGTACGCGCAGGCGGCCATGTCCTCCGGGTCATCCTCGACGACGTCGTCCATCCGCACGTCGAACTCCTCCTCGTAGGAGACGAGCTCGTGGCGCAGGGAGAGCTCGTCGGCCAGCTCGACGCAGGCGTCGACGCTGGCGTCGCGGTACCCCTCGATCCCCTCGTGGATCGTTAAGGCGAGCATCTCCACGCGGGGGTCCTTCCCGAACACGTCGTCGAGGATCCGCGTCAGGGCGACGCTGTCTTTCCCGCCGGAGAGTCCGATCACCCAGCGGTCGGGGTCGTCGGGCGTCGCGTCGGGGTCGAGGAGGCCGTCCTCGCGGACCCGACGCTTCACGCGCTTCTCGACCGACCGCCGGAGGTGCTCGCCGCAGAGGTGCGCCCCGGAGTAGGCGGCGTGGTGGATCGCGTCGCTCCCGCACTTGTCGCACTCCATCGGTGTCGGGTTGCGCTCGCGCGGGGATACGGGTTTCGGGCCGCCTACGTGAGGGGAGTGTCGGAGGTGAGTGGAAGCGACGGCGATTCGAACGCTCCCGAAGCGACGGCGATTTATAAATAAACGGTTGCTGGCGGATCGACGGCGAACGCGGTCGAAGAACCAGCCGCTTACTTATAAGTTATTGCTGGCAGGTCGGCAGACAACACCTCCGAAGCCTCAGCCGCTCGCCTATAAATTATTGCTGGCAGATCGGCAGACAACACCTCCAAAGCCCCAGCCGCGAGGACTCGCGCGGCTCGCTGCGGTCCTCAGTCGCTCGCTTCGCTCGCTCTTTGTGGTCCTTACATCGCCGTGCTTCGTCCTCGCGGCCGCCCCTTTGAGTCCCGCCCCGCTCCGCGACCGCAGCCTCACGCCTCCCCAGCCTCGTCGGTGGTCCTCCGCTTCGCTCCGGACCACCGACTCCCTCGCGCGGTGCTGCTCGGCCGCTCCGCGGCCTCGCAGGCACGCGCCACGAGGTTAATATAAACGAGCGTTCGAGAGCGACAACCCCCGGTCGGTTGTCGCCGGTTCCGACACCGGTTTGACGGCGGGGCGTCCTGAATCTGCGTGAGCGATTCCCCGACCGGGGTCGACCGCGACCCCGACCCGCGACCCCTGCGCGAGGACCCGCCGGCGGAGAGCCGCCGGACGCGGCTCTGGCGACTCGGGTTCAACCTCCTCCCCGCGTACCGGGGCACGGGCGCGCGCGTCGACCACATCGCGGCCGACTGGCGCTACATTCGAATTCGACTGCCGCTGAACTGGCGCACCCGCAACGCGGTCGGGACGATCTTCGGCGGCAGCATCTACGCCGCGATCGACCCGGTGTACATGATGATGCTGCGGCGGGTCCTCGGCGACGCGTTCACGGTATGGGACAAGTCGGCCGCGCTGGAGTTCATCGAACCCGGCCGCGACACGCTGTACGCCGAGTTCGAGGTGCCGACCGCCGAGACCGAGGCGATCCGCGAGACGCTCGGGCCGGGGGAATCGACCGACCGCGAGTACCTCGTCTCGCTGGTCGACGACGAGGGAGAAGTCCACGCGGCCTGCGAGAAGACGCTGTACGTGCGCCGCGACGAGTGAGGCGGGCGGGGTCCTGCGGTTCGCGCCCGTTCAGTCGTCGGCGACTTCTCGGACGGCGTCGAGCGGCGACACCGAGATGACCAGCCGGTCGTCCGCCGTCGCGCTCACCATCTTCGACTCGGCGAACCGGCTGCCGTCCGCCCGGAGCCCCGTGCTCGCCCCCGTCCACCGCTCGCCGTCGGTCACGGCCGGGATGATGTTCGTCTCGATGTGTTCGACCTCGGTCTCGGGATGGAGCCGCTGCCACGGCTCTCCCTCCAGCTCCTCGGGGGCGTAGCCGTACAACGCGCCGTACTCCTCGCCGACGAACTCGAAGGTCCCGTCGGGCGCCACGGTACAGACCCCGTCGAGCGCCACGTCCGCCTCGGTCAGGTCGTCGGCGTCCCGAGCCCCGAAGCGCCCGTTCTCGCCGGCTGCGGTCCGCTTGACGCGCCGCAACAGCGCCGTGTAGCCGTCCGCGCCGCCGCGCTTCGAGACGTAATCGCTGACGCCCGCGCGGACCATCTCGGCCGCGATGTCGGCCGGGCCGGTCGCGGAAAACAGGAGGAACGGGAGGTCCGGGTCGACCTCGCGGGCGGCCGAGAGCAGTTCCACGCCGGTCAGGCGGGGCATGTCGTAGTCGCTGACGACGCAGTCGAACGACTCGCGCTCGATCCGGCGGAGCGCGTCGCCGGGGTGGGTCTCGACCGCGGCCTCGCAGTCGAGGTCGGCGTCGCGTTCGAG
This sequence comes from Halorubrum distributum JCM 13561, assembly GCF_000337395.1. NCBI lineage: Archaea > Methanobacteriati > Methanobacteriota > Halobacteria > Halobacteriales > Haloferacaceae > Halorubrum > Halorubrum distributum. The sequence goes on from NZ_AOJF01000031.1 coordinate 37,827, forward strand.
GTGGGTCGCGACGAGCCGCGCGAGTCCGGGCTCGTCGTCGACGCACAGCACGCGAAACGTCTCGTTCGTCATACGCGCCTTCGGCGGACGGCGTACTTATTGGTGTTCGCCCGATGCTCAGCGCTGAGAACCGGGGTCGGCGGCGACCGAAGAGCGTCGGCCGACCGGCCAGCCGAGCTACGCCGCCGCGGCCGCGACGAGCGCCTCCTCGACCGTCTCGACGAAGCGTTCGGGGTGTTCGACGTGCGGGAGCAGCCGCGCGCGGTCGAAGACGACGAGGCGCGCGTCCGCGGCGTCCGCCAGCTCGCGGCCGTCGGTGAGCGGGCTCACCGTCGCCTCGCGGCCCCAGACGATCGTCGGGGGCACGTCGAGGTCACCGAGCGCGGCGGCGAGGTCGATCTCGCTGTTGAGCGTCCCCGAGATGAACGAGGCGGGCGCGAAGCGCGCGTTCTCGACGTGGGTCGTGCGCCACTCGTAGTCGGTCCACTCCGCGCTCGGGTTCGCGGGGTCGTCGTAGCCGTGGTCGGCGTTGAAGTAGCGGATCGCCGGCTTCGACGTGATGCCGTTGAACAGCGCCTGCCCGACGAGCGGCGCGCGGAACAGCTCTCGCAGCCACCCCTTCGCCGGACTCGGCCCGGCGGTCGCCGTCGGACAGACGGCGACGAACCCGCTCAGTTCGACGCCGCCCTCCGCGCCGTCGTCGACCGCCGCGACCGCGTACGCCGCCGACAACGAGGAGGCGACGACGGCCGGCTCGTCGAACTCCGCGAGGAAGTCGTGGACGAAGTCCTCGTACAGCGCCGCCGAGTACCGGAGCGGCGGGCGGTCCGAGCGGCCGTAGCCCGGGAAGTCGGGCGCGACGACGTGATAGTCGGCGGCCAGGTCGTCGAACACCGCGCGCCACTCCCCGGAGGAGCCGGCGGCGTTGATCCCGTGCAGCAGGAGGAGGTCGGGGTCGTCCGGGTCGCCCGCCTCGGTGTAGGCGACGTCCATCCCGCGCCAGCGGAAGGTGCGGTCGTCGCCGTCGAGCGGGGACTCCAACTCGCCCTCGTACCGGAGGCCGGTGTTGATCGCGGCGAGCGCGCCGGTGCCGAGGACGGCACCGCCGAGGAGGTTTCTGAGCTTCATGGAAACCTGTTGGTTCGCTGGCGACTTATACCCGTGGGACGCGGTCGCGGCCGCGGTCCGCGCGACCGCGAACAGGCCCGGGCGTCAGTCGTCGCGCTCGTCGTCGTCGGCGCGCTCCTCGTCGACGCAGTCGGCTATCGGGCCGACGATCGCCTCCGCGACCGCGTACGGGTCCGTCTCGCGGTCGCGGACCCGCTCCGCGAGGCGATCGATCCCGCCGTGCCGCTCGATCTCGGCGGTCGCGAGCGCCCCTACGTCGGCCCGCACGAGCGTGCGGATCTCCGCGGCGTACCGGCGCCGCTCGGTCGTCTCGATCTCGCCGGACTCCCGGAGGTACGCCGCGTGCGCGTCGAACGCCTCGATCAGCGCCTCGACCCCCTCGCCGCTGTTCGCGACGGTCTCTAACACGTCCGGCGTCCACGAGTCGTCGGAGTCGCCGGCGCGCGCGTCGGATTCGCCGTGTCCGGAACCGCCCGCGTGATCGCTGGCGTGGTGGCCGTCGCCGTGGTTGCCGCCATCGTGGTGGCCGCCGTCGTGGTGGCCGTCGCCGTGCCCCGCCGCGGAGCCGCCCGCGCCGGTCGAGGCCATCGAGGCCGCGCCGTGGTGGCCGGCGCCGCGGCCGGTGGTCCCGCCCTCGCGGCGGTGGACCATCTCCTCCAGTTCGGCGACCGTCCGCTGTGCGCCGTCCATGTCCGCCTTGTTGACGACGAACACGTCGCCGATCTCGAGGATGCCGGCCTTCAGCGTCTGGACGTCGTCGCCGGAGCCGGGCTGGACCAACACCGCGACCGTGTCGGCGGTGCGGACCACGTCGACCTCGTTCTGTCCGGCGCCGACGGTCTCTAAGACCACGACGTCCTTCCCGAAGGCGTCGAGCGCCTTCACCGCGTCCGCGGTCGCCGTCGAGAGGCCGCCGAGCTGGCCGCGCGCGCTCATCGACCGAAAGAACACGTCCATGTCGCCGACGTTCGACCCCATCCGGATCCGGTCGCCGAGGACGGCCCCGCCGGTGTACGGCGAGGAGGGGTCGACCGCGATCACGCCCACGGTGTCGCCGCGGTCGCGGTAGGCGGCGGCGAGCTTGTCGACCAGCGTCGACTTCCCGGCGCCCGGCGAGCCCGTGATCCCGATCACGTCCGCGCCGCCGGTGTGCTCGTGGAGCGCGGAGACGATCGCGCGGTACCCCGGCGTGCGGTTCTCGATCTTGGTGATGACGCGGGCGAGCGCGCGGTGGCTCCCCGAGAGGAGGTCCTCGACGAGCGCGGCGTCGTCGTCGGAGAGCGTCGGCGCGTCCGCGAACGCGGGTGCGTCCGACCCGGCCATCTACGCGCGCTCCGGGACGTTGTTCCGGATGAACTCGATCGTCTCCTCCATCGGCGTCCCGGGGCCGAACACCTCGGCGACGCCCAGCTCCTTCAGCTCGTCCTCGTCCTCGTCCGGGATGATTCCCCCGACGAGCACGAGGGTGTCGTCGAACGCGTCGTACTCCTTCAGCCCCTCGATCACCTTCGGGACGAGCGTGTTGTGCGCGCCCGAGAGGATCGAGATCCCGAGCACGTCGACGTCCTCCTGCACCGCCGCCTGGACGATGTCCTCCGGCGCCCGGTGGAGCCCGGAGTAGACGACCTCGAAGCCGGCGTCGCGGAACGCCCGCGCGATCACGTGTGCGCCCCGGTCGTGGCCGTCGAGCCCGACCTTCGCGACCAGACACCGGACGGCCCGCTCCTGCTGTTCGGCGCTCATACACCCTTCTGTGTCGCGTGCGGGTTTGATTCTAACGGAAGATGGGGAAGGTTCGGGCGGCCGGCCGGGGCGGTCGCTCGGTTCGGCTTCCGCGACCGACGCGTTGAACGCGCGAGCGACCGTAGTCCGCCCGATGACCGACAGCGACGACGATTCCGCGGCCGGCGCTCCGGGAACCCCCGAAAGCTCGCTCCCGGCCGAGACGCGTATCGGCCGCGCCGCGCTCCGGGTCGCAGACCTCGACGAGACGACCGCCTTCTACCGGGACGTGGTCGGCCTCGCCGTCCTCGACCGCGACGCCGAGCGCGCGACGCTCGGGGTCGAGGGGACGCCCCTGCTCGTGTTGGAGCGCGACGCCGACCGACCCGCCCGGGGCCGGACCGACGCCGGGCTCTTTCACGCCGCGTTCCGGGTCCCCTCGCGGGCCGCGCTCGGCGAGGCGCTGGGGCGCGTCCGGGAGCGGTGGCGGCTCGACGGTGCCTCCGACCACCTCGTCAGCGAGGCGCTGTACCTCGACGACCCCGAGGGGAACGGCGTGGAGATATACCGCGACCGCCCCCGCGAGGAGTGGCCCGTCGACGGCGACGGAACGGCGCGGATGGCGACCGACCCGCTCGACATCGAGGGCGTCGCCGCGGCGGCGGCCGGAGACGGGACGGGCACCGCTCCCCTCGTCGACCGCGCCCCCGCCGGCACCGACGTGGGCCACATACACCTCGAAGTCACCTCGCTGTCGGCGTTCGAGGCGGTGTACGTCGACGGGCTCGGCTTCGAGGTCGGGATGAGCGGCCCGGACGTGCGGTTCGTCGCGGCGGGCGGCTACCACCACCACCTCGGCGCGAACACGTGGCGGGGGCGGACGACCCCCGCCGCGGGGCGAGGGCTCGCGTGGTTCGAGGTTGTCGTTCCCGACGCGGCGGCGCTGGAGGCGGTCCGGGACCGACTCGACGCGGTCGTGGCCAACGGCGACGTCGAGTTCGACGTGAACGAGCGGGACGAGGGGATCGCCGTCACGGACACCGACGGGATCGAGGTTCGGATCCGAGCAGAGTAACAGGCCCGAATGGTGACAAGCTCAACTACTTATAAACCATGAGACGGTGGCGCGTGCCGACGAGTGCCCGGTAGGGCGCGAGTCGCACGCGCGAGGGAGTCGCTGGCGGCACCAGCCGCCAGCGACGAGGGTGGGGAGGCGTGAGGCTGCGGTGCTGTGCGGTGTGGGGTGGGCCTCACGGCTGGGGCTTTGAGCGATTCGCCGTCGTTCCTCGGGAGATTACTTATAAGCAAGAGCTTGAGATTTCAAAGGAGACGACTGTTGTTCCGAGTTCAACTATTCATAAATGCGCGTTCGACCCACTGTCAGCCATTTAAAACCAATCGACCCACCGCCCGCTCAGCCGACGATCGTCCGGAGCGTCGACTCGGTCAGGAACGTGGTGATCCCGAACGCTTCGGCCGTCATCCAGCCGAGGAAGGCGACGTACATCGCGAGGAAGACGTACCCCTCCTCGGTGGTGATCTCGAAGTCCGTCGCGGCCATCACCACCACGACGAGGGTCGTGTAAAACAGGAACAACAGGAGCGGCACGGAGGTGAGGAAGCCGATCGAGACGCCGCCGGCGAGGATGACGCCGATCGGCAGCGCCGCGACGAGGTTGAACGTGTTCGTTCCGAAGACGTTCGCGATCGCCGCCCGCTTGTCGCCGGCCTTGCCCATCTTCACGCCGACGAGCAGGTCGGGGAAGGAGCTCAGCGCCGACAACACCGTCACGGAGATGAGGAACGACGGCGCGTCGAGCGCGTCTGCGATCTGCACCGTCATGGTGACCATCGACTCGACGCCGACGAGCACGACGACCAGCCCGGCCGCGAACAGTCCGGCCTGTTTGGGGACGTTCGTCGATTCAGCCCGTTTGAGGTCCGACGCGCCGCTTTTCCCGCCGGCGAGGAGAATGACGTACACGCCGTACAACACCACTAGGCCGACGCCCATCTGCGGGGTGATCCGCGCGATCTCCCGCCCGTCGGTCCCGAGGACGCCGAGCGCGATCACGCCGAAGAGGGCGAGGACGGCGACCATATAGAAGATGGCGTCGCGGTAGACGATCCCCTGCGTCGTCGTCGTGTCGCCGCTCGTGATGGAGACGGCCGCCGGGATGACGAGGATGTTGAACACCGCCGTCCCGATGAGCGCCCCCGCGCCGACGCCGAAGTCGCCGAGCACGAGCACCGAGATGAGGATAATCGCGAGCTCGGGGAACGACGTCGCGGCCGCGACGATGAGTCCGCCCTGAATCGCCTGCGAGACCCCGAAGTGGTCGCTGATCTTCGAGGTCGTCGACTCGATGACGTTCGCCCCCTTCCAGGTCAGCAGGAACCCGATCGCGCCCAAGACGATCCAGACGGCGAGCGACTGGTCTCCGACGAGCTCCTGCAGTACGGTCACGTGTGGTCACTGGGTCCGGAGTTGATTATGGGTTCCGGAGGCGCCGAGACGGAAGCCGGTCCGCCCGCGGCGGGCCGAACCGCGCTCAGTAGATCAGTTCGTCGTCGTTTTCGACCATGTACAGCGTCCGCGCCGCGATGTTGACCGCGTGGTCGGCGACCCGTTCGAGGTCGCGCACCGCGAGCAGCGCCTGCGACACCTCGTCGAGGGAGGCTTCGAGCGCCTCGCCGTCCGTCGGCGCCGGGCCGTCGCGCGCCGCGTTGCGGGCGCGGTCGGCCTCCAGCAGCTCGCGGACGACCGCCTCGCTCGCCTCCCGACAGCGCTCGTCGAACGCGTCGTCGCTGGCGGCGATCTCGCGGCAGGCGTCCGGGTCGCGCGCCGCGTAGGCGGCGACCGCGTCCGCGACCATCTCGCGGGCGCGCTCTCCGAGGTCGCGCACGTCGACGGCGTCGTGGACGCCGCCCTCGGGACCGCCGTACGCCGCGACGTTCGTCGCGAGGTCCGCGACGCGTTCGAGGTCGGTGATGATCTTGAACGAGGCGGTGACGAGCCGGAGGTCGCCGGCCACCGGCTGCTGGAGCGCCAACAGCTCCGTGCACTCGTCTTCGAGGGCGAGGTACGTCTCGTTGACCTCGTGGTCGGTCTCGATCACCGACTGTGCGAGCTCGTCGTCGCCGGTCACCGCGGCCTCGATCCCGTCGTCGAGGCGGTCGCAGACGGTCTCGCCCATCGCGACCACGTCCTCGCGGAGCTCGTCGAGCCGCTCCTGGTAGCTCTCGCGGGGCATCTATCCGAACTTCCCCGTGATGTAGTCCTCGACGCGCTGCTCTTCGGGGTCCTCGAAGATCTTCGCGGTGTCGTCGTACTCGACCAGCTCGCCGCCCGTGAGGAAGACGGCGGTGCGGTCGGAGATGCGGGCCGCCTGCTGCATGTTGTGCGTGACGATGATGACGGTGTACTCCTCCGCGAGGTCGTCGATGAGGTCCTCGATCTTCGAGGCCGCGACGGGGTCGAGCGCCGAGGTCGGCTCGTCCATCAGGATGACCTCCGGGTCGGGCGCGATGGCGCGGGCGATACAGAGCCGCTGCTGTTGCCCGCCGGAGAGTTCGAGCCCCGAGGAGTCGAGCTGGTCTTTCACCTCGTCCCACAGCGCCGCCCCCTTCAGCGACTCCTCGACGCGCTGGTCGACGTCGCCGTCGAAGTCCTGGATCTTCAGGCCGTAGGCGACGTTGTCGCGGATCGACTTCGGGAAGGGGTTCGGCTTCTGGAACACCATCCCGATCTTGCGGCGCAAGGCGACGGGGTCGACGTCGGGGTCGTACACGTTCTTGCCGCCGAACTCCACGTCACCCTCGACGCGGCAGATCTCGATCATGTCGTTCATCCGATTGATGCACCGGAGGAACGTCGACTTCCCGCAGCCGGAGGGGCCGATGAGCGCGGTCACGCGCTTCTCGGGAATCTCCATCGTCACGTCGTCGATCGCCTGCTCGTCGCCGTAGAAGACGTCGAGGTCGCGGGCCGCCACCGCGGTCCCGGCGGCGGGCGCCTCGCGGCCGTCGTTCGAGTCCGTCTGTACCTCCGTCGTGATGAGCGAGTCGTCTGTTGTGCTGTTACTCATGTTAGCTCCCCCGTTCCGCGCGGTTCCGCAGCAGAATGGCCGTGCCGTTCATGCCGACGAGAATGATCAGCAGCGTGATAACGCCTGCGGCGACGACGCCGTACCGGAAGTCGGCCTGCGGGAAGCCGGCCCACGTGTAGATCTGCATCGGCATGGCGCTGAACCGGCTGAACAGGCTGTCCGGCGCCCTGAACACGGTCGTCGCCGCGCCGATCATGATCAGCGGCGCCGTCTCGCCGATGGCCCGTCCGAGCGCGAGGATCGTCCCGGTGAGGATCCCCGGCATCGCCTCGGGCAGCACGACGTTCTTCGTCGTCTGCCAGCGCGTCGCGCCCATGGCGTCGGAGCCGCGCCGGAGGTCGTCCGGGACCGATCGGATCGCCTCCTGGGCGGAGATGATCGTGATCGGGAGGATGAGCAGCGACAGCGTCAGCGCCGCGGTCACCGCCGTGCCGATCCCGAGCCCGAGGAGGTTCGCGAACAGCCCCAGGCCGAGGAGCCCGTAGACGACCGACGGGACCGCCGCGAGGTTCGCGATGTTGACCTGGAGGATCCGGGTCAGCGTCCCGAGCGGACCGGTGCCTGGCGTGTACTCCTCCAAGAAGACGGAGGTCCCGACGCCGAGCGCGAACGATAACACGGCGACCATCGCGATGATGATGACGGAGCCGACGATGGCGGGGTAGAGACCGGCCTCCGACGGCGTCCGAGAGGGCGCCTCGGAGAGGAACGACGCGTCGAGCCAGGGGTTCGGCGCCGGGACGCCCAACGCCTCGACGATCAGCGCCCCGGCGATCGCGCCCGCGGCGAGGAGCAGCGGGAGCCCGAGCCCGGCGAGCCCCTCGCCGCCGTCAACGACGCGGGAGACGTACACGGCCGTCGGCACGCCGGTCAGGGCGATCGCGAGGAGCACGGTCGGAGCCGGCAGCCCGGCGCCCGCGGCCAGGAAGCCCCCCGCGGTCGCCGCGGCGAGCGGGACGCCGCCGACGGCGGCCGCGGCGAGGCGACCCCTGCGGTCGGCGACGAGGAGCGCCCCGGCGGCCGCGACGGGGACCGCGATCGTCCAGAGGTAGATGATGAGGTCCGACGGGTACGTCGCGATCACGTCGCGGAGGAACACCGCGGCGGTCAGGCCGACGAGGCCCACCGGCGTCGCCGCGGTCCGCGCCCGCGGCGACTCGCGAACCCGCCCGAATGCGTACAGCCCGACGGCCGGGAGGACGCCGAGCGTGTACGCGAGGAACCAGACGAGAGAGTCGAACACCAAGAACAGCGTCCCGACCGCGAGACCGAGCGCGGCGCCGCCGACGAGCCGGCCGAGAAGTCCGAAGCCGACCGCGCCGACGCGGCCTCCGCTCCCGACGTACGCGAGGTACGCCGTGACGGGGGCGGCGACCACGAAGAGGTACGCGAGCTGCCAGTTGAGCCGCGGGATCGGGACGAGAAGGGCCTCAATCGCGGAAAACAGCACGGCGACCGCGACGAGTCCGCCGCCGAGCGCGACGAGTGCTCGCCGAGTGACGTCGCGGTCGTTCGCGCTGTACAGGCAGAAGACGATGAACGGGACGACGAGCGTGAGGAAGTACGTCAGCAGCCACTCGGGGCTGGCGTTCGCCAGGTCGAAGGCGTCGATGGCGACGTAGACGAGCAGCACGCCGAGCGCGACGAGGCCGAACACGCTCGCGCCGAACGAGAGGTACTCGAAGGCGATTCCTCTGACGCGGCTGACCTCGCCGAACCCGTCCGCGTTCGGATTTTCGGTCGCCATCAGTACTCCTCCCGGTAGCGTTGTGCGATGATATCACTGATCACGTTCATAACGAGCGTTACCGCGAACAGCGCGAGGCCGAGCGCGAACATCGAGTTGTACGGGAGCGTGCCGCCGGTGAGGTCGCCGCCGGTGATCTGGACCATCGCGACGGTGATCGTCATCCCGGACTGGAGGAGGACGTCTGCGGGGTTGACGAACGGGATCCCGAACAGCGCCTGTTGGACCTCGGGCATCCGCGCCTGCGCGCCCATCGCGACGACGACGATCATCGTCTCGCCGATGGCGCGGGAGACGGCGAGGATGTACGAGGAGGCGATCCCGGAGATCGACGCCGGGACGACGATGCCCGTCGACACCTCGAACTTGGTCGCGCCGAGGCCGTAGCCGGCCTGGCGGAGCTCGTCGGGGACCGCGCTCATCGCGTCCTCGGAGATCGACGACACCATCGGGATCGTCATGATCCCGACCATTATCGACGCCGCGAGCGCGTTGAACGTGCTCATCTCCGGGAACAGCGTCGCCTTCAGCGCCGGCGTGACGTACACCAGCGCGAAGTACCCGTACACGACCGTCGGGATCCCCGCCAGAATCTCCAGGAGCGGTTTCAGGATCGACCGGGCGTTCGGGGTCGCGTACTCGCTGAGGTAGATGGCGGTGAGCGTCCCGATCGGGATCGAGATGAACGCCGCCGTGATCGTCACGGTGAGGGTGCCGATCAGCAGCGGGATGATGCCGAACGCCTGCCCGCCGCCGGCCGGGTTCGGGCTCCAGTTGGTGCCGGTGAGGAACTCGACTATCGAAATCGACCGGAAAAACACCACCGCGTCCGACAGGAGCGTGACGAAGATCGCGGCCGTCGTGAGCAGGGTGATCGCCGCACACGCCGCGAAAAGCCCGCCATAGGTGCCCTCCTTCAGTCGTGTGAGCCCGCCCCGCCGGGTCAGGTCGGGACTCTCTGTGCTGTCAGTCACGAACGGTGGGGTATCGAACGCAGTCGTAAATCAATACACCGGTTCATCGCGCCGGCTCAGCCCTGCGCCTGCTCGATCGCGTCTTCGAGCTTCTGCATCTGTTCCTCCTGCGTCTCCTCGGTGGCGGGGACGTAGCCGACGTCGCCGGCGACGAGGTCCTCGTTGGTCGTCTGCTCGACGAAGTACCGGGCGAACTCGGCGATGTGCTCCTCGCCGAGCGACTCGATCGACGGGTAGGTGAACAGGGGCCGCGAGAGCGGAGTGTACTCGCCCGAGGAGGCGGTTTCGAGGCTCGGCTTGACCGGCCCGTCGCCGTCGTCGATCCCGAGCGCCTTCAGCTGGTCGGGGTTCTGGAAGTAGTACGCGAAGCCGAAGTAGCCGATCGCGTACGGGTCGCCGGCGACGCCCTGTGCGATCGTGTTGTCCTGCTCGGTCGCCTGGTAGTCGCTGGTGTGGCCCTCCTCCTCGAGGATCGCCTCGATGAAGTAGTCGTACGTGCCGGAGGTGTCGGCGGCGCCGAAGCGGTTTATCTCCTCGTTCGGGAACTCGTCGCGGACCTCGTCCCACGTCTGGGCGGGGTCCGACTTCCAGATCTGCGCGAGCTCGTCGGTCGTGAGCGAGTCGACGAAGTCGGCGTCGGGGTTGACGACGACGGTGAGCGCGTCGGTGGCCGCGATCAGTTCGATGTACTCGACGCCGTTGTCGGCGCACAGCTCCTCTTCTTCCGGCTGGATCGGACGGCTCGCGTTGTTGAAGTCCGTGTCGCCCGTACAGAAGAAGTTCGAGAACCCGCCGCCGGAGCCGGTCGAGCTGATGTCGGGGTCGACGCCCGGGTACTCCTCCGCGAAGTCCTCCATGACCGCGCTCATCAGCGGGAACACCGTGCTCGAACCGGCGATGTTGATCGGGCCGGAGATCTCATCGTCGCCGTCCCCGCCGTCGGAGCCGTCCCCGCCGTCGGAGCTCTGGGTACAGCCCGCGAGCCCGAGCGCTCCGGCACCTGCGATCGCCGCGAGCGATTTCCGCCGTGTGATTCCCGCTGTGTCCGCGTCGTGGCTGGAAGCCATCACCCGTGGATGGGCGAGTTCCGGTTAAGTAGTATGCTATGAGGGGTACGGGGTGACGCGTACGGCCCTGTACGACTATGTTCTACTATATACGCTATATAGCGACGCGCGTTCGGCGGACCGCCGCCGTCGGGTCGAGCGCGGGGTCTCCGGGCCGTCCGCGGTCCCGAACCGAGACGTGGTTTTAAGTCCCCGTACCGGGAGAACCCGGACGAATGACCCCTCCCACCACCGACGGGCCGCCGGCGCCGACGACCTCCCGGGAGGAGGCGTGGGTGGCTCACGCCGCGCTGCTCGACGCCGCGGAGCGCGCGACCGACGAGGACGTCGCGTACCGCCGTCCGATCGAGTCGATAGAGCGGGGCGCGGCGCTCGACGACGAGGACATCGCGCTGCTCCGGGACGCGCTCGTCGACTACCTCGGCGACGCGCCGGTCCGCGACCGCGCTCCCGGTCGCGCGCTGCTGCGCCGCACCGACGACGCGACGGACGCGCGGTCGCGGCGCGCGTAGCGTCGACGACCGCGGGAAAAGAGCTCCCGACCGCTACGGGCCGGCCTCCACCGCCTCGATCAGCAGCTCCGCCACGTCGACGATCTCCACGTCGTCCTCGAAGTCCCCGGTCTTCCGGCCGTCCTCGAACATCGTCGTACACATCGGGCAGGCGACGACGAACTTCTCGATCGCGGCGCCCGCGTCGGTGTCCTCGACCGCCTCGCGGAGGCGTTCCTCGCTCGGCTTCACCTCCTCCTCGTGTTCGGTCCAGAGGCCGCCGCCGCCCCCGCCACAGCAGAAGGAGTCGTCCCGCGAGCGGGGCATCTCGTAGAGGTCCGCGCCGGTCGCGCGGATCAGCTCGCGGGGCGCCTCGTACTCGTCGTTGTACCGGCCGAGGTGACACGGGTCGTGGTAGGTGACGGTGTAGTCGAGCTCGTCGCCGGAGAGGTCGAGCCGCCCCTCGCTCACCAGCTCCTCGACCACCTGCGTCCAGTGGAACACGTCGATTCCCCCGTCCGGGTTCCACGGCTCCTCGCGCTCGAACGGCATCATCGGGTCGTCCGCGAACTCGGCGAAGTCGACCTCGGGGTACTCGTTTTTGATGGTGTTGTACGAGTGCGGGTCCGTACAGACGATGTTCTCGAACTCGCAGTCAGCGAACGTCTCGACGTGGTGGCCCGCCAGTTCGAGGTAGAGGAACTCCTCGCCGATCCGGCGGACGTCGTTGCCGTCGGTCTTCTCGTCGTCGAAGAGGATGCCGAACGACACGTCGGCCTCGTCGAACAGGCGAGCGAGCGCGCGGGCGACCTTCTTGTTCCGGTCGTCGAAGCTCGGGTAATCGCCGACGTACCAGAGGTACTCGACCGACTCCTCGCGGGCGTCGGGCACGTCGACGTCGTCCAGCTCGTCAGCCCAGTCGCCGCGCGCGGACTGCGACTCGCCGAAGGTGTTCCCCTTCTGCATCACGTCTTGGAACACGTCTTGGAGGTTCGAGTCGACCGCCCCCTCGTCGACGAGCTGACGGTTCATCTTCGTGAACGAGGTGAGGTGTTCGATGTCGACCGGGCAGGCGTCCATGCACGCCATACAGGACATGCACGACTCCATCGACTCGGCGTCGATGACGCCGCCCTCGTCTGCGACGATTGGGACGGTGCCGCCGTCGGAGGCGGCGGCGGAATCGGCCACGCCGCCGTCGGAGGCGGCGGCGGAATCGGCCACGCCGCCGTCCGAGGCGGCGGCGGTTCCACCGTCGGTCGCCATCGGCCCGTTCCCGCTGCCCGACCCGGCGACCGGGTCGTCGCTCACCGATTCCCGGTACGACTTCAGGTCGAGGATGACGTTCCGCGGGTCGAGGTTGCGGCCGACCGTGTCGGCGGGACAGGCGTCGGTACAGCGCCCGCACTTCGTACAGGCGTCGCCGTCCATCAGCTCCTTCCACGTGAAGTCGTCGAGCGACTCCGCGTTGGTGTGATCGAGGTCCGCGGGGACGTTCGGGAGCCGCGCGCCCGCGTTCTCGTCGCGGGCGACGACGTTCGCGAACGAGGAGATCATGTGGAACGGCTTCGCGTACGGGATCCACGCGACGAACGCGAACGCGAGCAGCGAGTGGCTCCACCAGAGGACGCCGTATATCGCCTCGGCGCCCGCGGCCGTGAGCCCGGCCGACTCCAGCCCGGTCGCGAGCGCCATCCCGACGAAGCTCACCGTCTCGGTCGCGCGTTGCGGCTGGCCGACCATGCTCACGCCCTCGACGAGGAAGCCGCCGACCCCGAGCAGGAACAGCGTCCAGACGAACGCGTCGTCCTCCAGCGAGGTGTGTTTCCCCCACAGCCGCCCCTCGCGGGTCCGGTAGCGCCGGTAGCCGGCCATGCCGACGCCGACGACGAACAGCAGGCCGAACGCGTCGACGGCGAACTGGTAGGCCAAGTAGAAGTCGCCGACCCAGAAGGACTCGCCAGTGAGCGGGCGGTAGAGGTCGATGTCGATCCCGAGGATGGTCGTCGCGACGAGGAGGACGAGGAACCCCCACAGCACGAACGTGTGCATCACGCCGGTGTAGAGGTCCCCGTCGAACTGGTTCTCGTTCGCGAGGACGGTCTTCGTGGCGTCGGCGACTCGCCCGGGGAGGTTCGACAGTCTGTCGCGCGGGTCCGCGCTCCCGCGCGCGTACGCCGCGAACCGGGCGTAGACGCCGTACAGGAAGACGAGGACCGCGACGGCGGCGAGCCAGTAGAACGCAGCCTTCCCCACCGGACCGATCGTCCAGAAGGTCTCTCGGGTGGCCGCCTGGAGAGGAATCATGATCGATCACCGGGATACGGTCCGGTTAAAGCTTGCCACAACGCGGAGTTCGTCGCTCGGCGTTCACGCGATTCGGGGATCGGGCCACGCTCCGCCGACGCGCGGCCGCCTCACGCGATCCGCAGGACCGCGGCCGCGAACATGGCCGCCGCGAGCGTCAGTGCCGGAGCGTCGGCGCGACGGAACGCGAGCCGCGGGAGCGTGGGGTTCCACGCGAAACAGCGGGCGACGAGCGCCGTCCCGAGGCGGTCAGCCCGAGAGAACGCCCGCGAGAGCCCGCCGACCGCGACGAGCCGCATCCGCTCGCGGCGGGAGCGTTCGGCGCCGAGGCGCGCTCGGACCGCTTCGCGCGTCGCGACGAGGTCCCGTTTCAACAGGGGGAGGAACCGGAAGACGAGCGCGACGCCGACGCCGAGGAAGACGCCCGGCCGTCCCGGAATCGTCCGCTGGAGGGCCGCGCGCGACTCGCGGACCGGGGTCGACCGCACGTACGCGGCCGCGACGACGAGCAGCAGCAGGACGCGGTAGCTCGCGAGTCCCGTCGTCGCGGCGCGCTCGACCCGAAACCACGGCGCGCCGAGCGTCGCGCCCGCGACGAGGGGGGCGAAGAGGAGGACGGGAAACGCGACGCGGTAGCTCCACAGGTCCCGGGCGCCACCGTCGGCGGCGAGCAGGCAGCCGACGGCGACGAGCGTGAGAAGCGCGAGCCCCCGCGGCGTGGTGTACGCGTACGCGACGGCCGCGAACGCGACCTGAACGAGCAGCTTCGACCGCGGGTCGAGCCGGTGGGCGAGCGAGTCGCCGGGGACGAAGGAAAGCGTCATCCGGCCGGATTTCGGAACTCGCCGCCCTCGGGAACCCGCACGTCCAGCCCGGGAAGGGACTCGACCGCCTCCTCGGGGGGCGCGTCGACCGCGACTCGCCCGTCCGCCAGCCCGACGATCCGGTCGGCGAGCGCGGCGACGTCGCGGAGATCGTGCGTGACGACGACGACGCTCGTCCCCTCGCGGTGAAGCGCCCGAAGCCGGTCGACGACCGACCGACGCGCGGGCTCGTCGAGGCCGGTGAACGGCTCGTCGAGGACGAGGTGATCCGGCTCCATCGCGAGCGCGCCCGCGATCGCCACGCGCTCGCGCTCGCCCCCGGACAGGGAGTCGACGCGCTCGCGCTCCCGGCCCGCCATGTTCACGGCCGCGAGCGCCTCGTCGACCCGCCGGTCGATCTCCGTATGCGAGAGCCCGAGGTTCTCCGGGCCGAACGCGACGTCGGCGCCGACGGTGGCGGCGACCAGCTGGTCGCGCGGGTCCTGGAACACCATCCCGACCGCCGAGCGCGCGGCGACGAGGTCCGCGTCGACCGGGGTCCCGTTCACCGCCACGGTCCCGGCGTCCGGCTCGACGAGGCCGTTGAACGTCCGCACGAGCGTCGTCTTCCCCGAGCCGTTCGCGCCCGCGACGACGAGGAACTCGCCGTCGGGGACCCTGAGGGAGACGTCGTCGACCGCGACGGTGGCGGCGGCACCGTCGGCGTCGTCGGAGTCGCCGTCCGCCCCGTTACCTCCCTCGCTCTCGGACCGACCGTACCGGCACGTGACGCCGTCGAGTTCGATCACGGTTGCGCCTCGCGTGCGCTCACGAGCGGCTCACGTCGCGGCGATCGCGTCGGACCTGACGACGCCGACCGCGGCGGCGATCTTCAGCGCCTCGGCCGGGAGGAACGCGACGGCGCCGACCGTGACCGCCTCGACCGGGCCGAGCGAGAGGACGAGCGCGAGGCCGGCCACGCCGAACCCGTAGATGACGACGGTGCCGAGGACCATCGCGCCGACGAGCGTCGGGAGGCCGACGGCGTCGAGGTCGCGGAGCGTCGCGCCCCGGTGGACGACCGCGCCGACGACCGCCGCGGCGACCGGGTACGACCAGAGGTAGCCGGCCGACTGGCCGACGAGGGCCCCCACGCCGGCCGATCCGCCCTCGAAGACGGGCGCGCCGAGCGCGCCGGCCGCGAGGTAGAGGACCAGCGACGCGCCGCCCCACACCGGACCGAGGAAGATCCCCGCGAGGAAGACGCCGAGCACCTGGAGGGTCACGTCCACGGGCGAGACCGGGTTCGGGAACGTGACGTACGCGAACGCCCCGACGAGCGCCGCGAACAGCGCGGCGCGCGCGAGGTTCGTCGCCGCCTCGTCGCCGACGAGGTCGACGGACTCCGTGTTGGTTGCCATACCCGAACGGACTCGTAAACCCACTTCAACGTAGCGGTTTACGAGCTGGGACGCCCCGGCCGAGTCCGAGTTCGAGCACCGAGAGAACTCCTCGATAATCCTCGGATAATAACGTTCATGCCCGCCCGGCGTCCACGACGCGAGTATGCCAAAGATAAGCGTCGAGATCCCGGCGGAGCTGCTCGCCGACCTCGACGAACACGTCGGCGACGACGGGAAGTTCGTGAACCGCAGCGACGCGGTGCGCGCGTCGATCCGCAAGAACCTCGACCTGCTCGACGAGATCGACGCCCGCCACGACCGGCTTGACGACGACGCCCCGTCGACCGCGGCCGGGTCGGCGGAGGAGACCGATGAGTAGCCGGACCGCCGGCGGTCAGGACGGTCCCTTCCGGGCCGACCCGCTGGATCGGTCGGCGGTCGCGGCGGTGGCGCTGATCACGCTGTTCACGGTCGCGCTCGCGACCGCGCAGCTCACCGCCGTGAAGGTGCTCGCGCTGCCGCTCCCGTTCGCGCTGCCGGTCGTCGGTCCGGAGATCCTGCTGCCCGGCGCCGCGCTCGCGTACGCGCTCACGTTCCTCGCGTCGGACTGCTACGCGGAGCTGTACGGCCGACGGGCGACGCAGGTGGTCGTCAACGTCGCGTTCCTCGCGAACTTCCTCGTGCTGGCGCTCGTGTGGTCGACGCTGGCGGCGCCCGGGGTCGATCCCGAGGTGTCGGCCGCCTTCCAGACCGCGCTCGGGCCGACGGGGAACATCGTCGCCGGCAGCCTGCTGGCGTACGTCGTCAGTCAGAACTGGGACGTGTTCGTCTTTCACGCGATCCGGGACCGGACCGGGGAGCGCATGCTGTGGCTCCGCAACCTCGCGTCGACGGCGACGAGCCAGGCGCTCGACACCGTCATCTTCGTCGGCGTCGCCTTCTACGCCGCGCCGACGCTGTTCGGCGTCGGGATCGCGTTCGAACCGCCGGCGCTGCTCGCGCTCGGGCTGGGCCAGTACCTGCTGAAGCTCGCGATCGCCGTCCTCGACACGCCGGTCGTCTACCTGATCGTCGGCGCCGTCCGGAACTGACCGAACGGGAACCGACCGGACCGGGGGCGTTCGTTCTCGGTCGCGCCGTTTTCTCTCGATTCAGGCGACCGCCAGCGCCCGCGCCGCCCGGTCGGGGAGGTCGGCCGGGACCTGCTCGAAGGAGTCGCCCGCGTCGCGGGTGACGAAGAGCCCGCGGTTCGAGAGCGCCCAGATCTCTCCTGGGGCGCGGCCGGACGCCAACACGGCCCGATAGGTGCCTTCCCCCGTCGGGAATCCGCGCTCGTCGAGCCGATCGAATCCTTCGTCGCGGCGGTAGCGGTACAGGTACGCCTCCCCGCGGCGGTGGGCGGCCGTCGCGCTCTCCGCCGCGCTGACCAGGGCTGTGTCGGGGTCGCCGGGATCGACCGCGAGCCCCCAGACGTAGCCGTGATCGAGACCGGCGTCGCGGACGCGCCACGAGTCGCCGCGGTCGCCGCTCTCGGCGAAGCCGTCGCCGGCGGCGGCGTAGACGCGGTCTGGCGCGTCGGGGTGGGTCGCCATCGCGTGGGTGTCCCGGCGCGACCCCGGCGGGCGGTCGGTCCACCTCTCGCCGCCGTCGGCCGTCACGGCGAGCGCGCCCGCCTCGATGCCGACGAGCCACCGCTCCGGGTCGGCCGGGCAGGGCTCGATCCACCGGACGTGGTGGGTGTCGGGCCGCGGCGGGAACGACCACTCCGCGGCGGAGGGGAGGTCGGTCAGCCCGCCGACGCGCTCGGCCGTCTCGCCCCCGTCGACGGAGCGGTACGCCCGCGAGGGCTCCGTGCCGATCCAGACGACGTCGGGGTCGTGCGGGCTCGTCGCGACCGCGGTCACCGCGTCCGGGCCGGACCCGTCGGGGCCGAGCGTCGAGGCCGTCACGCAAGCGAACCGGCTCCCGCCGTCGACGGAGCGGAACAGGCCCGCGCCGAACGTCCCCGCGAGGACGCGCGGCGGGTCGGTCGCGCCGTCCGCGTCTTCGCGGACTTCGCCGTGCGCGACCGAGAGGCACTCGACGCGCTGGCCGGAGAGGCGCGTCTCGACCGCGCCGGTCGCGGGGTCGACGACTCGGAGTCCGTCGTCGTAGGCCGCGTAGATGCGCATGCGTCGAGGTTCGGTCAGGAGGCTCAAAAGGGTACGCCGGGCGTGCGGGGGCGAGGCGTCGGCGCGTCGGGCCCCGGCGCGCGCGATTCGGGGTTCCACGAGCGCAAGAGACTTACCGCCCGCTCCCGTGTGAACTGTACGCATGGATCTTCGCGTTCAGGGGGACGTTCCCCCCGACCCGTTTCTCGGCGCCGCGGACCTCTTCGAGACCGAGCGCTCCGTGGAGGCGCCGGTCCGCGTCGTGGTCCGCGAGGACCCGGACGAGCGGACCTGGGCCGGCCACTACGACGACCACCACGTCCTGAACGTCTCGCGGCGGGCCGCCACGAGCGCGATGGCGCGCGAGCTGGCGATCCACGAGCTCGCGCACATGGCGCGGTACGAGGAGGGCCACCCCTCGCACCTCCAGTCGACCGAAGAGGCGCTGTACCTCGGCCTCTCCGGCGAGAAGGTCGAGCGCCGGAAGCTCGCGCACTGTTACCAGATCGCGAACCACATGAAGGACATCTACGCCGACGACATCACGCTCTCGGTGGCGCCCGCGGACAAGCTCCTCGGCTTCCTCGAATCGACGCTGGCGACTGCGGTCGCGGACCGACCCGACGTGTCGCGCACCGGCTCGCCGCCGGTGACGGCCGGCGCCGACCCCGAGATCACGGCCGTCAACGCCGCGTTCGCGCTCGCTCTCGTCGAGCGGCACGACATCGCCGGCCCCGACCACCGCATCTACGACCTCGCGCGCGCCGCCGGCAGCGACACGGACGCCGTCGACGTCGACGCGTTCAAAGAGCGGTTCCTCGACCTCGGCCACGACCCCTCGGAGAGCGACTACCGGAAGGCGCTCGTCGCCGCCGCCCGCGCCTACGCCGTTTAAAAGAACAACGCCGGACACGGACGGTCGAGTCGCGGACTACGCTTTTTCAGGACGAAAACGACCGCGACGATTACTTATAAAAGAAACAGCGGTGGCGCGTGCCTGCGAGCGGCCGCCACCGGCGGCCGCGAAGCCAGCACGCGCGAGGGAGTCAGTCGCCGGAGCGAAGCGGAGGCGACTGACGAGGCTGGGGAGGTGTGAGGTGCCGTGCGGTCGCGGTCGGGCGGGACTCAAAGGGGCAGCCGCGAGGCGTTCGTCGTCGATCCGTTATCAGCCATTTATAAGCGAACTGCTGGAATTTCGTCGGTGTCCTTCAGCTCCCGGCTGTCAACTACTTATAAATAAACGGCTGGAACTTCGCCCGCGTTTGACACTGAAACGCCAGCAGCCGTTTATAAACAACCGCTCCGCTCTCCGAACCCCTCGTACTCCCCGTCCTATTCCGCGTCGCTCTGCGCGGGTTCGCCGTCGCCGTCCGCCTCGACCGCCTCGCCCTCGTCGGTCGAGTCGGCCGCCTCGACCGGGGCGCTCGACCCCTTTGCCCGCGCGTCGCCGTCGAGGACGGTGACGCGCGCGGACATGATCCGGGTGTTGTCGACGCGCTCGATGCGGATCCGGATCTCGTCGAACTCGATCTCCTCGCCCTCCTCGACGAGGCGCCCGGCGCGGTTGAAGACGAAGCCGGCGAGCGTCTCGAACTCCTCGCCCTCGGGGAGGTCGATCCCGAGGATCTCGTTGACCTCGTCGATGTTCACCTCGCCCTGAACGACCGCGACGTTGTCGTCGACGAACTCCACCGGCGCCTCCTCGTCGCCCTCCAGAATTTCGCCGACGATCTCCTCGACCATGTCTTCGAGGGTGATGATCCCCTCCGTGGTCCCGAACTCGTCGATGACCGTGACCATCTGGAGGCGGTTGTCCTGCATCTCGGCGAGCAGCTCGTCGGCGTTCTTCGACTCGGGGACGTGGAGCGTGGGCTTGACGACGCGCTCTAAGGAGGGCGTCCCCTCGGAGTAGCGCAGCTCGCGGACCAGGTCGCGCACGGTGACCACGCCGATGATGTTGTCGAGGTTCCCCTCGTAGACGGGGACGCGCTCGTGGTCGGCCTGGATACACGTCTCGATCGCCTCCTCGACTGAGTCTTCCTTCGCCACCGCGGTGACGTCGAGCCGCGGCGTCATCACCTCCTTGGCGATGGTGTTGTTGAAGCGGAAGATGCGGTCGAGCATCTCCCGCTCCTCCTCCTCGATGACGCCCTCGCGCTCGCCGGTCTCGATGATGTCCTGGATCTCGTCGCGGGTGACGTACGTCGACTCGATGGCCGCCGAGCCGCCGATGATGCTGTTGACCCCCTTGACGATGTAGTCGAAGAGGACGACGAGCGGGTACAGCGCGTACTCGGAGGCCTTCAGCGGCCGGGCAATCCGGAGCGCCCACGACTCGGTGTTCTCGACGGCGTACGACTTGGGCGCGCTCTCGCCGAAGATCAGCACGAGCGTCGTGATCCCGAACGTCGTCGCCAGCACCGACTGGCCGCGGGAGAGGTAGATCCCGAACAGCGCGGTGGCGATGGAGGTCATCGCCACGTTGACAATGTTGTTGCCGACGAGGATCGTCACCAGCAGCCGGTGGGGGTTCTGTTTCATCTCGCGGATCGTCTCCGCCCCGGTCACCCCCTCGTCGACGAGGCTGTCGATGCGGTGTTGCGGGAGCGAGAACATCGCGATCTCGGACGAGGAGAAGAACGCTGAGAGCCCGACCAACACGAGGATCGCGACGGCCCCGAGGACGGTCACGACGCTATCGCCCGGCATCGGTATCTGGAGGAGGTCGACCACCGGCGCGCTAGACGACAAGCCCATATTCGTTTGTCATCCGTCGCCCCGCGATTAAAGCGTTCCCTTCGGCTACCCCCGACGCGGTCCGACCGCCGCCGAGGCCTCCGCCTCGTCGGTCGCGGAGATCAACCGCCCCCGAGGGTGCCGCTGCCGACACGATTACCCGTCTCGCGGGCGAATCACGCGGCATGAGCGATCCACAGATCACCCTGTACCGGCTCCAGGCGTGTCCGTTCTGCGAGCGCGTGGTCCGGACGCTGAACGAGCTCGGGCTCGAGTACCGCTCCCGGTACGTCGAGCCGATGCACTCCGAGCGCAACGTCGTCAAGCGCGTCTCCGGCGCCCGGAGCGTCCCGGCGATCGTCGACCGCGAGACCGGCGTCACCATGTCCGAGAGCGCGAACATCGTCGAGTACCTGAAGGGGACCTACGGCGAGGGAGGTGCCTGAGATGGTCGACTTCGACGTCGTCTCCCTGCCCGAGACGGACCACGTCGCCGAGGGCGACACGGCGCCCGACTTCACCCGCCCGCTCGTGAACGGCGAGTACTGGGAGGACCGCGCGCTCGACGACGTCGTCGACGGCCCGACGCTGCTCCTGTTCCACCCGATGGACGGGACGTTCCAGGGCACCTACCTCTACAACACGGTCGACGACCACGGGTGGAGCGACGACCTCGACGTCCTCGGCGTCTCCATCTCGACGCCGTACGCCCACAAGCGCCTGCTCGCCGAGCGCGGCGACGGCGTCCGGATCTTCTCCGACCCGGGCGCGGCCGTGGTCGAGGAGTACGGCCTCGCGCACGAGATCGACGGGATGACGGGGATCACGGAGAGCCGCCCCGCCGTCTTCCTCCTCGATTCCGACCGCACCGTCGAGTACGCGTGGGTCGCGAGCGAACACCCCGAGTTCCCCGACGCCGAGGCGATCGGCGACGCGGTCGCCGACCTCGTCGACTGATCGGGAAAGCGATTCCCTCTCGAGCGATTCCGGGATCGCACACACTCGTCACCCTTTTTCAACTCGCCGCCGAACTACCGCGCGTGACCGCCGACACGAGCGACGACCGACCGGACCGATCCGACGAGCTGCGCGCGGCGGCCGCCGCCGTCGACCGCGGCGAGCTCGTCGTCTACCCGACCGAGACGGTGTACGGGCTGGGCGCCGACGCGCTCGACGCCGACGCCGTCGAACGCGTCTTCGACCTGAAAGGCCGCGACCGGTCGAACCCGCTCTCGCTCGGCGTCGCGAGCGTCGACGACGCGCTCCGCTACGCCCGGCCGACCGAGCGTGCGGTCGCCTTCGCGCGGGCGTTCCTCCCGGGACCGGTGACCGTCGTCGTCGAGCGCGGCGACCCGGTGCCCGACGCGCTCACCGCCGGGCGCGACCGCGTCGGGATCCGCGTGCCGGACCACGACCTCGCGCGGGCGCTGCTCGACGAGACCGGCCCGCTCACCGCGACGAGCGCCAACGTCTCGGGGACGGGCAGCGTCACGGACCCGGCCGACCTCGACGACCGGATCCGCGGGGGCGTCGCCGCCGTGATCGACGACGGGGAGGCGCCCGGCACCGAGAGCACCGTCGTCGACCCCGAGGCGGGGACGATCCACCGGCGCGGCGCGATGGCCGGCGCCATCGAGGCGTGGCTGGCGGACCCGCCGGTGGAGGAGTGAGGAGAGCCGGCGAAAAGCGTTCGTTTGAGGATTTTAAACGGAGAGTTCGCCCTTCGCTTTGATCACGTTCAGGTCCTCGGCGTCGACCGTCTCGACGTCGAGCCAGTGGGGGACGTACTCGCGTTTGTCGTACGCCTCGCGCTCGTCCTCGGTGCCGACGGTACACCAGAGCTGCGGCTCGTCCGGGCCGTGCCAGCCGCCCTGAACGTTGATACCGAAACAGACCAGCTCCTCGCCGTCGTGCTCGATCACCGCGTCCTTCCGGATGTCGGGGTCGCCGCGGATGATGAGGTGGTGCATGTGCCGGCGTTCGCGTGTTCCGGGCTTAATCGCTTCGATACCGCGGATCGGATCGCGGAGAGGGCCGCGCGCGAGCGGGCGCGTCGGCACACCGCCGGCGCGCGGAGCCGCGGCGCTCACCAGCCCGCGTCGAGGTCCTCGACGAGCGCGCCGAGGATCTCGCGGGTCGTCGCGGCGACGATCGGTTCGAGCGCGTCCGGGTCGCTGTTCGTCGGGTCGCCGAGCCCGCCCAGTTCGGTCACCTCGTCGAAGTACTCGTAGCTCCNAGATGTGTATAAGAGACAGCGTCGAAGTACTCGTAGCTCCGCGTTCGGGGCATCTCGTCGGCTTCCTGCGGCTCCTTCTTCTCGGACCGGACGAGGTCCGGGCGGTACAGCTCGACGAAGCTCGTCTCGTGGTCGCCGGCGTGACCCCATCCCTCGCCGTACGCCTCCTCCAGATCCTCGCGCGCGAAGTCCGTCCAGTGGACGAAGTGGACCGTGAGGTCGGTGTCGCGGCCGAGCCGGTCGGCCGCGACCGACAGCGGCTCGCGGTTCCCGCCGTGGCAGTTTACTATTAGCAGCCGGTCGACGCCGTGTTCGGCCACCGACTCGCCGATCTGCCGGACCACGTCGACGTACGTCTCCGTCGAGAGGGTGACGGTCCCCGGGAACCGCATGTGGTGTTCCGACTGCCCGTACGGCAGCGTCGGGAGCCGCAGCAGGTCGAGGTCGAACTCGTCGGCGGCGTCCACGAGCTCGGCGGTGAGGTGGTCCGCGCGGAGCGTGTCGGTCGACACCGGGAGGTGCGGGCCGTGCTGCTCGATGCTGCCGGTCGGGAGGACCGCGAAGTCGGCGTCGTCGATCGCGTCCCCCGCCTCTTCCCACGTCATGCCGAACAGGTCGGCGTCCGTCTCTGGCATACCGGCGGGTCCGGCGTCGGGCGTGGAAAAGCTCGGGGTAGCGGCGACCGCCTCAGCCGGAGTAGTAGTACTCGCCGTCGCGCTTCTGCTGGCTGTCGAGCTGCGACCCCGGCTTGTTGATCCGGGGGCGGCCGGTGCGCTCGTCGCGGCGGAAGGTGATCTCGAGGTCGGCGAGGAACTCGTTCATCCCGTCGCGCATGTCCTGCGGCGGCGCGGCGCGCCCGCGCTCGGCCGGCTCGCCGTCGAACACCATCAGCCGGTCCGCGAGCAGGTCGATCATGTAGATGTCGTGGTCGATCACCATCACGGTCGCGTCGTGGTTCTCGGCGTACCGGCGGATCGCGGTCGTCGCCCGCACGCGCTGCTCGACGTCGAGGTGCGCGGAGGGCTCGTCGAGCAGGTAGAGGTCGGCGTCGTCGGAGAGGCAGGCAGCGATGGCGACGCGCTGGCGCTCCCCGCCCGAGAGGTCCGAGAGGTTCTGCTCCATCACGCGCTCCAGCTGGAGCGGCTGCGCGATCTCGGTGTTCCAGTAGGAGGAGCCGAACTCGTCCGTGATCGAGGAGAGGAACGCGTCGACCCGCATGTGCCGGTCGATGTCGATGTACTGCGGCTTGTAGGAGATGTCGAGCGCGAAGTCGAGCTCCCCTTCGTCGGGCTCCAGATCGCCCGTGAACAGCTGCGCGAGCGTGGACTTCCCGATCCCGTTCGGGCCGACGACGCCCAGCACCTCGGAGCGGTTGATCTCGCCGCCCTCGACGCGGAGCTCGAACTCGCCGTCGCCGTAGGACTTCCGCAGGTCGGGGTACTCGATCAGCGTCTCGCTCCGGGAGGCGACCCGCGGCGCGTGCTCCTCGAAGGTGATCGCCGACGGGCGGATCCGCATGTTCTCGTTGTCGAGGTACCCCTTCAGGTACTCGTTGATCCCCTTGCGGACCGACTTCGGGTCGGTGATGACACCATACGCGCCGGGCTCACCGTACGCGACGTGGAGGGTGTCCGCGAGCAGGTCGAGGATGGCGAGGTCGTGTTCGACGACGAGCATCGAGCGGTCGGCGGCGTCGTCGTCCGCCAGCTCGCGGATGAGCCGGGCGACGATCATCCGCTGGCCGATGTCGAGGTACGGCGTGATCTCGTCGAGGAAGTAGAAGTCGGCGTCGCGGGCGAGACAGGCCGCGATGGCGACGCGCTGGAGCTCGCCGCCGGAGATGGAGTCGATGTCCTGGTCCATCACCGGGCGGATGTTGAGCCGGTCGACGAGGTCGTCGAGCGCGCCGCGCTCGTCGGTGCGCTCCAACAGCTCGCGGGTGTTGCCGTCGAACTGGTTCGGGATCTGGTCGACGTACTGCGGCTTGCGCGCGACGGTCACGTCGCCGTCGCGCAGCGACTCGAGGTAGTTCTGGAGCCCGGTGCCGCGGAAGCGGTCGAGGACGCGCTCCCAGTCGCCGTCGGCCGCGTGGTCGCCGAGGTTCGGGACCATCTCGCCGGCGAGCGCGTGGACCGCGGTCGACTTCCCGATCCCGTTCGGGCCGAGGATACCGGTGACGCTGCCGGGCTCGGGGGTCGGGAGGCCGTACAGCGAGAAGGCGTTGTCGCCGTAGCGGTGGACCGGGTCGTCGTCGAGCTCGGAGGGGAGGTTGATGATCTCGATCGCGTCGAACGGGCAGGAGTTGACGCAGATGCCACAGGTCTCGCCCAAGCAGATCTCCTCGGAGATGTGGATCTGCTCCGGGTCGCCCTCCTCGGTGTCCTCGCCCCGCTCCGTGATGCACTCCTTGCCCGTCCGGTTGGGCGGGCAGTCCTTCATGCACTCGTAGTTACAGCGGTCGGGCTGGCACCGATCGAGGTCCACGACCGCGATGCTGTCGTCGGCCATCTCAGACCCCCAGGTCGACGGCGGACGTCAGCAGGACGGTGTAGCTGATGAACCAGAGGGTGAACGTGAGAAACGCCACGTAGAGGTTGTCTTTGATCCCGAGGTCGCCGACGCCGACGGCCTTGTATATCGGGTACTGGGCGATGACGAACGCGCCGAGCACGAACACCGCAGTGGTGCTCGCGGCGGACGCCGGATCGGTGCCGACGTAGACGGCCGAGACGACGCCGGCCGCGATCCCGGCGAGACAGCAGATGGTCGTGACGACCACGCCACGCGCGTGGTCGGACAGGCCCGAATCGTCGCTCATGCCTTCGGATCCGCGAGCGCCCGTGAAAAGCCGTTCGTTCCGGCCGCCGCCCGCGACCGCGACGGGGCGCCGCCGGTGCCGCCGGTGCCGCTCCGCTCGTCGGGCCGGCTCGCGACGGCGCGGCCGAGGCGCGCGCGAGCTAAATCGCTGACTGACTGGTCAGTCCAGCGGCCGGTTACCGGTGTTTTTTGCTGGATTATGGCGCGAAATGCGGCCGTTTTTACCGGTGAACGGCGCTCAGACGGCCATGCTCCATCAACATTTATGAGCGTGTGCGGTTTCGAATCGTAACGATGGAAGGAACTCAAACGGAGGGGCTCGACGACCTCCCACCGAGCGCCAAACTCGTCTTCAAGGTGCTCGAGTACAACGGACCGTTGACCCAGAAGGGGATCGTCCAAGAGTCGATGCTGTCGGCCCGCACCGTCCGATACGCGCTCGAACGGCTCGAGGGGATCGGCGTCGTCGACGAGGACGTCTACTTCGCGGACGCCAGACAGAATCTCTACAAGCTCACGGAACCGGCTCAGGAGTTCACCGCCGACGAGAGCGAGGCCTCCTGTACCGCCGACTGACGCTCCGTTTCCCGTCGTCCGCACGGCCTCCGTTTTTACGCATCCGCACCGATGAGTGCGAGCGGCGCGTCTCCGTCGCGCCTGTCGCTCCGCGGCGTCCGGCTACTCCGGCCGCTCCGCCCCGCCCTCGCGTGCGCCGCGGACCGCCGCCGCTATCGTGAGGGCGACCGCCACCGACAGCGCCGACGT
Source organism: Halorubrum distributum JCM 13561 (assembly GCF_000337395.1). Taxonomy (NCBI): domain Archaea; kingdom Methanobacteriati; phylum Methanobacteriota; class Halobacteria; order Halobacteriales; family Haloferacaceae; genus Halorubrum; species Halorubrum distributum. Next base: position 64,282 of record NZ_AOJF01000031.1, read on the forward strand.
CGCCGCCAGCACGAACGCGAGCAGGAGGAACCAGACGTCCGGGCCGAACAGCGGGTAGTCGCGCGTGTCTATCACCGGTCCGAGCAGCTCGAAAGTCCTGACGAGGTACAAGACCGCCGCAAGCAGCGCGCCGGCCGCCGCGCCGACGCGGACGTTGCGGTAAAACGACAGCGACTCCAGGAGAACCAGCATCGGCGGCTTCGAACTGTCCTCGCTCACGGGGGGTCGTACGGCCGGCGACCGCAAAGAGCCATCGGAACGCGCCGCGCCCCTCCGAGGTCCATCACGATCGAAACGGACGTACGAGGGCCTGACGGCGTCAGTGACAGCCGTCAAGTGGGTCGGGGGCGAACCGCGGCGCATGCCCAGAGTCGTGCTGTCGGCGTTCCCGATGATAGACCCCGAGACGTACCGCGAGGTCCTCGCCGACGCCGTCGACGAGCCGGTCGAGGTCGAAGTCGCGGAGATGGGGTCGACGGAGCGGCTGATCGAGGCGGCGGCCGGCGCCGACGCGGTCGTCACCGACATCAACACGCCGGTCACCGAGGCGGCGCTCGACGCCGCCGACCTCGACGTCGTGGTACGGTCGGCGGTCGGCGTCGACAACATCGACGTGGTCGCGGCCGCGGAACGCGGCGTCACCGTCACGCGCGTCCCCGACTACTGCACCGAGGAGGTGGCGACCCACTCGGTCTCGCTGCTGCTCGCCTGCCTGCGATCGCTGAAGCCGTACGACGACGCGGTCGCGGCCGGCGGGTGGAGTTGGGAAGCCGGCGTCCCGACTCGGCGCGTGAGCGCGTCGACCGTCGGACTGCTCTCGTTCGGCCCGATCGCGAAGCGGGCGGCCGAGCAGCTCTCCGGGTTCGGCGCCGACCTCGTCGCGTACGACCCGTTCGTCGACGCGGAGGAGATGGCCGACTACGGCGTCGAGAAGGTCGACTTCGACGCGTTGTTCGACAGGGCCGACCACGTCGGCGTCTACGCGCCCCTGACGGACGCGACGCGGGGGATCGTCGACGCGGACGCGCTGGCGCGGCTGAGCGAGGACTCGGTCGTCGTCAACGTGAGCCGCGGCCCGGTCGTCGACGCCGAGGCCCTGCTCGACGCGCTGGAGGCGGACGAGGTCAAGGCCGCCGGCCTCGACGTGCTCGCCGAGGAGCCGCCCGAGGACGACCCGCTCGTCGGCCGCGACGATACCGTGGTCACGCCGCACGCGGCGTGGTACAGCGAGGAGGCGAGAGACGACCTGAACCGGAGCGGCGCCGCCGACGTGGCGGCCGTGTTGAACAGCGAGACGCCCGACGGTCGGGTCGACCCCGACGCGGACTGGCTGTAGGCACCGCAGCGGGTCGCGAGAGGAGCGGCGAGGCTGGCTACAGGCGGTCGAGCGCGTCGAAGTCGTCGTCGAGGTCGTCGTCGAAGTCGTCGTCCGCGCCCGAGTCGCCGCTCCTGTCCGAGTCGCCGCTCCCGTCCGAACCGCCGGGGGCGGTGGGGTCGCCGCCGTCGCCGCCCGGATAGCTCGCGTCGAGCCCCGCGGCGAGGCCGGGGCCGAGGTCGTAGGTGTCTCGAACCGTCTGCGCGAGGACGCCGTCGCGGTCGAAGACGACGTAGACGGCGACGAACTCGTGTTCCGCGGGGCGTAACACGAACACCTCTCGCGGGTCGTCGCCGTCGCGTGAATCGTTCACGCGCGCGACGAGCGGTTCGATCGGGAGCCGCCCCGTCCGAACCTCGTCGAAGGTGTCGCTGCCGGGCGCATCGGCGAAGAGGTATAAGGCGCCGTTGGGGTCGCCGTCGTTCGAGCGGGTCGTGATCGAGCCGACGGGCTCCCCCTCGGCGCGGATCTGCCGCCAGGTCTCGACGGCCGCCTCGAACATCCCCTCGACGCCGTCGGCGAAGCGGAACCGCGTCTCGCGGACGACCTCGACCTCGCGGAAGCGCGCGGAGCCGTCGGTCCACACCAGCGTCGCGTCGACGACGAACCCGGGGCGGAGCGCGTCGACGGCCTCGGCGAGGTCGCCCTCGTACCCCTCCGCGGTGGCGTAGAGGGGGTCGAAGCGGTCCTCGGCGTCGGGGGCCGTCGGGTCGACCGGCTCGTCCGCAAGTTCGACGAGGACGAACTCCTCGGCGTCGTCGGGGGTCGCGGCCGAGTCGGCCCCGTCCGACTCGTCGTCGATGTCCGGCCGCCGGCGGCGGTCGTGAACGCGGAACCGGCCGCTCGTCGTCGGGTCCATATCCGACGGTGGGACGGCGGCCGGAAAAGCCGGTCGGAAGCGGACCGGTGCGGTCGTCCCCTGGGCCTCGGCCGGGGATCCGACTCGGATCCCGCTCCCGGATCCGTGTCGTTATGGGGCCGCCGGCCCAAGGAACCGGTAAATGGGGATCCTCGAGGACAAGTCGAACGCCCGGCTCTTCTACAAGTACCTCTCGAAGGTGTACGACCGGATCAACCGTTTCAACTGGAACGAAGAGATGCGGGCGGAGGCGCTCTCGTGGCTGGAGTTCGGCGACGACCCGACGGTGCTCGACGTGGGCTGCGGGACCGGGTTCGGCACCGAGGGACTGCTCGAACACGCCGACGACGTCCACGGGCTCGACCAGAGCGTCCACCAGATGGAGAAGGCGTTCGAGAAGTTCGGGAAGCACGACAGGGTGAACTTCTACCGGGGCGACGCCGAGCGGCTCCCGTTCCGCGACGACGCGTTCGACGTGGTCTGGTCGTCCGGCTCCATCGAGTACTGGCCGAACCCCGTCGAAGGGCTGCGCGAGCTCCGGCGGGTCGCGAAGCCGGGCGGCCAGGTGCTCGTCGTCGGGCCCGACTACCCGCACAACCCGATCCTCCAGCGGGTGGCGGACGCGATCATGCTGTTCTACGACGCCGACGAGGCAGACCGGATGTTCGAGGCGGCCGGCTACGAGGAGTTCGAACACCACATCCAGCGGGCGACGCCCCAGAGTCCGAGAGCGATCACGACCGTCGCTCGCGTCCCGGGCAGCGACGAGGGGGTCGACGGTTCGGCGGCGGGCGCCGAGGAGTCCGCGTCGACGGCGCCAGACGCCGAGTAGCGGCGTCGGAACCGATCCGTCCGAGACGCGCGTTCTCACCCCGTGTCGACGAACGCCTCCAGCGTCGCGACCGGCCGGCCGTCGGCCGTGATTTCGACGGTGACTCGCCGGCCTGGTTCGAGCGTCGGGTCGTTGGTGTCCGCGACGCGGAACGTCGCCGTCTCCCCGGCGCGCAGCGTGTCGCCGCCCGCGGAGTTGAACGCCCCCGTCGGTCCGGGATGGAAGCCCGCGGCCGAGAAGAACGGGACCGGCGGCTGTTCGTCGAGCGGTTCGCCGTCGACGCTGACGCGGATCGTCACCGCGGAGACGTCGATCGGGTCGCCGCCGCGGTGGTCGATCGCGATCCGGTCGTCGGTCGCTGACAACGACAGGGCCGCCGACGGCGGTACCGTCGCGGTCGAGCCGTCGAGCGTGGCGGCCGCGACGCCGCCGGCCAACACGACCGTGATCGCGATGAGCAGCACGCCCGCGACGGGCGCCATCCCTCGGGCGCGACGGACGACTGGTGGCACGGCGGCACTGCGGCGGTTTCGGGTAAAAGGGTCGGCCCGGGCGGCGACGCCCCGAGTCGGGCCGTCACTCGTCGTCGACCGGCCGCGGCGTCGGGAGGGGCTCGATGTCGCCGAGGACGACGACGCGGGGCTCGTCGACGACCGTGATTCGGTACGTCTCGGCCGGCGAGAGCGTCCGGACGACCCCCTCCTCGTCGGTCGTCCCGATCGTCTGGCTGTCGCCGTCGCCCACCGACTTGGTGACGGTGACGTCGGGGACCGGCTCGCCAGTCTCGTCGTCGAGGACGGTCACGGTCACCGGGCCGCCGGGATACGTCCGTTCGACGGTGACGTTGAACCCGTCGCCCGCCGCCGTGACCGGCTCGCTGTCGGGGAACGCGGACAGGTCGATGCGCTGGTGTTCGACGAACACCTGCTCGGTGCCGCCGCTGACGAACGTCCGGAGCGTTCCGACCTCGTGCGGGATGGTGATCCGCTGGACGGAGCCCGCGCCGAACGCGTCCGGCTCGCGGAGCGCGGCCGTCTCGGGGTAGGCAGCCTCCGTCATCTCGATCGCCGCGTCGTTCGAGATGTCGCCGCCGCCGCGGTCCCAGCGGTCAGTTCGGAACACCTCGCGGACGTACTCGCCGTCGACGACCGTCGCGAGCACGACGGCGCCCTGACTCGACGCGACGTACAGCTCGTTCGGTGAGGACTGGCCGCGAGCGGCCGCGAGCGCTCGGTCGCGGACCGGCCCCTCGTACACCTGGAGCGCCACCTGGAGCTCGTCGAGCCGGCCGGGCGAGCTGAACCCGTCCGTCGACTCGGCGAGCGCGTCGATCGCGTCGAGCCGCTCGTCGTACTCGCGGGCGGTCGCGGCCACGCGGACGAGCTCGTCGACCAGTTCGCGGTCGCTGATCTCGCCGGCCGCGTGCGCGCTGAAGGCGGCGGTCTGGCGGCTGTTCAGCGCCACCTCCGCGCGCTCGACGCGGTTGAGCTCCGCGAGGATCTGCTGTTGGCGCTCGACGCCCGCCTCGGCGCGTTCGATCCGGTCGACGACGGCCGCGGTCTCGAAGGCGGCGTCGGCGTCGGCGGTTGCGAACCCGAGCGACGACCCGAGGTCCGGGCCGCGAGTGTACGCGCTGACGCGCGTCTCCGCCCCGGACGGCGTCGAGAGCGTCCGGAACGTGAGGTTCGCCGTGTCGATCTGCGGCGTCGTCTGTCCGGTGACGGTCGATGCCGAATCGGCGGACAGCGGGGAGTCGACGGGACCGGCCGAATCGGTGGACGGGGCCGAATCGATGGACGGGGCCGAATCGGTGGACGGCGAGACGGCGCCGGGCGCGGTGACGCCGGCGACCGGGGCCACGAGCAGCAGGACCGCGACCGCGGCGATGGGGAGGGCTCTCATCGTCTTGGAGTTCGACCCGCGACACAAAAAGTCCACCCACTGCGGTCGCCCGGCGGGTCGTGCGGCCGGGCGTCGCGGGCGAACCGCGGCCGGTGGAGCCGCGCGGGTCGGCGTCGGGGGCAAACGGGGTCCGGCAGCCGAACTCGTTCCGGAATCCTGTCAAAAAACAGCGTATGGAAAGCGTTTTGCCCGGCGCGCGAGTGGCCCGAGACGTATGCGGAACCCCGCCTTTCGCGCGCTCTTGGTCGCTGTCGTCGCGCTCGCGCTGGTCGCGAGCGCCGGCGGCGCGGCCGACGGTGCGACCACGACCCCCTCCCCCCTCGCCGCGGACGACGCCCCGGCCCACGTGCCGGCCGTCGGTGACGAACCGCGCGTCCGCGAGTCGGTCGACGACCGCTCGACGACGGTCCGCCAGCAGACCGGCGACGGCATCACGTCGCCGTCGACGACGCGGATCCGACTCGCGTTGAACTCCGACCGCAGCGCCGACTGGACCGTCGTGGTCCGGTACTCGCTGGCGGACGAGAACGAGACGAGGGTGTTCAGAGACGCCGGCGACCGCTTCCTCGACGGCGAGGTCGGCCCGAGCGCGGAGCTGTTCGAGGGGTTCCGCCGTGAGGCGAACCGGAACGTCGACCGGTCGATGGCGATCGAGGACGTCGAACGCGAGGTCGTCGTCCACGAGGACCCGGGCGAGTTCGACGTCGCCACGGAGGATGCGGTCGCGGTCGGCGAGCTCCGGCTCCGCTTCACCTGGACGTCGTTTCTGGCGCAGGACGGCGAGAGCCTCGTCCTCGGGGACGCGCTGACGACGCCCGGTAACGAGACGTGGCTCCGCAGCCTCGAGGCGAGCCAGACGCTGGAGGTGGCGACGCCGGAGGGGTACACGGTCACCGGAACGCCGAGCAGCGCCGTGACGCAGCTCTCGGACGGCGACGTGATCATCGAGGGCCCCCAGACGTTCGAGGGAGGCGAGCCCGTGGTGATAGTGTACGGGCCCGCGGGGGCGGGTGCGCCCTGGACGATGCTGATGGCCGCGATCGTGCTCGCCGCGGCCCTCGTGGCCGGAAGCGTCGTCGGGTACCGCCGGATCAACGACGGGGAGAGCGGGCCGGACGAGTCGGCCGCGAACGGCGGTGAGCGCGCGGCGAGCGGCGCCGAGCGGGACCCGACCGGCGACCCGGGCGCGGGCGGTGCTCCGGAGACCGGTGCCGGCGCGGCCGCGGCCGAAGCGGCGGACGACGACGAGGAGGACCTCTCGCTGCTCTCGGACGAGGAGCGCGTCGAGCGGCTCCTCGACGCGAACGGCGGCCGGATGCGGCAGGCCGACATCGTCGCCGAGACCGGGTGGTCGGACGCGAAGGTGTCGCAGCTGCTCTCGGCGATGGCCGACGAGGGGCGCGTCGAGAAGCTCCGGCTCGGCCGGGAGAACCTCATCTCGCTGCCCGACGACGAGGCGGGCGGCGACGACGCAGGCGAAGACGAGTAGCGACCCGATCGCGGCGCGCGGAAACCGCTGGTCCGCCGTCGGCCGTTCCGAAAACCATTACAGGGCGAGCGACCGAGTATCGATCATGAAAGTTCTGGTGACCGTCAAGGAGGTCGCGGAGGCGGACGACGACTTCGCCATCGAGGGGACCGACATCGCCGAGTCCGACCTCGAGTACGACCTGAACGAGTGGGACGACTACGCCGTCGAGGCCGCCGTCCAGCTCGCCGAGGCCGGGATCGCGGACGAGGTCGTGACCGTCACCGTCGGGCCGGAGCGCGCCGAGGAGACGATCCGCATGGCGCTCGCGAAGGGCGCCGACCGCGCGGTCCGCGTCTGGGACGAGGCGCTCGACGGCGGGTTCGCCGACGTCGCCTCGAAGGTCGCCCTGTTCGAGGCGGTCGTCGACGAGGAGGAGCCGGACCTGGTCCTCGGCGGCGTCCAGGCCGCGGACACCGGCTTCGGCGCGACGGGCGTCGCGCTCGCGGAGCGGATCGGCTTCGAACACGCCGCGGTCGTTAACCACCTCGACGTCGACGCGGACGCGGGCGTGGCGCACGTCCACCGAGAGCTGGAGGGCGGCGTCGAGGAGCTGACCGACGTCGACCTCCCGGCCGTGTTGACGGTCCAGACCGGGCTCAACGAGCCGCGGTACGCGAGCCTCCGCGGGATCCGACAGGCCCAGCGCAAGGAGATCGCCGCGAAGGACCTGTCCGACCTCGGGCTGACCGCGGACGACGTCGAGAGCGCGCTGACGATCACCGAGATGTACGAGCCGGAGAGCGAGTCCGACGCGGAGATCATCGAGGGCGACGCGGGCGAGTCCGCGGGTCGCCTTGCCGAGGTCCTGCGGGACAAGGGGGTGGGCGCGTGATGGCCGACGTGCTCGTCGCCGCCGAACACCGCCGCGGCGCGCTCCGGGACGTGACGTACGAGGCGATCACGGCCGGGCGAGAGCTCGCCGACGCGCGCGGCGGCGACCTCCACGTGGCCGTCGTCGGCGGCGACGTCGACGGGTTCGCGGAGGACGTCAACCGCGAGGGCGTCGACGCCATCCACGCGGTCGACGACGGCGAGGAGTTCGACCACAACGCCTACCAGGCGGCCGTCTCGACGCTCGCGGACCGGATCGACGCCGGCGCGGTGGTGCTGCCGAACTCCGTCAACGGGCTCGACTACGCGCCCGCCCTCGCCGAGGACCTCGGCGTCCCGGTCGTGACCGACGCGGTCGGGATCGAGTACGACGACGGGCTCACCGTCACCCGGGAGATGTACGGCTCGAAGGTCGAGACGACCGTCGACGTCGCCGGCGACCGCTTCGTGCTCACCGTCCGCGGCGGCGAGTGGCCGCCCGCGGAGGGGGTCGGCGACGCGACCGTCGAGGCGGCCGAGGTCGAGATCCCCGAGTCGGGCGCCCGCGTCACGGGCTTCGAGGAGGTCGGCGGCGGCGACGTCGACATCGCGGACGCCGACGTGCTCGTCTCGGTCGGCCGCGGCATCGAGGAGGAGGAGAACCTCGAGCTCGTCGAGGAGCTCGCGGACGCGCTCGGCGCGACCCTCTCGGCCTCGCGGCCGATCGTCGACAACGGCTGGCTGCCGAAGAACCGGCAGGTCGGCCAGTCGGGGAAGGTCGTCACGCCGGACGTGTACATCGCGGTCGGCATCTCCGGCGCGGTCCAACACGTCGCCGGGATGAAGGGGTCGGACACGATAATCGCGATCAACACCGACCCGAACGCGCCCATCTTCGACATCGCCGACTACGGGATCGTCGGCGACCTCTTCGACGTGGTGCCCGAGCTGATCGACGAGTTCGCGTAGGCCGGCGGCGCGGTTCCGGCAGCAACACTCTTTGACTCCGACCGAGTACCGGGCGGTCCGACGGCGACCGCCGTCGCGTCACGATGACCCCGATCCGCACCGCCGTCCCGACCGCCGAGGAAGCGAGAGCGCTGTTTGCCGGGATCCGGCAAACGGTCGACGTCGAGGCCGACGACGTCGCCGAATCGTTGGCGGACGACGAGCCGGACCCGGCGCTGCTCGATCTGGTGTCGGAGCCGTTCGCGTCCGTCGCCGACGTCGACGAGCGGCTGGCGCGGACCGAGTCGTACCTCCGCGAGCGCGGCGACCGGCGCGCGGTGTTCCTCACGGTGTACAGCCGGATGACGGCGACCGTCCGGGACGCGATCGACGACGGCGCGTTCGTCGATCCGGAGTGGGCGGCCGCGTACCTCGTCGCCTTCGCGGAGCGCTACCGGCGGGCGCTGGTCGCGTTCGAGCGGCGAGCGTTCGACTCGCTTCCCCGGCCGTGGCTGCTCGCCTTCGCCGGCGCGGCCCGCGGGGAGACGGTCGTCGCGCAGGACGCCCTGCTGGGCATCAACGCGCACATCACCTACGACCTCACGTACGCGCTCGGCGACGTGGGGATCGACCCCGACCGCGGCGCCAAACTCGAGGACCACGACCGCATCAACGCGGTTCTGGCCAGGCTCGTCCAGACCGCCCAGGACGCGCTCGTCGAGGCCTACGACGCGGTGGGGATCGCCGGGATCGATCGGTTGTTCGACCCCCTCGACGACAGGCTGGCGCTGCTCGGCCTGCGGGGAGTCCGGGAGTTCGCCTGGCGGAACGCCGTGTTGCGTGCCGATCTCCCGAAGTGGGCCGGCGAGCCGTACGTCGACTGGCGGACGGAGACCGTCGCGACCGGCGCCGCCGCGGTCCTGCTCGCGCCCGAGTTCGACGCGGCCGAGAGCGCGCGCCTGCGGGACGGGGAGGCCGACGCGGACGTGGCGAACGCCTTCGACGAGGCGGTCCGGCGGCGGATGTAGGAAGCGGACCGCGACCCTTCCAGCGGAGTCCAGACGTAGCGAACTCGCGTCCCCGGCGGAGCGTCTGCCAGGGGAGAAACACCTATGACACTCGTCGCAGATATGACGGTTATGCCACATATTCGGGGGACGATCCACGGCGTCGCCGCGATGGTGATGCTCGTCGTCGGGTCGATGCTGACGAACACGATCCGCGAGGAGTACGAGCTGTTCGCGCAGATGGCCGCGACGACGACGCACCTGCTCGTCGACGTCGCGGAGCTGCCGGTGTCGCGGGAGATCGCCGAGGTGGTCGTCCCCCTCGGCGTGCTGATGGGCGTCTGGGTGTTTGCCTACGAGCTCCAGCGGCTCTCGCGGAGCGACTGACCCCGAGGGAGGCGGGCCGGTCTCGGTTCGTTTATCACCCCGCCGACCCTCGGATCGCGTAATGAGCGAGGCCGACGAGCAGGCGGCTGCGACCGCGACCGGGCGGGAGATCTGGATCGAGAAGTACCGGCCGCAGACGCTCGACGACATCCACGGCCAAGAGGAGATCGTCGAGCGCCTCCAGAGCTACATCGCGCAGGACGACGTACCCCACCTGCTCTTTTCGGGGCCTGCGGGCGTGGGAAAAACCACCGCCGCCACCGCCATCGCCCGCGAGATCTACGGCGAGGACAACTGGCGCGGCAACTTCTTGGAGCTGAATGCCTCCGACCAGCGCGGGATCGACGTCGTCCGCGACCGGATCAAGGGGTTCGCGCGCTCGTCGTTCGGCGGCGACTTCCGGATCGTGTTTCTCGACGAGTCCGACAGCCTCACGGATGATGCACAGTCAGCGCTCCGCCGCACGATGGAGCAGTTCTCCGACAACACCCGCTTCATCCTCTCGTGCAACTACTCGTCGAAGATCATCGACCCGATCCAGTCGCGCTGTGCCGTCTTCCGGTTCTCGCCGCTGTCGGACGAGGCGGTCGGCGGGATGGTCCGCGAGATCGCGGCCGCGGAGGAGATCGAGGTGACCGACGCGGGTGTCGACGCCCTCGTCTACGCGGCCGACGGCGACATGCGCCGCGCGATCAACTCGCTCCAGGCGGCGGCGACGACCGGCGACGTCGTCGACGAGGAGGCCGTGTACGCGATCACGGCGACCGCCCGCCCGGAGGAGATCGAGTCGATGGTGACGGACGCGCTGAACGGCGACTTCGCGCGGGCGCGGTCGACCCTCGACACGCTGCTCACGGAGACGGGGATGGCCGGCGGCGACGTGATCGACCAGCTCCACCGCTCCGTCTGGGAGTTCGAACTGAGCGAGCGCGAGGCGGTGCGGCTCATGGAGCGCATCGGCGAGGCCGACTACCGGATCGCCGAGGGCGCCAACGAGCAGGTCCAGCTGGAGTCGCTGCTCGCGGCGCTTACGTTGGACGAATAGCGATAGACCGGGGCCGGATCTCCGCTCGTTGTTTTGTAAACAGTCGGCCGCGGACGGATGACGAACACCCCCAAATCCCCAGCCGCTCGCTTATAAATGGCTGAGAGCAGATCGACGACGAACACCCCCAAAGCCCCAGCCGCGAGGACGGCGCACACTCGTTGCGCTCCTCGTCACTCGCTGCGCTCGTTCCTGCGGTGCTTACGTCGTCTGCGCCNGGCGCACACTCGTTGCGCTCCTCGTCACTCGCTGCGCTCGTTCCTGCGGTGCTTACGTCGTCTGCGCCGTCCTCGCGGCTGCCCCTTTGCGTCCCGCCCCGCACAGCAACCACACCTCACGCCTCCCCAGCCTCGTCAGCCGGCCTCCGCTTCGCTCCGCCCGGCTGACTCCCTCGCGCGTGCTCCTCGCGCCCTGTCGGCCGCTCGGAGGCACGCGCCTCGGCAGTAGGCGCGCTTTTTAAATCGGGGCGGCGCCGACGGTCGGTATGCTCGTCGTCGTCTCCGACACGCACGCACGCGAGGAGTCGAAGCTTCAGGGGCGGACCGCGGCGGCGGTCCGCGAGGCGGAGTTGGTGATCCACGCGGGCGACTTCTACCACGAGCCCGTCTTGGACGCGTTTCGGTCGGCCGCCGCGAGCCTCCGCGCCGTCTACGGCAACAACGACGACGCGGCGATCCGCGACCGGGTCCCCGAGGTGCGGACCGTCGAGTACGCCGGGGTCCGGTTCGCGGTCACGCACCGCCACCGGAGCGGCGACACGGGGCTCGTCATGCTCGGTCGCGGCCGCGACGCGGACGCCGTGATCTGCGGCCACAGCCACCGCCCGCGCTTCGACGACTCGGGCGGGCTCCCGATACTGAACCCGGGCAGCCACGCGCAGCCGCGCGGCAACCGCCCGGCGCACGCGGAGCTGACGCCGGTCGGGGACGAGAGGGGAAGCGCGCTGGACGGGAAACTGGTGACGCCGGACGGCAAGGTCTTCGAGGAGTTCCGTATCGAGGGCGGCGGCGCAGAGTAACGGAGCGGCGCGGAGTAACGGGGCGGCGCAGAGTAACGGGGCGGCGCAGAGTAACGGGGGCGGCGCAGAGTAACGGGGGCGGCGCAGAGTAATGGAGCGGAGTTCGGATCGGAGACGGAAGCGCGAGAAACAGGCGGATCGGGTCGCCGCTGCGTCGGCGGGGACCGATCGCGACGCCCCGCGTACGGCCGGGCCGGTCGACCGTCGTGTGCGCGGTGGCGGACCCGGATCGGCGCGGGTGCGGGCGCCGGCGGTCGGACGGGGCGACCGGGGAGGGGTTCCGGGCAGGGGAGGGAGCGGCCGCGAGTCCGACCGGCCGGCGGGTCGACCGGCGTGTTGGGGCGTGAGGGCCGAAGCGGGGGTCGCGATTACACGTAGTGCGGGTATCGACATATACGTGGCTGAGAGACAAAGGCGCGTTTTAGTCACCGATCCGATCGCCGGCGGGCGGCGGGACGGCGCGGTCGCGCGACCGGTCGGCTCGAAAGTTATAACCGCGTGCCGACGGATTCGAGCGTATGCTCCCGGTCCAACCGCTGTTCGTACTCTTATTGGTGGGTCTTCTCGGGCTGTTCTTCTTCGGGTTCCTCCTCGTCCGGCGCACGGTGGCCGGGCTGAACGAGGGGTACAACGACGGGCGGAACTGATGGTCGTCGTCACCGCCGCGACGCTGCTCGTCGCGGCCGCCGCCAGCCTCTTCATGGCGTGGTCGATCGGCGCCGGCTCCTCCGGGTCGACCCCGTTCGCGCCCGCGGTCGGCGCGAACGCTATCTCCGTGATGCGCGCGGGCCTGATCGTCGGCGTCCTCGGGCTGCTCGGCGCGATCCTCCAGGGCGCGAACGTGACCGAGGCGGTCGGCACCGAGCTGATCGGCGGCGTGACGCTCACGGCCGCGGCGGCCATCGTCGCGCTCGTCACGGCCGCCGCGCTGGTCGCGATCGGCGTCTTCGCGGGGTACCCGATCGCGACGGCGTTCACCGTCACCGGGGCGGTCGTCGGCGTCGGCCTCGCGCTTGGCGGCGACCCCGCGTGGCCGAAGTACGCCGAGATCGGGACGCTGTGGGTGCTCACCCCGTTCGTCGGCGGCGGCGTCGCCTACGGCGTCGCCCGGCTGCTGATCGGCGAGTCGCTTCCCGAGCGACCGCTCACGGCGGTCCTCGCCGGACTGGTGGGGGCGATCCTCGCGAACGTCGGGTTCGCGCTGCTCGGTCCCGCCGGGGAGCAGGCCTCGGTCGCGAGCGTCCTCGGGTCGGGACTCGGGATCGGCGGCGCGGGGCCGCCCGCGGTGAGCCTCGCGATCGCCGCCGTGGTCGCGGTCGCCGTGTACGCCGACCTCGGCCGCGACCGCGAGGGCGCCCAGCGGCGGTTCCTCCTCGCGATGGGCGGGCTCGTCGCGTTCTCGGCCGGCGGGTCGCAGGTGGGGCTCGCGATCGGTCCGCTCGTCCCGATCTTCAGCGAGGTCGGCGTCCCGCTGTGGGCGCTGCTCGTCGGCGGCGGCGTCGGGCTACTGGCCGGGTCGTGGACGGGCGCGCCGCGGATGATCAAGGCGATCTCGCAGGACTACGCCTCGATGGGGCCGCGGCGGTCGATCTCCGCGCTCATCCCGTCGTTCGCGATCGCGCAGACCGCCGTCGCGTTCGGGATCCCGGTCTCGTTCAACGAGATCATCGTCTCGGCGATCGTCGGCGCGGGCTACGCCGCCGGCGACGCTGGCGTGAGCCGGAAGAAGATGGGGTACACGGTGCTCGCGTGGATCGGGTCGCTCGTCGGCGCGTTCACGCTCGGGTTCGTCGTCTACTCGGCGGTCGACATCGTCGTGTGAAGGAGGCCCCCGATCGGTACCGAAGGTTCCGCAACGCGCCTCAGACCCGCAGCTCCGGGTACGTCGGCAGCCGCGCGGACCGCGCGCTTCCGTCCACGAACGGGAGGTCGACGACGGTGGCCGGGACCGCCTCGCCGTCGACGCGGACGGTGACCGCGCCGCGGTCGGCGTCGAACGCGACGAGCGCGAGCGCGATCGGGACCTCGGTCGCGGGGCCGACCGCCGCGCGGGTGACCTCGCCGATCGCCTCGTCGCCGTCGAAGACGGCCGCCCCGGCCGCGGGGAGCGCATTGTCTACCCCCTGCGGGTCCGCGTTCGCGTCGACGCCGGCGACCGCCTGGGCGACGCCGTCGAGTTCGAGGCCGACGAGCCGGCGGCTCGGTCGGCCCTGGTTCTCCACGCGCGAGACGACCTCCTGACCCACGTAACACCCCTTCTCGAAGTCGAGCGCGTTCCGGAGGCCGAGGACGTTGGGGACAGTCCCCGCCAGCTCGTACTCGAAGAGGGGCGTCCCGGCCTCTGTCGCGAGCGCGTCCCACGTGCGGTAGCCGAACGGCGCGGCGTTGAGCCCGCGGTTGATCAGGGTGTCGAACACGTCGCCCGCGTCGGCGGCGGCGCAGACGATCTCGTACCCCTCCTCGCCGAGCGGCGCGTCCGTCGCGATCACGGTGACGCCGGCGTCGACCATCGACCCGCGGACGAAGGATAGCGGCCCCTCGGGCGCGCCCGGACCGCCGAGGACGGAGGCGACCTTCTCCGTCGATTTGGGGCCGTGGACGCCGAACACGCCGAACTCGTCGGAGACGTCGTCGATCTCGACGTCCTGGATGAACACGTTCTCCGCCCAGTCGGCGGCGACGGACTCGACCCGTTCCGGGGGGAGGAAGACGAGCAGCCGCTCGTCGGCGTTGTACACGTACATGTCCGTCTCGATCCCGCCCTGCGGGTCGAGCAGAAGGGCGTACGTCCCCTCGCCGTCCTCGGTCGGGACGCGATTGGAGACGGCGTTGTCGACGAATTCGACGCGGTCGTCGCCCCTGACGGCGAGGACGCCGTACCCCATCTCGATCACGCCGGCGATGTTGCGGACCGCCTTGCCGACGCGGACGGGCTTCCCGTAATGGTCGACGACCTCGCGGCCGCCGCGGTCGCGGTACACGGCGCCGTGCGCGTCGTGGGTCCCGGAGACGAGCGTCATGGTCGGAGGGACGCGATCGAGGGGCAAAAGGCCGCCGTCTCCGGCGGCTACAGTCCGAGGCGGTCGCGGATCGCGTCGACGAGGCTCTCCGTGGGGTCGTCGTCCGGCGCCTCGGGGTCCGGGACGACCTTGTCGTGGGCGTACACCCGGACGCGCTCCTCGGACTCCACGGTGATCAGCGAGTCCTCCTTCAGCGCCGAGAGCGCCTCCTCGACGGCGTCGATGTCGGCGTCGACGGCCGCGCGCAGTTCGAGGACGGTCATCCCCTCGTCGCCGCGGTCGACGAGCGCGTCGAGCAGCGCGACCTCGACGTCCGGCCGGTCGCGGTATTCCGGCTTTGCGGCCATACGCGTCCCTTGTGCGGGGCGGACTTTACGTCTACCGGCGAGGGAAAAGGCCCGACCTGAGAGCGCGATCCGTCAGCGAACGATCCGAGAACAGGTGCCACAGAGATTCTCCTCTTTCACGTCGACCTCGCGCACGGTGGGGGAGAACGACATGACGCACTTGCTGTTGTCGCAGTGTTCCAGGCCGAGCGTGTGACCGATCTCGTGGACGACCTCCTTGCGGACGCGGTCGCCGAACACGTCGACCGCGGGCTTGGTGGAGACGCCGCCGTCCGAGGAGGTGCGGAGGCGGTGCGTGGAGATGACGGAGCCGCTGCCGTTGAGGTACGCGAGGCCGAACACGTAGTTCCGGCGGCGGTAGTAGAGGTCCTCGGGCGTGATTCCGATGTTCTTCTCGCCGCCGCCGACCCGGGTGACCGTCTCGATGAGGTCCTCGGCGCGGTACTGCCCCCTGTCGCTATCGAACGCGGAGTCGGGGATCGCCTGATCGTCGTGGACCGTCACGTCGCAGTCGTATACGGAACGCAGCGCACCGGAGGCCTCCCGTTTCACTCGGGGGGTGACCTCCCCGACCGGGACGATGTCCACGAGCATGGAACCGCTTTTGACCGCCGCGGTCATAAAGGCCGCGCCGTGGGCCAACCACCGCCGTCGGAACGGGCACTCGTCGCCGCGCTCGACCCGTACGCACGACTGATCGAGATCGGTGTCGGGCGGCGCCCGGACGTCGCGCGCGCGCTCGCCGAGCGCGGTCGCGAGGTCGTCGCGATCGACGTCGAGATGAGCGAGGCGGCGCGAGACGCGGCGGCGCGGGACGCGGCCAAGTCGCCCGAGGCGGCGGGCGAGGGATCGCTCCGCGCCGTAACGGCGGACGTGACGGCGCTGGCGACCGACGACGAGCGGGCGATACGGAACGCGCTCGGCCCCAGTGCGTCCGAGAGCGGGTTCGACGCCGTGTACGCGCGGAACCTCCCCGCCGAACTCCAGCGGCCGACCGTCGCGCTGGCGGAGCGGCTCGACGCCGCCTGCCTGTTCACCACGCTCGGGTTCGAGGAGCCGGTCGTCGACGCCCGGCGGCGGGCGACCGAATCGGGGACGGTCGTGTACGTGGCGCGATGACGGAGCGAACCCGCGATATCGACCGCGAACCCGAACGTTCATTCCGCCGCCAGCCGGGGTAGCGGTATGCAGGTCGACGCAGTGGTCCTCGACATCGACGGGGTGTTGGTCGACGTGGCGGACTCTTACCGTCGGGCGATCCTCGAATCGGTCGACCGCGTCTGCGGCAAGCCGATCGACCGCGACGCGGTCCAGGCGTTCAAAGACGCCGGCGGGTTCAACAACGACTGGGAGCTGACGGACGCGGCCGCGCTGTTCGTGTTGGCCCGCCGCGAGGGGCTCCGAATGGACGTCGACGAGTTCACCGACCGCGTCCGCGAGCTCGGCGGCGGCCTCGACGCCGCCAAGGAGGTCGTCGGCGACCTCCCGCGGGTCGCGCAGGCCCGCGTCCGCGACCAGTGGGACCGGGACGCGCTCCGCGAGACGTTCCAGGCGCTGTACCTCGGCGCGGAGCTGTACCGCGAGCTGGAGGGGGGCGAGCCGCCGATCGAGGCGGACGGCTACATCCACGACGAGCCGACGCTCGTCGACCCCGAGACGATCGCCGACCTCACCGCGCGGTTCGACGTGGGCGTCCTCACCGGCCGGCCGGCCGCGGAGGCCGACATCGCCCTGGAGCGTGTCGGCCTCGACGTGCCCGAGGACCGCCGGTTCACGATGGACGACTGGGAGGAGGGGAAACCGCACCCCAGAGCGCTCGTCGAGCTCGCCGAGCGGTTCGACGTCGAGCGCGTCGCGTTCGCGGGCGACACCCTCGACGACGTGCGGACCGCGCGCAACGCCGACGAGGCCGACGAGACGCGGGTCTACTACGGTGTCGGCGTCCTCACCGGCGGGCTCACCGGCGAGGCCGGCCGCGAGAAGTTCGCCGAGAACGGGGCCGACGCGGTCGTCGAGGACGTGAACGAACTGGTGGAGCTGTTGGAGTAGTCGCCGGCGTGCCGCGTTTGCGGGTCGTGTAAAACGAGGACAGAGAGTGGGCCCTGCCGGATTCGAACCGGCGATCGACTCGTTATGAGCGAGTCGCTTTAACCGGACTAAGCTAAGGGCCCGCTCGTATCAGTTCGTCTCTCTCGATTCCTCTTTATGTTGTCGGGTCGGAACAGAGCGAGGACAGTACCCCGTCGATCAGGAAGTCTTCGTGCCAATTGGTGTTTTCGACGTTGCCATTTTTCGAGGGTACGTGACGAATTGTCATCTGCGTTTTACCAGTCTCTTCGATTGGAACGAGATACGTTTCGTCGCACGCGGGAGCGTAAACGGCGAAGAAGTCGACTGCGCCCTCGTATCCCTCTCGCTCGTACCCCGAACTCTTCGTCCGAGTGCTCCGCGTCCGGAACCGCACCGCGCCGCTAGTCGTCGCTTCGAACGCCGTCTTGACTTGGACTCGATGGAACGAGTCATCCACCTCGACGACGATGTCGTACGGTTCGTTGTCGTATGTGGGAGTCAGAACGGGTATTCCACGGCTCACGAACTCCGATTTCACGATCGCTTCCGCCGCCTGACCACGTTTGTGTGGCTCCTCGAGTGATTCGAATCGATCGCTCCGATCCGGCATATCGGAGAGGAAGGAGTTACGACAAAAATACGTTCGCTGCTAACCGGGAGACACCTCGAAACGAAATGGAGGCGCCGAAGCCAGGACTCGAACCTGGGACCGCCTCGTTAACAGCGAGGCGCTCTACCAACTGAGCTACTTCGGCTCACTTCCGGGTACTCGCGTCGTTTTGATAGGGCTTTCGTTTCCGCCCGACGGAGAGGGATCCGGGGGACGCGAGGGATGCGAAACGATACAGAGACAGTCGTCGCTCCGGGGCCGATCCGACCGACACGTTTTCGGCCGGACCGCGAGACCGTTCGGTATGGACGAGTTGGAGGCGGTGCTGTCGCGGGTCCGCGAGCGGGTCCTCCCGGAGCCAGAGGAGCGCGAGCGGCTGCGCGAGACGGCCGCGACGCTGACCGACCGGACCCGCGAGGCGATCGCCGACCTCCCCGTCGAGGCCGACGTGGTTCAGGTCGGGTCGACCGCACGCGGAACGTGGGTCGCGGGCGACCGCGACATCGATCTCTTCGTCCGGTTCGACGCGGACCTCGACCGCGCCGAACTGGAGGAGTACGGCCTCGACGTCGGCCACGCGGTCCTCCCCGACGGCCACGAGGAGTTCGCCGAGCACCCGTACGTGAAGGGGAGCTACGAGGGGTTCGACGTCGACCTGGTCCCCTGTCACGACGTGGAACGGGCCGCCGAGCTGGTCTCCGCCGTCGACCGGACGCCGTTCCACGACGCGTACCTCTCGGCGCGGCTCGACGACGACCTCGCCGGGGACGTGGTGCTGGCGAAGGCGTTCCTGAAGGGGATCGGCGCGTACGGGAGCGACCTCCGCACGGAGGGGTTTTCGGGCTACCTCACGGAGCTGCTCGTGTTGGAGCTCGGCGGGTTCGTCCCGCTCGTGGAGTCCGCGCGGAGCTGGCACCCGCCGGTGGAGTTCGACCCCGAGGGGCATGCCGAGCGCACGTTCGAGGACCCCCTCGTCGTCGTCGACCCCACGGACCCGACGCGGAACGTCGCGGCGGTGCTGTCGGCGGCGAACCTCGCGCGGTTCCAACACTACGCGCGGGAGCTGCTCGCGGCGCCGAGCGAGGCGCTCTTCGACCCGGACGAGCCGGAGCCGCTCGACTCGAAGGAGGTCCGCGCTCACCTCGACCGCCGGGGGACGACCCCTGTCGCGGTCGTCTTCGACGCTCCCGACGTGGTCGACGACCAGCTGTGGCCGCAGCTCCGGCGATCGCTGGACGGGATCGTCGGCGGCCTGAACGACCACGGCTTCGACGTCCTCCGAGCGCGGGCCATGACGGACGCGGCGGGAGCGGCGGACGCCGCCGTGGCGAGCGACGTCGAGGAGACGGCCGAGCGCGACGTATCCGACGAGCCGACGCGGGCCGCGCTGTACGCCGAGCTGGAGGTGACCGAGCGGCCGACCGTCGAGCGTCACGAGGGGCCGCCGGTCGCGGTCCGGAAGCACGCCGCGAGCTTCTACGAGTCGTACGTGGACGACGTCGACCCGGACACGTACGGCCCCTTCATCGACGGGGATCGGTACGTCGTCGAGCGGGAGCGGGAGTTCGCCACGGTCCGGGAGTACCTGGAGAGCGACGCCGCGAG
The DNA here is from genome assembly GCF_000337395.1 of Halorubrum distributum JCM 13561. Lineage (NCBI taxonomy): Archaea > Methanobacteriati > Methanobacteriota > Halobacteria > Halobacteriales > Haloferacaceae > Halorubrum > Halorubrum distributum. Next base: position 83,648 of record NZ_AOJF01000031.1, read on the forward strand.
CGACGTCGCGCTCGGCGCGCAGGTGGAGCCGGCGTTCGACGACCGCGACGTGTTGGTCGGGGAGTCGGTCGCGACGCTCGCGCCCGCGTTCGGCCGACCGCTCCGGGAGTTCTACGAGCCACGGCCGTGAGGGAGCCGCCGAGAGGTTGTTGCCGCGTGGCGCCGGGCCGAGCCGCCGGCGACGTGTGAGCGGCGGTCAGCGAGAGACGCTGTCGAGGAGCCAGTAGACGAGCGCGGCGACGGCGGCGACGATCAGCGCGACCGCGGAGAGGAGCCCGGCAGCGCGGGGGAACGACAGCCAGAACGCGGCGTAGAAGGCGAGCGCGAACGCGAACAGGCCGACGACCAGCAGCCCGCGAGAGGGGTTCTGCGCGGCGGCGACGAACGCGCGCTGGGGGATCGAGAGGTCGCCGAATTCGGGGACGTCCTCGGGGTCGACGTCGTCGGAGAGCGGTCCCGAGTCGGCCGGATCTGTCGACTCGCCGTCGACGGAGCGGTCGGTATCGGTCACGGACACGGGTACGGGCCGAGGGATGCTGTACCTATCGCTTGCCGAGCCGGCGTCGGCGGGGCGGAGGGGAACCGTCGGTCAGCCGACGCTCTCGGCGACGAGGAGCGATCCGAGGAGGAACGCGGCCAGCGCGGCCGCGAGGTTCGACGCCGCGACGGTCGCGGCGGCGCGGACGCCCGTCTCGCTCGCCGCCCGAACGGTCCCGACGGCGAACGAGGAGAACGTCGTGAACGCGCCGCAGAAGCCGACGCCGAGGAGCAGCGCCGCCGTCGACCCGATCGGCGCGGCGGAGACGGCGCCGAGGGCGAAGCTTCCGAGCGCGTTGACGACGAGGACCGACCGGCGTCCCTTGACGCGGATCCCGACCGCGTGCCGGGAGACGGCGCCGAGCGCGCCGCCGACGCCGACGAGCGCCGTCGCGAGGAGCGGGGAGGCGGTCATCGGCGGTCCCGCCCTCCGATTGCGAGTCCGAGCGCGGCCGCAGCGAATCCGGTTGCGTAGCTGACGGCGACGTACCAGACGCCCGCGGGCGTTCCGATCGCGACCGCGTCCGCGACGAACGTGCTGTACGTCGTGAACGACGAGAGCGCGCCGGTGCCGACGAACAGGCGGAGCCGGTCGCTCGAGGCGCGGGTCAAGAGGAGCCCGAGGGCGAACGACCCGGCGGCGTTCGCGACGAGCGTCCCCGCGCCGGTCGGGGGGCCGCCGAGGACCGCGGGACCGGCTCCGGCGGCGCTCGCGGCGAGGGCCCGACCGACCCCGACGTCGACCGCGTGTCTGGCGACCGCGCCGAGGAACCCGCCAAGCGCGACGAGCAGGAAGCCGTACGGCGTCCGTTCCATGCGCCCGGGAGAGTCCGAGACGGCTTGTGCGTTCTGGACCGCGTTACTGGCGCTCCGAGTCCGACAGCCGGCTCGCGCGCGGACTCTCCCCTCCGTGCGGCGTTCGCCGCTCTCTGATCCGGACCGTGTGGGCCGTCTCGGTGGCGTCGTCGACTACGAGCGCCTCGCCGACGCCCTCGGGCAACCGTGCGGCGAGGTCGCCCGCGAGGTACGTCGCCTCGGCTTCGGCCAAGCGGTCGACGTCGCGCGCGGCCGTCAGGCGGTGAGAGACGAGGAGGTCGGACTGGGAGACGGCGACGCTCGGGAGCGCGGCCGGCCGTTGGGTCGCACAGACCAGCGAGGCGCCGGGCGCGCGCCCCCGGGTGAGGAGCGTCCGGAGGGCCGGGCCCGCGACCCCGCCGAAGAAGGCGTGCGCCTCGTCGACGAGGAGCCACGGGAGCCGCGGAAGACTGCCAGCGACCCGTGCGTCGTAGAGGCCGCGAGCGACGGCGCGGACGACTGCCGATGCGGCGGCGTCCGGGACGCCGGCGAGGTCGAGGACGGAGGGGTCGCCGTCGGCCGCGAGGGACGCGACCGGCGGTGCGTCGGCGTCGAAGACGCCCCACGAGTCGGCCAGCCGGAGGTGGTTCGCCGCGGCGCGCCGCGTCTCGGCCGGAGCGTCGGCGGCGTCGACCGCCTCGCGGAGCGTCGCGAGCGAGGGCGAAGAGCCGCCGTCGACCGCGTCCGCGACGACGCGCCAGACGAGGCTCCCGGGGCCGCTCGCCGGGTCGAGTCCGAGCAGGTCCGGCCACGTCGAGGGCGGTATGGAGGCGGGGCGGACCGCGGGGTCGACGACGCGGCCGCCGGCCGCCTCGAGGCCGCCGAAGACGCCCATCGGGTCGACGATGACCGGTGCGACGCCGTCGGCGTCGGCTATTTCCTCCGCGAGGACGCCGAGCGTGTACGACTTCCCGGTCCCGCGTTTCCCGAACACGACCCCCGCGTGCGGCCGGTCGAGGTCGACGCCGACCGCCGCGCCGGCGCTCCCGTCGCGAGCGAGGAAGGATCCGATTCGGGCGGTGTGAGGCGGGCGGTCGTCGTCCGTGTCGGGTTCGGCGTCGCGGCGAGACTCGCCCGTGGGGCCGGTTCCGTCGTCGCGGTCGAACTCCGCTTTGTCGCGGCCGAGCACGTACACGCGGTCGGGTGGCCGCGGCATCGGATAAAAACGGTCGGGCGAGTCTCGCGGCCGCGAACGCCCCCGCGAACGTCGGTCGCCCCCCGTCCGGCTTCGTCCGACTCTTTATAAGCGATGCCGCGGCCAGCGGGCCGTATGTCCGATCGAACACACGACTCGCGCACCGCGAACCGCCGGACGTTCAGCACCGACACCCGTGCGATCGAGGGGCTTCCGGTCCGACTCGTCATCGCGCTCGTCGTCGGCGTCGCCAGCCTCAGCGTGATGATGGGAATGATCGGCGACATCGACGGGCTGGCCGCGACCGAGCTCGACGCGCAGCCGCAGCCGGAGGTGACCACGCCCGGCGATCAGTCAATCGACGTCGCGGTCGTCGACCCCGACGGCTCCCGCGTCGCGGACGCGACGGTCATCGTCCGCGGCGGCTCCGCGCGGATCGACGGCGTCGTCACCGCGAAGACGAACGGAGAGGGGGTCGCGACGGTCGACGTCGACCCCGAACTCGGACCCAATCAGGCCGACGGGACGCTCACGATCGACATCAAGCCGCCGGCGGAGGGCGACTACGTCGACGAGCGGGGGAACACCGAGGTGCTCGTCGTCGAGGAGTGACGCCGCGAGCGACGCGAGCGAGAGGGCCTTTCAGAGCCGCTCGTCCCAGTCGATCCAGTCCTGTTCCCAGCCGTGCCGACGCTGACGCCCGCGTTCGGCGCGCTCGGCGTCCTCGCGTCGGGTCCGGTTCCGTTCCGCCCCGGGCTGCTCGCCGTCGACGAGCATCGGCTGGAGCCGCGCCGGCCCGTGCGTCTCGACCGTCTCGAACCCCGCCGGCGCCGGGTCCTCGTCCGGAGCGGAGTCGGCGGCGGGCGACGGCTCGATCGCCGCGACCGTCTGGACCCCAGCGCCGCGCGGGTAGACGATACGACCGCCGGACGCCAGCTGTTCGCGGAGGGAACGCGGCGGCTCGACGACGGCGGTTTCGAGGAGGATCCGGTCGTAGGGCGCGTACGCGGGGAGCCCGTCGGCGCCGTCCGCGCGGTCGACGAGGACCGCGCCGTAGCCGGCCGCGTCGAGGTTCGACCGCGCGGCGTGGACGGCGGACCGGTCGATGTCGACCGCGTGGACGCGGCGCGCGCCGGCTATCTCCGCGAGCATCGCGACCGAGTAGCCCACCCCCGCGCCGACGACGAGCACCGAGTCGCCCTCCTCGGCGTCGAGGGCGGTGATCAGGCGGACCAGCGTCGGGAGGGAGAGCGAGTGCGGGTCGTCGCCGTCGACGCCGTCGCGGGGCGAGTCGTCGACGAAGGGGTCGCGCGGGACGCGCTGGAGGGCGGTCAGCACGGGCGGCTCGATCGGCTCGCCGATCTGGTGTTCGAGCCCCTCGATCATGTCCGCCCTGAGCGACGCGTCGTCCATGACCGCTCTCGGGGCTCGGTCCTCTAAAACCGTGCGTTCGGCGGGCCGACTACCGCATCGGGACGAATCGCACGCCGCCGTGGTCCTCGCGGTCGATCCCGTCTTCGCGGACCGTGAGTCGGACGAGCCGTTGGCGACCGCCCTGACGGACGGGGGCGACGACGCGGCCGCCAGTCCGGACGCGGTCGACGATCGCGTCCGGGACGGACTCGGGCGCCGCGCAGGTGAGGTAGGCGGCGTCGAACGGCGCTTCGTCGGCGAACGCCTCGCGGCCGTCGGCGGCCGCGACGGTCACGTCGTAGCCGAGGCGGTCGAGGCGCTCGCGGGCGGCGGCGGCCAGTTCCGGGACGCGCTCGGCCGAGAAGACGTTCCCCGGACCGACGATCTCGGCGACGACGGCGGCGTGGTAGCCGCAGCCGGTCCCCACCTCGAAGACGCGGTCGCCGCGCTCGACGTCGAGCAGGTCGGTCATCAGTACGACCATGTGCGGCGCGCTGACCGTCTGGTCGTGGCCGATCGGGAGCGGCCGGTCGGCGTACGCCGACGCGCGCTGCGGCTCCGGGACGAACTCGTGGCGCGGGACCGCGCCGATCGCCGACAGCGTCCGCTCGCTCGCGTCGAGGTGGTCGCGGAGCGCGCTCACCAGTTCGCGCCTGGCGGCCGCGGGGTCGGCGTCGTTCATGCGGGTAGTTAGCACGGGGAGTGTGGAGAAAGCATCGGCCGGAAAAATCGAGTGCGCGAAAAATCGGGCGCGCGGTTCGACCCCGGGTGCGTCGACCCGCTCAGTTCACGTCGATCCGGTGCCCCTCGTCGGGGTCGACGGCGTCGAGCGGGAGCGTGACGGTGAGCACGCCGTGTCGGTACGACGCGGTGGCGTCCTCGTGACGGGCGGTCCGCGGGAGGTCGACGGTCCGGGTGACGGACTCGTGGCGGCGCTCGCGTCGGAGGTATCGTCGGCCCGTGTCCTCGCGTTCCGCGTCGCGCTCGGCGGCGATGGTGAGCCGGTCGTCGCGGGCGCGAACGTCGATCTCGTCGCGGTCGAACCCCGGGAGGTCGGCCATCACGACGAGCTCGTCGTCGTACTCGGCCACGTCGATGTCGGCGGTCCGGAGGTCACGGCCCCAGGCTCGGTCGCCCGCGAAGGGAGTGCGGCCGAGGAACTGCTCGATCTCGTCGAAGGGATTCGTCGTGTTCATACCAACAGGAAGGCGCCGTGAGGTATTAAACAGCGAGTGACGCGTGCTATCTCGCGGTCGCGGCGGAAAATGGCGATCCCGAGCGACGCGTCCGAGGCTCAGCTGACGTCGATCGTGTGCCCGCGGTCGTCGTCGGGCGAGCGCTTGGGGAGCGTGACGGTGAGCACGCCGGCGTCGAACGAGGCCGTCGCCGCGTCCGCCTCGACCGGTTCCGGGATCGGGATCCGGCGGGAGACCGACCGGAGGCGGCGTTCGCGTCGGTGGTAGCGGACCTCGTCGTCGACCTCGTGTGCGCCGTCGCCGGCGTCGTCCGCGGCGTCCGCGTCGGCCTCACCGCCGTCGTCGTCGCCCGCGTCCGCGCCGGCGACGTCGAACTCGGTCGCCTCCTCGCGGGATCCGGTGATGACGAGCGCGTCGTCGCGGAACTCGACGTCGACGTCGTCGGCGTCGAACCCGGGGAGGTCGGCGACGACGGTGACCGCCTCGTCGTCCTCGATCACGTCGACGTCGACGTCGCGGGCGCCGGGGAACCGCGGGACCTCGGGACCGGTCCCCTCCAGCGTGCCGCCGAGCTCCTCGAACTCGCGGCCCATCCGTTCGAGCAGGTCTTCGATCTCGTCGAAGGGATCGCGTCGTGTCATACGGGTCAGGATTCGAGACGGAGCGTCTTGAACGTACTGGCGGAATGGCGGGCGGCGGGCGAGACGACCCGGCGACAGACACTATCCGCTCGCGCCCCAGGCGATCGTATGCGCCTGTTCTGGCACCGAGGCGACGCGCGGACGCGGGACAACGCCGGCCTCGCGGCCGCGGCCCGGAAGGGCGAAGTCGTTCCGACGTTCGTCTACGATTCCGACCTGCTCGCGACGATCGGCGCGCGTCAACGCGCGTTCTTCCTCCGACACATCAAGCGGCTGGAGGCGCGGTACCGCGAACTCGGGAGCGACCTGGTCGTCCGCGCCGGCGACCCGGACGAGGTCCTCGTCGACCTCGCCGACGAGTACGACGCCGAGGCGGTGTACTACGACGACCACTACCGACCGGCGCGCCGTAACCGGGGGCGGGCCGTCGAGGACGCGCTCGCCGGCGCGGGCGTCGAGACGGAGTCGCGGACCGACCTCGTCTTGGTCGATCCCGGGCGGTTGGACGAGCGCTACCCGAACCACAGCCAGTTTCACGACGACTGGGACGCCGTTCCGAAGCGCGGGCCGTACGCGGAGCCCGGTCGGGACGCGCTGGCCGACGTGCGCGACGGGAAGACGGTCCCCGAGCCCGACGCCGACATCGACCTCCCGGACGCGGGGTACGACGCCGCGCGCGAGCGGTTCGACGAGTTCCTCGAAGGCGGAATTCGGTCCTACAACGACACCCGCGACGACCTCGCGCGGGCGGTGGAGGCGCCGACGCACGCGGTCTCGCGGATGTCCCCGTACCTCGCAACGGGAGCGATCGGGATCCGGGAGCTGTGGGCGGACGCGGGCGACGCGTACGACGCCGCGACCGGCTCCGAGCGCCGCAACGTCGACAAGTACCGCTACGAGCTGTCGTGGCGCGAGCAGATGTACCACCTGCTGTACTACAACCCGGAGCTGGCCGTCTCGAACTACAAGTCGTTCCCGAACGAGATCGCCTGGCGCGACGACGACGACGCGTTCGAGGCGTGGACGCGCGGCGAGACCGGCTACCCGCTCGTCGACGCCGGGATGCGACAGCTGAACGAGGAGGGATATATCCACAACCGCCCGCGGCAGGTCGTCGCGAGCTTCCTCACGAAACACCTCCTGATCGACTGGCGGCGCGGCGCGCGCTACTTCACGAAGCAGCTGATCGACCACGACTACGCCTCGAACCACGGCGCGTGGCAGTGGACGGCCTCGACAGGAACCGACTCCGTCGACGTGCGGATCTTCGACCCGGTGAGCCAGATGAGCAAGTACGACGCGGACGCGCGCTTCGTGAAGGCGTACGTTCCGGAGCTGGCGGACGTGCCGGCGGAGAGGGTCGTCGACTGGCCGACCCTCTCGCGGGGGGAGCGCGAGGCGCTGGCGCCAGAGTACCCGCACCCGATCGTCGACCGGAACGAGGGGTACGAACGGGCGCAGCGCGTCTTCGAGGAAGCGCTCGGCAAGCGGTGAGGCCGGGACGGCAGTTCGTCCGTATCGGCGTTCCGAAACCGAGTTCTTTTGCGGGGACCGGGCGAACACCGCGCCCATGTCCCCCGTCACGATCGACGACGTCGAGGCCGCCGCCGAGCGGCTCGCCGGCACCGACATCGTCCAGCGCACGCCCGTCGAGCGGAGCCGGTCGCTGAGCGACCGGTGCGGCGCCGACGTGCGCCTGAAGATGGAGCACCTCCAGCGCACCGGCTCGTTCAAGACCCGCGGCGCGTACAACGCGATCTCGCGGGCGGTCGCCGGTTCGGGTGCGGGGGCCGACGACCCCGCGATCGAGCGCGTCGTGGCCGCGAGCGCGGGCAACCACGCGCAGGGGGTGGCGCTGGCGGCGGCGGACGCCGCGATCGACGCGACGATCGTGATGCCGGAGTCCGCGCCCGCGGCGAAGATCGAGGCAACCCGCGCGTACGGCGCCGAGGTCGTGCTCCGCGGGAGCGCGTTCCCCGAGGCGATGGAACACGCCCGGACGCTGACCGACGACCCCGGAACGCGGTTCGTCCACGCGTTCGACGACCCGGACGTGGTCGCCGGACAGGGGACGCTCGGGCTGGAGGTGCTCGACCAAGTGCCCGACCTCGACACCGTGCTCGTCCCGGTCGGCGGCGGCGGGCTCGCGGGAGGCGTCGCGACCGCGATCAAGGCGCGAGCGCCCGAGACGCGGGTCGTCGGGGTCCAGACCGAGGGCGCGTCGACGCTCTCGGAGAGCCTCGCGGCCGGCGAGCTCGTGACGCGCGACGAGCCAGACACCATCGCCGACGGCATCGCGACCGGCGGGCTGAGCGACCTCACCTTCGAGCTTCTGGAGGAGCACCTCGACGAGGTGGTCGTCGTGAGCGACGACGACGTGGCGAACGCGATCCTGCTGCTCTTAGAGCGTGCGAAGCAGATGGTCGAGGGCGCGGGCGCGACCGCCGCGGCCGCCCTTTTAAATGACGACGCGGTCGACGGGCTGGACTTGGCCGGCGAGACCGTCGTTCCCCTCCTCTGTGGCGGCAACATCGACGTGACGACGCTGAAGGAGGTGGTGACCCACGCCCTCGTCGACCGCGACCAGCTGATCGAGCTCTCCGTCCGCATCGACGACACGCCCGGGACGATGGGCGAGATCGCGACCCTGATCGGCGGCGAGCGCGCGAACATCCGGACGGTGCGCCACGAGCGCAGCCGCCCGGACCTGCCGGTTGGCGACGCCGACCTCGTGTTCGAGGTGGAGACGAACGGCCCGGCCCACGTCGACCGCGTCCTGTCGGCGGTGCGCGAGGCGGGGTACGAGGTGGAATGGACGACGCGGGTAGAGTGAGGGAGAGGGTCGTTATTTATAAATAGAACTGCGGTGGCGCGTGCCTCCGAGTGGCCGCCGAAGGCGGCCGCGAGGAGCGCGCGCGAGGGAGTCAGTCGCCGGAGCGAAGCGACGGCGACTGACGAGGTTGGGGAGGTGTGAGGCTGCGGTGCGGTCGCGGGCGGGTGGGACTCAAAGGGGCAGTCGCGAGGGGCCCGTAGGCGACGCAAGCACCGCAGCGAAGGAACGGAGTGACTGAGCGAGGAGCGCAGCGAGCGTACGGGCCCCTCGCGACTGGGGCTTTGGAGGTGTTCGCCGTACCGCCGTTGGCCATTTATATTTAGAAATTTCAAAGAGTAAAGAATGAGCCAATTTATTTAGTCAAAAACGATTCTCTGTCTTCGTGTTTTGTAGAAAATATTATCAACAAAAAATCACGTAGTTCGCATATGGGAGACAGTTCCAAAACGAACCTACAACGAGATATCCTCCTCACGTGGTGGGAAAACCCGAATGCGACGAATCAGGAGATCGCGAACGCGTGTGACTGCTCCGCGTCGTACGTCAGCCAGATCAAGAACCGGTTCGACAACTACAACGAGTTCGACGCGATGATGGACAGACAAGACGCCGAGTTAGAGCGGATGTTTGGCGATGACATCTTCGAAAACAGCGGAAGGACACCGGCGGCAGTAGAACCGGAAGGACCGGGGATCGCAGAGCAATGGGACGACATTCCGAACAACATTCCGGGGCTATTGATAAAGGCTATTGTTGTGATAGTGCTTGGCTACGCAGCAGTACAGATCGGGACAATTCTCTTTCTCTAACCGCTTCGGGGACGCGGTTTGAGCTCCCGGATAGAGTTATCTCGCTCGATCCGACGATTTAAAACGCTCACCTCGGCAACCACGTCGTAATGAGTCTCGTCGTTACCGACACCCTGGAAGACGAGCGCGTCGAGTTCACGGCCGACGGCGACGTCACGCTGTACGTCTGCGGCCTGACGGTGTCGGACGACCCCCACCTCGGCCACGCCCGGCTGTGGTTCCACGCCGACGTGCTCCACCGGTGGCTCGAACACGAGGGGTACGACGTGCGCCACGTCGAGAACGTCACGGACGTCAACGAGAAGATCACGGCCCGCGTCGGCGAGCGCGACGACTGGGCCGCCGAGCGCGACGTGGCCGAGACGTTCACGGCGAGCGTCTTCGACGCGATGCGCGGGCTGAACCTGAAGCGCGCCGAGGTGTACCCCCGCGTCACCGAACACGTCCCGGAGATCGTCGGCCTCGTCGAGACCCTGATCGAGCGGGGGTACGCCTACGAGTCGAACGGCTCCGTCTACTTCGACGTGACGCGCTTCGAGGAGTACGGGAAGCTCTCGAACCAGGACCTCGACGCGCTCGAAGCGCAGGGCGAGCCGGACGAGCGCTCGGAGAAGCGCAACCCCGCCGACTTCGCCCTCTGGAAGGCGGACGGCGTGAGCGAGACCGCGGCGCGAGAGCACGCGAAACACGACCACGGGGCGGAGACGCCCGACGGCGAGACGTGGGAGTCGCCGTGGGGCGAGGGGCGCCCGGGCTGGCACGTCGAGTGCTCGGCGATGTCGACGACGCACCTCGGCGACACGCTCGACATTCACATGGGCGGCCGCGACCTCGTCTTTCCGCACCACGAGAACGAGATCGCGCAGTCGGAGGCCGCCACCGGCGAGGCGTTCGCGCGCCACTGGCTCCACGTCGGCCTCCTGGAGATGGACGGCGAGAAGATGTCCTCTTCTATCGGCAACTTCTGGACCGTCCCCGACGCCTTGGAGGAACTCGGCGTCAACGTCGTCCGGACCTTCTACGCCGGCGCCGCCTACCGCTCCGAGCAGGCGCTCACCGAGGAGACGATCGCCGAGGCCGAGGAGCGCTGGGAGCGCCTCTCGCGCACCTACGACCGCGCGGTCGACGCGCTCGACTCGACCGACGCCCGCGCGAAAGCGGCGGATGGCGACCTCCGCGCGGCGGTCGAAACCGCCCGCGACGACTTCGCGGCTGCGATGAACGACGACCTCAACCTCCGGGAGGCGACCGCGGCGCTCCTGGACCTCACCGACGCGGTGAACCGACACATCGACGCCAACGGCGACGCCGCCTACGACTACCGCGGCCTCCGCGAGGCGGTCGAGGCGTTCGACGACCTCGGCGGCGACGTGCTCGGGCTCCAGTTCGAATCGCCGAGCGACGGCGACGTCGACCTCGCCGGCGAGCTGGTCGAACTCGTCCTCGACGTGCGCGAGGCCGAGCGCGAGGCCGGCAACTACGAGCGCGCCGACGAGCTCCGCGACGCGCTCCGCGAGGTCGGCGTCGAGATCGAGGACGGCCCGGACGGCGCGACGTACCGGTTCGAGTAGCGCGACTCGGCCCGGGGGACAGACCCGGCTCAGTCCCAAGTCACGTAGACGAGGAAGGCGATGCCGACGAACTCTAAGATCTGGAGGTACATCATCGCCCGGAGCGCGGGCGTCGACATCTGCGGCGGGTTCAGGTAGTAGAACAGCGCCAGGGCGTTCTCGGCGAGGAGGAAGAGCGCGAACACCGCCGAGCCGAGGGTGTGTTTCGACCGGATCTCGAGGTAGTTCCGGCCCCAAATGCCGACGAGGACGAGCAGCAGCAGGATGTTCAGCCCCGCGGCGACCCGCGCCACGCCGAGCGTCGCGCCGCCGAGCGTCGCGATGCCGGCCGTCGCTACGTCGATCGTCGCGGTCAGTTCGGGCGTCGTCACGCCGAGGGTCGCTGTCATGCCGCGTGCCCTCCGGTTCGGCGGTCGGTCGCTGCGTTCGGGAGATATGTTATGCTCATTCCAGTTGGTCGATGATCTCCTCGACGGTGTCCCAGTGCGTACGGGTCCGGTCCGTGGGGAGGTAAACGGCACCGTAGTTCTGGTCGGTGCTCTCTATCACGCCGTTCTCTTCCAGCACGTCGAGGTGGTGTCTGACGGTCTTGTACGCGAGGTCGAGGTCCTCGGCGAGCCGGTTGGCGTTCCGCGGGCGCTCGTCGAGCGCGCGGAGCAGGCGAGCCCGGTTCGGGCCGCCGCGCGTCCCGGCCAACACCTGCCAGAGAACCGGCTCCATCGACAGTACCCATCGGGAGAGCGGCTATTAAGCGCGGGGATAGCCACACGGCGCATGGAGGAGGACGTACCGTCAGCGGGGGCATCGGTCGAGAGCCCGCCTACGGCAGTAACACGCCGTCGATGACGTGGATGACGCCGTTCGAGGCCTCGATGTTCGTTTCGACGATCTCGGCCTGACCGTCGTTGAGGACGGTCCCGTCGACGTCGACCGTCGCGCCGTTCAGCGTCGGGACGCTGTCGGCGTTGACGATCGAGTTCGCCTTCCGGCGACCCGGCACGACGTGGTAGGTGAGCACGTCGGTCAGGAACTCGTCGTCGACGTCGCCCACGTTGTCGGCCGTGATCCCGGCGGCGTCGAACGCCTCGTCCGTCGGGGCGAACACCGTCAGCTGCCGGTTCCCGCTCAGCGTGTCGACGAGCCCGGCCTCTTGGACCGCTGCGACGAGCACATCGAACCCGTCGGCGGCGACCGCCACGTCGACGATCGTGTCGCCTTGACTCGGCGGCTTTGCGGCGGCCGCGCCGACGCCGCCGAGCAGCGTCGCCGTTCCCGCTCCGACGCCCCTCAGTACCGTCCGTCTGTTTGCGTTCATGGGATGAACCCGTCCGAGAAGACGTTTCAGTATGTATTCAACAATTTGGTGAAAGCAACCCGCATTCGGCACGAAAGAGACCCAAATCTGCGTCGGTATTGCCGGCGTCACCCGACGACCGAGCGGGCGGAAGCGGCGCCGGAGCGGCGCCGCGATCGGGAGCGAGACTCAGTCCAGCACGTGTTCGGTGTCGTACGAGCCGAGCATCTTCACCCACCCGTTGTCCGCGATGGCCTCCACGTCTCCGACCGCCTTCGCCATGTGGTCCTCGTAGAGGCCGGCGTCCACGTCGAAGTGGAACAGGTAGTCGCCGAGGCGCTCGCCGCTCGGGCGCGACTCGATCCGCGAGAGGTTGAGGTTGCGGTCGGCGAACGCCTCCAGCAGTTCCAGGAGGAGGCCGGGGTAGTTCGCGTTCGGGTAGACGATCAGGGTGGTCTTCCCGCCGGCGTCGGAGCGTGCGGACTCGGGCGCGACGACGAGGAACCGGGTCGCGTTGGAGGTGCGGTCCTGGATGTCCGCCGCGAGGATCGAGAGGTCGTCGCCGGCGTTGTCCGGGTGCCCGATCCCGGCGACGCGGGCGTCCTCGCGGGCGCGCTCGACCCCGCGGGCCGTGGAGGCGACCGCTTCGAGGCCGGCGTCCGGGTAGTTCGACTCCAGCCAGTTGCGACACTGCGCGAGCGCCTGCGAGTGGCTCGCGACGACCTCGAACGCGTCGTCCTGCGCGAGGAGGGCGTGCCGGATCGGCGTGACGACCTCGCGGGTGACCGAGACGTCGTAGTCGGCGAGCGCGTCGAGGCTCTCCGTGACGGAGCCCTCGATGCTGTTCTCGATGGGGACGACGCCGCGCTCGAACTCGCCGGCCGCGACGGCGTCGACGATGGCGGTGACCGACTCCCGGAACGACACCTCGGCGGCGACGGAGCGAGCGGCGCGGTGCGAGTACGTGCCGGCGGGACCCAGCGTGACGGCGTTCATTACCGTACCGTACCGGGGGCGGTGAGAAAAGCCTGCGGGGCGCGGCGATGTTTCCGGGGCGGGCGGGTGCGGTCCCGCGCGTCAGCCTGGCGCGCTTCGTCGCGGTCCCGCGCGTCAGCCTGGCGCGCTTCGTCGCGGTCCCGCCGGAGAGTCACTCCTCGTCCGGGTCGGTCGGCACGCCGCCGAGGTTCCCCTCGTCGTCGAACCGCTTCGCCCGCAGGAAGCGCGCGCGGTAGCGGTTCGCGCCCTCCTTCGTGTCCGCCTCGCGGATCTCGTCGGTCCGGCCGTCGGCGACCGCGTCGATGATAGCCTCGACCTGCTCCTTCTCGCTCGGCGTCAGCTCGAACTCGTAGGTCCGCGGCTGCTCGCTCTCCAGCCGCGTCCACTTCCGCGCGGCCGACACCACCACGGAGCAGGGCTCGCGACAGGGGAAGACGCCGTCGCCGCCGTCGACGTCGAGGTCGGTGTCCTCGTCGTACTCCCACTCTCGGCGCTTGAGACACTGCGAGTCGTCGCAGCAGGCCTCGGCGACCCAGTCGACGTGCTCGTGGCCCTCGCCGCGGTCCCACGTCTTCACGACGCCGTAGATACCGGACTGGCGCTCCATCGTCTCGCGCCAGTGGGTCACGTCGAGCTCGCCCTCGCGCTCGCGGTGCCAGTTGGCGACCGTCGCGGGGTAGATCGTCTCCACCGTCTCGTAGAGGTCGCGCGGCCCCAGATCGGGGAAGACCCACCCGCCGGCGAGCGACGGCGCCGTCTTGAGGGGGCGGTATCGCCCCTTCTCGTCGAAGGTGACCAGGTCGCGCGCGTCGAGGGGATCCTCGTGCGCTTCCAAGTCGTCGACCGAGGCGTCCGCGTCGTCGGCGTGGCGCACGTCGTAGCGGCGCTCCCCGCGGTCGGTGACCGTCGCCGTAATCTTCAGTTCGCCCCAGGCGCGCTCGATCCCCTCGGCGAGCGCGGCGTACCGAGTCGCGACGGTCTCGCCGTCGGCGTCCTCGATCCACCGGAGGAAGGCGCGGCGCGGGCCGAACTCGCCGACGACGCGCTCGAAGGCGTACCAATCGGTGACGGCCGCGGCGCGCTCGGTGAGCGCCTCGTGAAGCTCGCGCTCGTCCATCGGCCTGGGCCGACCGCCGTCGGCGAGGACGTATCCCCCCTCGTCGTCGCGGGCGACGCTGAACCCCTCGAACCGGAGGGGTTCGCCCGGGTCGAGGTCGTCGAGCGCGTCGAGCACCGCGTCGAACGCGTCGCCCGGGAGGTCGATCTCGGGGGTCGCGGTCCCGTCGTCGCCCGCCTCGTCGTCGACCGCCTCGTCGTCGACCGCCTCGCCGCCGTCGGTCGCGGGGGTGGAGTCGGCCACGGTCAGTCCCCCGTGGCGACGCGGGTCGTCTCGCGCACGTCGTCGAGCGCGGTCCCGAGGTCGGCGCCGGCGTCGGCCGCCCGCTCCAAGACCACGTCGGCCATCAGGGGCTCGGTGCCCACCGCACCCGCGTACCAGATCCGCGTGCCGTCGACCGTCTCGGGCACGTCGTACCCCTCGGTGTGGTCCTCGCAGAGCCCGACGTCCTCCGGGATGTCCTCCTGGGTGTGGTAGCCGTCGGCGATGAAGAGGGGGACGAGGACGACGTCGTCGCTCTCGAAGTGCTCGGGGAGGTCGTCGACCTCGGGGTCCTCGTCCATGTACAGCGCCTTCACCTCGTCGAAGCGGTCGCGCTCGGCGATCCGGTCGGCGTGGTACTCGATCGCCTTCGCCGAGTTCTCGTTGCGCTCGGTGCCGTGGCCGACGACCGCCAGCCCGAACCCGTCGCCCACGTCGGCGTCGTTCGTCACGGACTCCGCCCGCCGGACGATCACGTCGGTCATCGCGCGGTGGGTCCCGACCGGGCCGCAGTAGTGGACCTCGCGGTCGATGTCCTCGGCGACGAGGGTCGCCTGGTCGGCCGAGAGGCCGTCGGAGTCCCACTCGGAGACGTCCCAGCCGGCGAGCCGGAGCTCGCGGGGGATCACCTGCTCGGTGAAGTACCCCTCCGAGATGAACAGCGGGACGACGTACACCTCGTCGCCCTCGACGGTGCGGAGCACCTCTCGGAAGTGCGGCTCTTCCTTCCAGAAGCCGGTTCGGACCTCGTCGAAGGCACCGGTGGCGCGGATCGTGTCGGCGTGGTCGTACGTCGGCGCGCTCGACTCGGGGTTGAGGTGGGAGCCGTGCGCGACGATGACGAGCGACTGCATACCCGTGCTGGGGCCGCGCCGCTCTTAGGGACTTCGGAGGCTGCGAGGCGACGAGAACGCCGAACCGTCGGCGGCGAGCGGTCCGCGCGTCCGGCGACCGGACCGAAACGATCTTGCCCGCCCGACGCGCAGCCCCGCGCATGTCGCTGGCAGCCGAGACGCGCGAGGCGGTCAGAGCGCACCCGTTCGTCCGCGACGCGCTCCGCGCCGGACTGGTGAACCACAGCGCCGCCGCGACCTGGCTCGCCGAGCGGGCCGACCTCGACGGCGGCCCGGACGCGATCGCGGCCGCGCTCCGCCGCTTTCGGGAGGACCTGCCGGCGTACGAGACCGAGTCCCGGACCGCGAGCGTCACCATGCGGAGCGGCGTAGGCGTGGTCGACGACGCGGACGACGCAGCGGACGCGGGCGCCGGCGACTCCGGCGCGGACGACGCCGACGCCCTCCTCCGGGTCGGCGACGCGGCGGTCGTCGACGGCGGCGACCGCACGGCGATCCTCGCGACCGGCGACGTCGACGCCGCTGCGCTGGCGGACGCGCTCGGTCGGCTCGCCGCCGCGGACGTCGACGTCGGGGCCGCGGGCGTGGCCGGCGACGCGCTCGTCTGCGTCGTCCCGCGGCGCGACGGCGCGAGCGCGGTGCGGGTGGTCGAAGCCGCGCTCGACGCGGTGCCGGTCGCGGAGAGCTAACCGCCCGCCGCGGCCGAACCGATCCTGTCCGGGAGGGCCTTTTTCCCGCTCTCGCGCCCATCCGATCCCGTGTTGCTCACGACCGCCTTCGTCCTCCACGTGCTCTCCGGCGCGCTGTGGACCGGCGCGACGCTGTACGTCGTCTACGCGACCCTGCCGCGGGCGACCGACGGGACGCTCGGTCGCGCCGCGTTCGTCGACGCCGCGCACCGGCTCCTCATGCTCACGCGCTGGACCGGTGTCGTCCTCCCGGTCACCGGCGCGTACATGATCTGGCGGCTGTACACGCCGCTCGATCTCCTCGCGACGACCGGCCGGGGGTGGGCCGTCCTCGCGATGCTGTCGCTGTGGGGCGTCATGAACGGGCTCGTCGAGCTCGGCGTCCTCCGGATGCGCCGCGAAATCGACCCCGACCTCGGGTGGGGCCGGTACATGGCCGAGGGGTTCCCGGTCGACGCGCTCGCCGGAGTCGGGGGCGTCCCCGGATCCGCCCGATTGGCGTCCGTCGCTCGGCCCTACCTGCTGGCGAGCGGCGGCCTCGCCGTCCTGCTGCTCGTCGACGCCGCGCTCCTCGCCGGCGGGATCCCGGGGTGACGAGCCGCCGCGGAAGAAGTATATAAACCAGGGCGAAACGGCGTTCTCGAAGCAAAATAGATCAATGCTAACTTCCCGCATGAACCGGGATAGATGACCGCGGTGTCGTGCGGTTTTCGCCGAGAGTCGCCGGCGACGGCCGAGCGCGTCCGGTCGCCCCTCACCGAGAGATTTATATAGAATCACAATCAATCAAACGCTGTATGAGTCAGCGAATGCAGCAGGGCCAGCCGATGATCATTATGGGCGAGGACGCCCAGCGCGTCCAGGACAAGGACGCACAGGAGTACAACATCTCCGCGGCGCGCGGCGTCGCCGAATCCGTCCGCTCGACGCTCGGACCGAAAGGGATGGACAAGATGCTCGTCAACTCGATGGGCGACGTCACCATCACCAACGACGGCGTCACCATCCTCCAGGAGATGGACATCGACAACCCGACCGCCGAG
Source organism: Halorubrum distributum JCM 13561 (assembly GCF_000337395.1). Lineage (NCBI taxonomy): Archaea > Methanobacteriati > Methanobacteriota > Halobacteria > Halobacteriales > Haloferacaceae > Halorubrum > Halorubrum distributum. Next base: position 100,892 of record NZ_AOJF01000031.1, read on the forward strand.
ATGGTCGTCGAGGTCGCCGAGACCCAGGAGGACGAGGCCGGCGACGGGACGACCAGCGCGGTCGCCATCGCGGGCGAGCTGCTGAAGAACGCGCAGGACCTCCTCGAACAGGACATCCACCCGACCGCGGTGATCAAGGGGTTCAACCTCGCGAGCGAGTACGCCCGCGAGCAGGTCGACGAGGTCGCGACGGCCGTCGACCCCGACGACACGGAGACGCTGCGTAACGTCGCCGAGACGTCGATGACCGGCAAGGGCGCGGAGCTGGACAAGGACGTGCTCGCCGACCTCGTCGTCCGCGCGGTACAGGGCGTCACCGTCGAGGCCGACGACGGCTCCCACGTGGTCGATCTGGCGAACCTCAACATCGAGACGCGCACCGGCCGGGCGGCGGGCGAGTCCCGCCTGCTCACCGGTGCGGCGATCGACAAGGACGCGGTCCACGAGGACATGCCGACCGACTTCGAGTCCGCGAACGTCCTCCTCCTCAACGACCCGATCGAGGTTGAGGAGGCGGACGTCGACACCTCCGTCAACGTCGACTCCCCGGACCAGCTCCAGAAGTTCCTCGACCAGGAGGAGAAGCAGCTCCGCGAGAAGGTCGACACGATCGTCGAGTCCGGCGCGGACGTCGTCTTCTGTCAGAAGGGCATCGACGACCTCGCGCAGCACTACCTCGCGAAGGAGGGCATCCTCGCGGTCCGCCGCACGAAGAAGTCCGACCTGACGTTCCTGAAGAACGTCCTCGGCGCGCCGATCGTCACCGACCTCGACTCGCTCACCGCCGACGACCTCGCGGTCGGCTCGGTCAGCCGCGACGACGACGAGGAGCTGTTCTACGTCGAGGGCGAGGACGCCCACGGCGTCACGCTCCTCCTGTACGGCACCACCGACCACGTGGTCGACGAGCTCGAACGCGGCATTCAGGACGCGCTCGACGTGGTCTCGACGACCGTCTCCGACGGCCGGACCCTGCCCGGCGGCGGCGCGGTCGAGGTCGAGATCGCGCGCCGCCTGCGCGACTACGCCGACTCCGTCGAGGGGCGCGAGCAGCTCGCGGTCGAGGCGTTCGCCGACTCCCTCGAACTGATCCCCCGCGTGCTCGCCGAGAACGCGGGCCTCGACGCGATCGACCTGCTGGTCGACCTGCGCGCGGCCCACGAGGCGGGCGACCAGAACGCCGGGCTCGACGTGTTCGCCGGCGAGGTCGTCGACACGGCCGACGCGGGCGTCGTCGAGACGGCCCACGCGAAGGAGCAGGCGATCGCCTCCGCGGCCGAGGCGGCGAACCTCGTGCTGAAAATCGACGACATCATCTCGGCGGGCGACCTCTCGACGTCGGGCGGCGACGACGAGGGCGGCGCCCCCGGCGGCGGCATGGGCGGCATGGGCGGCATGGGCGGCGCTATGTGAAATCTGTCGGAGACAGATTTCCATAGACGCCGACCCGGCATCGCCTCGCCGACCACCCCGTTCACGCGCTCCGATTTCCTCCGGTTTTCGCGCAGTTCCCGGTAGCGTCCCCCACACCGCTGTCTGCGGCCGGAACGCGCTCGACCGCCCGTGCGCGGCGGACGCATCCGCGGCCGCACCTCTTTACGGGTCCGTCTCCTACGCAACGGTGATGGCGAACCTAACGCTCTACGAGCTCGAGGGCTGTCCGTACTGCGCGAAGGTCAAGACGAAGCTGGCGGACCTCGACCTGGAGTACGAGTCGGTGATGGTGCCGCGCTCGCACGGCGAGCGCACCGAGGTCGAGGAGGTTTCCGGGCAGACCGGTGTTCCCGTCCTCGTCGACGAGGAGCACGGGGTCGAGGGGATGTCCGAGAGCGACGACATCGTCGAGTACCTCGAGGAGACGTACGGGAGCGCGAGCTAAGCGCCGACGCGATCGGCGGCGAGAGCTGAGCTGACGCCGACCGAACGAGAGGCTATTTATCTGCCCGCGGCGAGGTGGCGGGCGTGCGACTCGTTCACCGCCCCGCACCGGGGAGCGATCGAACCGAGACCGTCCTCGCGAGCGACGTCGACGTCGCGCGCTCGACGCTCGAACAGGCTCGTGGACTGATGTTCCGGCGGTCGATCGCGGACGACTACGCGTTGGCCTTCCCGTTCGACGAGCCCGACACGCAGTGGCTCCACATGCTGTTCGTGCCGTTCGCGATCGACGCGGTGTGGATCGCCGACGGCGAGGTGACGGCGAAAAAGCGGCTCGCGCCGTTCGTCGGGCTGGGGCGCGGCCGCGCCGACACCGTGGTCGAACTACAGGCGGGCGCGGCCGAGGCGGTGGCGGTCGGCGACGAGCTGCGCCTGGTCGAGTGAGCGGGCGGCCCGGGAGCTACGCGCCGTCCTCGGCGGCGTCGGGATCGAACAGGTCCGCGTCCTCCGGCAGCGGCTCCTCGGCGGCCCGCAGCGACAGCTCGATCCGGCTGCCGCCGGCCTTGCTCTCGGCGATGTCGAGGCTCCCGCCCCCGGCGGTGACGATCCAGTTCACGTACCAGAGGCCGAGCCCGCTCGCGTGGTCCAGCGGCGTTTCCTCGCCGGTGAGCACGGCCCGCTCGGCCGGCGGGATCCCCGGGCCGTCGTCCGCGACGACGAGCGAGACCCACGACTCGCTCGGCAGCTCCGCGGCCGAGATCCGCACCCGCGGGTCGTCGGCGTCGTTGTGCCGGACCGCGTTGTCGACGAGCTCGGTGATCGCCTCGGGGAGGTACGCGATCGCGGACACGGCGATCCCCTCGGGGACGTCGACGTCGACGGCCGCGCGCTCGCGGATCTCCGGCGGGAGCGATTCGAGCGCCGCGTCGACCGCGGGCGCGAGCGCGACCGGCCGCGGCGAGGGGCGCTGAGAGAGCAGCCGCTCCACCTTCCGCGAGGTCTCGCCGAGGCGCAGCAGCCGCTCGGCGGTGTCGACGACCCGCTCGAGCTGCCCCGTCAGCTCGGGGTCGTCGACGGCCTCGATCGCCCGGCCGGTAAACCCGGTGACGACGTTGAGGTCGTTCCGGAAGTTGTGTCGGAGGACGCGGGTCAACACCGCGAGCCGCTCCTCCCGGAGCGACGCCTCGGTGAGGTCCTCGCCGACGCCGACGGCGCCCACGACCCGGTCGCCGTCGGTGACGGGACCGACGGAGAGCCGGTAGGGGACGCGTTCGCCGGAGCGGGTGAGCAGCCGCGCCTCTCGAGACACGGTCTCTCCCTCGCGGTACACCCGGGAGAGGGCGTCGGTCACGCGGCCGCCCGTCTCCTCGTCGAACAGCGAGGCGAGCGCCCGCCCCGAGAGCGACTCGGGGTCGTAGCCGGAGTCGGCCGCCAGCCGGCCGTTCCACCGCGCGAGCGTCCCCTCCTCGGTACACCGGAACAGCGCGAGCGGGACCGTCTCGGCGAGCGCGTCGACGAGTCGGCGTTCGGCGTCGCGCTCGGTCTCGGCGGCGACGCGGGCGGTGGCGTCGGAGAGGCCGACGACGAGCCACTCGTCGCCGGCGATCGTCGCCGCGTGGAGCGCCCCGTCGACCCGCAGTCCCGGGCTCCCGAGCCGGAGGTTCCACTCGAACCGCTTGACCGGGGCGTCGGCCCCGTCGGACCCGGGAAGCCGGGCGGCCGCCGCGGCGACCTCGGCGATCGACTCCCCGGAAACGGTGACGTCGTTCTCACCGATGTCGGGGAGGCCCATCAGGGTCAGCGTGCCGCGGTCGTGCCCGAGGAGGTCGGCCGCGGGCGCGTTCGCTGCCCGGATCGTCAGCGTCTCCGGATCGCAGACGAGCGTCGGGGTCGGAATCGCCTCGACGAACGCCCGGAGGATCCCGGTCGGGACGGCGTCGCCGCTCGACGACTGTCGGTCGTCGGCCGACGGATCTCCCCTCCGGTCCCCCATCTGTCGACAAGGGAGACACTCCGCCCATATGTGTTTATGGTTTTATGATTCCCGCCGGTCCGGAAACGGCTGTCGGCCCGAAACCGGTCAGTCCGCCTTGGCCTGCCAGTCGCGGACGGTGTCGGCACCCACGCCGTCGACGTCGCTCGCGAGGTCGTCCGGGTCGGCCGACTTGAGCTCGTCGACGCCGTCGACGCCGGCGTCTTTCAGCTTCGCGGCGGTCTTCTCGCCGATCCCCTCGACCGCCTGGAGCTCCGACCCCTCCTGGCGGGCCGTGAACTCGCGGTAGTTACAGATCGGACAGCCGAGCTCCCACGGCTCGTCGCCGGAGTGGACGCGGAGGTGCGGAAGGTCGTGCTCCTCGCAGGTCTCGTCGGTGACCTCGATCTCGCCGCGCCGGGGGAGCGGCAGCGAGTAGTCGCAGTCGGGGTAGCGCGTACAGCCGACGAGCCGGGAGCCCGAGCGGAGTCGTTTGATCGCGAGGTCTCCCCCGTGCTCCTCGCCGCAGTCGGGGCAAGTCCCGATCACCTCGTCCTCCTGCTCGTCGGCCTCGTCGGCCTTACACTGCGGGCAGCCGTGGACGAACGTCTTCCGGCCGGCGAGCATCTTCACGTGGCGGAGCTCGTGGTCCTCGCAGGTCTCGTCGAGGATGAGCGGCTTCCCGGTCGACGGGAGCGGGAGCGTGTACTCGCAGTCGGGGTAGCCGTCGCAGCCGACGAAGTACGACCCCTGCCGCGACTTCCGGACGAGGAGGTCCGCGCCGCACTCCGGGCAGGGACCGAGCGTCTTGTCCGCCTTCAGCGAGTTCTGGAGGTGGTCGCCGACCGCCTCGCGCGACTCGGTGAGGTCGTCGAACACGCGCGAGAGCAGCTCGCGGGAGGCCTCGGTCACCTCGTCGTAGGCCTTCTCCCCGGCCGCGATGGCCGCCATGTCCTGTTCGAGCTGGGCTGTCATCTCCTCGCTCACGATCCGGTCGGCGAACTCCTCGGCGGCCTCGACGACCGCCTCGGCGAGCCGCGTCGGCCGGGGCGGGTCGCTCTCGACGTAGTTGCGGTCGTACAGCTTCTCGATGGTCCGGTGGCGGGTCGCCTTCGTGCCGAGCTGTCGCTTCTCCATCTCCTCGATGAGCCGCGACTGGCCGTAGCGCCGCGGGGGTTGGGTCTCCTTCCCCTCGGTGGCGCGGTCCGACAGCGACAGCGTCTCGCCGACCTCGACGTCCGGGACGATCCGCTCGTCGCTGGAGCGGTACGGGTAGACGTCGTGGTAGCCGGCCTCCAGCAGCCGCTTCCCGTTGGCCTTCAGCCGCAGGCCGCCGTCGGCGACGAGGTCGGCCGGCTTCGCCGCGTCGTCCGGATTTCGGAGGGCTGCGAGCCCGTCGGCGGTCTCGGCGATGGGCGTCGCCTCGCCGTTCGCGAGCGCGACGACGCGCAGCCGCTCCCAGGTGGCCGGGTCGGCGCAGGTGGCGAGGAACCGGCGGACGATCAGCTCGTACACCTCCCACTCGTCGTCCGAGAGGTCAGAGGCCGAGGGGAGCTCCCCCGTGGGGTGGATCGGCGGGTGGTCGGTCGTCTCCTCGTCGCCCTCGGTCGGCTCGATCTCGTCGTCGCCGTCGAGCAGGCTCGCCGCGTCCGTCCCGAACGTCGAGGCCGCCGAGAGCTCCTCGATCAGCTCCGCGGGCTCCAGATCCTCGGGATACACCGTGTTGTCCGTCCGCGGGTAGGTGACGTAGCCGGCGGTGTAGAGGTCCTCCGCGAGCGACATGGCGCGCTGCGCGGAGTAGCCGAGCGACCCCGCCGCGCGGATGAACGCGGTGGTGTTGAACGGCGTCGGCGGGTCGTCGGTCTGGGTGCGGCGGTCGACGTCGTCGACGGTCGCCGCGTCGGCGGCGGCGAGGGCCTCGGTGAGCACCGCCGCGACGTCGCCGTCCCAGACGCGCTCGCGCTCGTTGCCCTCGTCGTTGAGGTAGAAGTACCGCGCCTCGAACGGGTCGCCGCCGGACTTCGCAAGCTCGCCGGTCAGCTCCCAGTAGGACTCGGGGTCGAACGCCTGGATCTCGCGCTCGCGGTCGACGATGAGCTTGAGCGTCGGCCCCTGGACCCGGCCCACCGAGATGAAGTCGTCGCCGAGCTGGCGGGCGGACAGGGAGAGGAACCGCGTCAGTGCGGCGCCCCACGTGAGGTCGATGGTCTGGCGGGCCTCGCCCGCGGCCGCCAGCTCGAAGTCGAGGTCGTCGGGATTCGCGAACGCCTCCTGCACCTCGTTTTCGGTGATCGAGGAGAAGCGCACGCGGTCGACGGGCACGTCCTCGTTCACCTCGCGGACGAGCTCGTACGCCTCCTTGCCGATCAGCTCGCCCTCGCGGTCGTAGTCGGTCGCGATGACGACCCGGGAGGCGTTGCGCGCGAGCCGGCGCAGCGCGGCGACGATCCCCTCTTGCGTCGGCGTCTTGGTGACGGGCGCGTCGATCAGCTCGACCGGCTCGACGTCGCGCCAGTCGTTGTACTCGGCGGGGAAGTCGACGCCGACGACGTGGCCGGAGAGCCCGATGCACCGCTTGCCGCCCCACTCGTAGACGTTGACGTCGTTCATCCGCTCCGCGGTCGCGGACTCGCCGCTCAGGATGTCGGCGATGCGCCGCGCCGCGTTGTCCTTCTCCGTGATTATCAGCTCGGGGCCGCGACTCATTGCGCCGAGATACGCCGCTCCCGGGTCTAAAGCTTTCGCGACGCGAGATTGCGGGCAGGCTCGGGGACGGACGGCCTCAGAAAACGAATCGGGACGCGACCGTCACCGGGCCGCGTCGTCGGACTCGGCGAGGAACTCCGCGTCTGTGGCCTCGGCATACGGCTCCGGCGGTTCGTCGTCCGCGTCGAGTTCGCGCCGTGCGAGGTGGTTCTCGAGTTGGCGGCGCTTGTTCCTCCCTTTCCGCTCGCGGCCCGATTTCGTGTCTGGCATCGTCACCCGTGTCAACTCCTCCCATACATATGAATCTTGTGTCGGTGTGTGGACGCATCCGCGAGCGGGGGAGGGGACGCCATCGGAGCAGCGCAGCCCGACAACAATAACTGAGTACTTAAATATCGACGGCCGGCAGCGGCGATTACTTATAAATGAACAATGCGGTCGGCGCGTGCCTGCGAGCGGCCGCAGGCCGCGAGCAGCACCGCGCGAGGGAGTCAGTCGGCGGAGCGAAGCGACGGCGACTGACGAGGCTGGGGAGGCGTGAGGCTGCGGTGCGGTGCGGGGGTGGGACTCAAAGGGGCAGCTGCGAGGGCGGCGTAGGCGACGCAAGCACCGCAGGAGCGAGTGAAACGAGCGACGAGGAGCGCAGCGAGCGTACGCCGCCCTCGCAGCTGGGGCTTTGGAGGTGGTGTCCGACGCCGATCCGTAATCGTCCATTTATAAACAATCAACAGCGCACCGCTCGGTTGTTTATAAATGGACGACCCATCAGCATCGCCGACACCGAACTCGCTCGTCGCTGCCGCTCCTCGCTCGTAGTCGGCGTCGACAGAACGCCAGGAGAGGGAGTTGAACCTCAGTCGTTCCGCTCGCTTCACTCCCTGATTCAAATCCCTCAGTCTCGGTTTTCGACGAACGGCTCGCTACGCGCGCCGTGTTGTTCGTCGAAAACGCCAGGAGAGGGATTTGAACCCCCGATCCCGGATGGGAACACGCTTTCCAGGCGTGCGCCTTACCACTCGGCCATCCTGGCTCACGCGGAGATAATCCGGTGTGACTGTTAAGTCCTTCTTTTCGCACGCACCCGGGCCTCGGCGAGATACGTAATACCGGCCGACGCGGCTGCGACTGCGAACCCGACCAGCACCAGCCCCCCGAACCCGACCGGCAGCGATCCAGGACCGAGAAGCCGGTATCCCTGCGCGAGCACGAGGAAGGCGAACCCGCCGACGATCCCCCACAGCGCCGCGGAGCGCGCTCTGGCGCGCGGGGTGGCCGCCGCGCCGGGTGCCGGGGCGGACCCGTCGGTCACGGCGTCCGGCTCGCTCCCCGACTCCCCCTCGCCGTCGGCCATCTACTCGACGACGGCGACCGCCTCGATCTCGACGCCGGCGCCCTTCGGGAGCGCCCCCGCCTCGACCGCGGAGCGGGCCGGCGGCGACTCGTCGAAGTAGCCGGCGTACGTCTCGTTCATCTCGTCGAAGTCCTCCATGTCGGCCATGAACACCGTCGTCTTGAGCACGTCCTCGGGCCCGGCGCCCGCCTCCTCCAGCACCGCGAGGAGGTTGTCGAGCGCCTGCTCGGTCTGGTCCGCGATCGACGCGTCGTCGAGGAGGTCCCCCCCGGGCGTGAGCGGGATCTGCCCGGCCGTGAACACGAGGTCGCCGTCGGTCGTCGCCTGACTGTACGCGCCCACCGCCGCCGGGGCGTCGTCCGTGTGGATGGTCTCCTTCATGCGAGTGCGCCTTCGACCGGCGGCCTCAAGAGTACTCTGGAGCGGCGCGCCCGACCCCGGCCGATCCCGACCGAACCGACCCCGGCCGATCCCGACCGAACCGACCCCGGCCGATCCCGACCGAACCGACCCCGGCCGANGAACCGACCCCGGCCGATCCCGACCGAACCGACCCCGGCCGATCCCGACCGAACCGACCCCGGCCGATCCCGACCGAACCGACCCCGACCGAACCGGCCGACCTGTCCCACCGTCAGACACAAAACGCTCGGATGGTAACAGTACACATATGACGGGAGATCAGCTCCTGCCGCTCGCCGCGGTGTTCGTCGGCGTAGCGGCGCTCAACCTCGCGGTGACGTGGCTCCTCGTTCGGCGGAACCGCGACCCCGCGGAGCTGTTCGGCTCGGTCGCGACCCGGTCGTCGGACGCGGACGGCGAGGGCGTCGGGCCGACGCTCGCGCTCGACCGCGACCCGAACGCCGATCCGGCGGCCGAGGCGGGCGAGACGAGCGACGGCGGCGGTGGAGACGGTCCCCCGCCGCTCGACGCCGACGGCGAGACGGTCGTCTGCCGGCACTGCGGCGCGGAGAACCGGACCGGCTACCGGTACTGCCGGTGGTGCGTCCAGTCGGGGTTCGTCGACGAGGACGCCGGCGTCACCGCGGGGAGCGCGATGGCCGACCGGTCGCTGTGAGCGTTCGCGGCGGGTCGGCGAGGACGCCGGCCCGACCGAATCAGGCCGCGTCGATCTGGCAGCCGGCCGCGTAGTCGATTCCCTCGATGCTGTCGATGCCCTCGTCGCCGCACACCGGGCAGTCAGGGTTGCGCGCGTACGGTACCGTCTCGAAGGAGAGATCCATCGCGTCGTAGAACAGCATCCGGCCGACGAGCGGGTCGCCAACGTCCATGATCAGCTTCACGGCCTCCGTCGCCTGGAGACAGCCGACCGTTCCCGGGAGGACGCCGAGGACGCCCGTGCTGGCGCAGTCGGGCACCGTCCCGGGCTCCGGCGGCTCCGGGAACAGACAGCGGTAGCAGGGGCCGTCGGGCGAGAGCGTCGTCACCTGCCCCTCGAACTTGTAGATGGCGCCGTGCGACACCGGCACCCCCTCGATCCGGGCGGCGTCGTTCACCACGTAGCGGGTGGCGAAGTTGTCCGAGCAGTCGACGACGACGTCGTAGTCCGCGATCAGTTCCCGGGCGTTGCCCGCGTCGAGCCGCAGCTCGTGGCGCTCGACGTCGACGTCGGGGTTGAGGTCGGCGACGAACTCCGCCGCCGAGTCGACCTTCTTGCGCCCCACGTCGCCGTCGCCGTGGATCACCTGTCGCTGGAGGTTCGAGCGCTCGACGACGTCGTCGTCGACGATACCGATCGTCCCGACCCCCGCGGCCGCGAGGTACTGGATCGCCGGCGCGCCGAGCCCCCCCGCGCCGACGACCAGGACGCGGGCGTCGAGCAGCCGCTTTTGCCCCTCCGGGCCGACGTCGTCGAGGATGACGTGCCGGGAGTAGCGGTCGAGCTGGGTCGCGTCGAGCGAGAGACTCATGTCCGTGACCAGTGCCGGCGCAGATATAATCGTGTTCCCGATCGCCGGTCGGGGCGCCGCAACCGGTGTTCCCGAGGCGGCGCCGAGCGGCCAGCGCTTCCGTGGCGGCGCCGCGGGGTCCGCGGTCACGCCGTCGACGCCGCCACGGCGTCGGTCATCCAGCAGTCGTCCACGTCGCCGAGAGCGCTGTCCGTGTCCCCGCTCCCGCCGCCGACGCGGACGAGCCGGAACTCGTAGCGACCGGTGACGCTGCCGTTCTCCCGGGTGACGACCTCGACCTCCGCCGTGCCGTCGGATATCTCCGGCACCGAGTACTGGGCAGTGTCGTACGTGAGCATCGGCCCGTACTGCTCTGTCTCGAACAGCTCGACGTACTCGCCGGTCGACCCGACCAGCTCCTTGTTTCGCGGCGACGCGAACGCCCGCAGGGTCCGGATGCCGTCGTTCGTCGCGTTGTCGTTGTAGCGGAGCGCGTTCATCTGGATCTGGACGACCTGGAGTGCGGACCGCTCGCAGGTGGGGGAGAGGGCGGTGTTCCGCTCGGCCTCGCCGGTCGGATCGCCGTCCGCGACGGAGACGGTGTTCCCGGCGTCGTCCCCGGACCCCTCAGTCCCGCCGTCGCTGCCGTTCGTCGACCCTGTCGCGTCCGAGTCCGTCGCCGACGGGTCGGTCGTTCCGTCGTCCCCGACGCCGGCGACACCGCCGAGTTCGGTGATTCCGGCGGTGCCGGCGGCGAATCCGGCACCTGCCGCCGCGACGAGGAGCGCGGCGACGGCGACCGCCGCGAGGACGGTCCGCGGAGAGCGCCGCTCGTTCGGCGCGCCGGTGGTGGCGGACTCGGCCGCCGTCGCCTCGCCGCTCGGAACGGCGGCGTTCGATCGGTCGCGAGCCCGCGGATCGCCGGAAGAGTCATCGGTGGTCCGGTCGGTGGGCAGGGAGGCGGTATCGCCTCCCGTCACGCCCGACGCGACGGCGCCCGTCGCCGCGCCCGTCGCCGCGCCGTCATCGGTCGCCGTTCCCTCACCGTCCGACTCGTCGCCGTCGACATCGGTCACACCGTCGTCGTCCGCCGCGTCGGTGTCTGAAGCGGCCGCACCGTCGTACGCTTCGGACCGGACCGGGACGCCGAGGAGTCGGTCGGCGATGGCGTTCGCCTCCGCCGGCGGGACGGCGTACAGGAGCCGTTCGCGGAGGTCCGCCGGCGTCACGACCTCGGCGTCGAGGCCGGGTCCGAGGTCGTCGAGCGAGTCGCTCGCGACGACGACGGCGTCGACGGCGTCAACGGCATCGTCAGGCACCCCTCGGCCCGCGGCCGCGACGGCGAGCAGTTCGGTCCGGCGGCCACCCTCCGACACCGTGACGCGGGGCGGGTCGACCTCGACGCCGTCGGCGGTCGCCGCGTACGTCTCGCCGACGAGCGCCGCGAACGCGTCGCTGTCGAACGACTCGAGTTCTGTCGCGAACGCGTCGAGGGGGATGGGGCTGCTCGCGGTCACTTGGCGATCGCCACGTACGGTTGGGAGTATGTGACGCGGTCTCTTTGCTCTTGCGTCGAGGAGAAACGGCGCGGCGGCTCATCGTGAGAGCGGACCGCGAGTAAAACGTCGGAGCGGTCGAGGGCGCTACTTGCCCTGCCGGTCGTTCGAGGTGACGCTCGGGCGCGTCTTCTCGGTGCCCTTGCCGCGCTTGCGCTGGCCGCGGCCCTTGGTGCCGGCGGAGGTGAGGCCGCGGTACGCGCGGCCCTTGTGGTCGTCCGAGCAGATCCAGTTCAGCTGGTCGTCGTTCTCGATCGCGGGGTGGGCGGGGTCCACGAGGATGACCTCGTGCCACTTCTGGGAGCCGTCCTCACCGACCCAGTAGGAGTTGAGCACGCGGAGGTTGCGGTACTTCCGCGAGGCGCGCTCCTCGGCGATGCGCTGGATCGACTTGCGGCGCGAGACGCGGTTGACGCCCTGGCGCTTCGAGCGGCGGCCCGCCTTGAAGCGCTGCTTGCGCGAGCCGCCCTTCCGGACGCTCACGCGGGCGACGATGACGCCCTGCTTGGCCTTGTAGCCCAGTTCGCGGGCCTTGTCCAGCCGGGTGGGGCGCTCGATGCGCTCGATGGCGCCCTGGTCGCGCCACTCCTGTTTTCGCTGCCACTGTAGCTCAGCTAGTTTCCCCTCCTTGGGGGACCGCCACGCCTCCTTGATGTGCGAGTAGAAGCTTCGTGCCATTGTGTGTTGCGCGGACGGTTGCGATTCAGCCGCGAGGGGCCACATGTCGTCTCGTCCCGGGGCGTGCGGTCGGTCCGACCGCACGCCTCGGCGGCGAGTGCCCGCTGTGTCCGCACCAGCGAGTTGGCGGAAATACCCGCGGTCCGCCCTTAACCGCTTCGCTCCGCGGGTCGCGTGGGGAGTGGTAACAAGGAAACCGGACCGGCACGCATCCGGCTCTCGCACGGTCGGACGCCCGCGAGCTCCCGCGATCGTCACGGTCGGACGCGCCGTCCGTCCACGCGCGCCTGATTTATGCGTCGAGGACTGCGACGGATCCGTGGGCGCGGGCGTTCGCATCCGCCGGAGTCCGGCCGAGCGCTCGTCCGCGCCGGGCCGCGCCGACCGCCGAGCGTTCCCCCGGGCGGTCGGCCAGCGACCCGAGCGAGAGACAGAGGGACACGACGCGACGAATCGAGGGAAAGCACACGCGCCGCGCTTCTCGACCGAGCTGCGGCCCGCACGCTCCCGATCGCCCCGCGTCGATCGATTAAAGTTCACTTGTATCGATGAACCGCCAGTGGTACACATCGACGCCGCGCCGGGAGACCGCGGGCTCGACGGAGGGTGGTCCGGATGGGCGAGGTGAGGCTCGTCGTCGTCGCGGGGACGACCGAGACGGCCGCCATCGACGGGATCAGCGCCGCGGGCGCAGACCCGGAGCTGCGCGTCCACACGCCGAGCGCGGACCTCGAGATCGTCGAGGCGGGGCGCCCCGCGCCGGGGTCGCCCGTACCGGTGAGCCCGAGCGGCTGTCCGACGCCCGCGGTCGTCACCCGGGCGGTCCGCGAACTGCTCGGCCCCGAGTCGCTCCCCGTCGAGTTCCTCGACGCCGGGCTCGACGCGCCGAGCGCGGCGACGGTCCGCGACCTCGGCGCGTCCACGGGCGGCGACCTCCGAGACCCGGAACCGGTCCCAGAGGCGGCGACCGTCTTCGAGCGCGCCCGCTCGCTGGCGCCGGAACTCGCCGCGTCCGACGGAGAGAGGGAAGCGGGAGACGACACCGAGCTGCTCGTCGCGGAGACGATCCCCGGCGGGACGACGACCGCGCTCGGCGCGTTGACCGCGCTGGGCGAGCGCGCCGCCGTCTCCTCGTCGCTGCCGGCGAACCCGATCGAGCGCAAGCGCCGCGTCGTCGCCGAGGGACTCGACGCGAGCGGCATCGACCCGGGCGACGCGGCGGACGATCCGATCGAGGCGGTCCGACTGGCGGGCGATCCGGTCCTCGCCGCCGTCGCCGGCCTGATCGTCGGCTGCGCGGACGCCGGGATCGACGTCACCCTCGCCGGCGGCACACAGCTCGCAGCCGCGGCGGCGCTCGCCCGGCACGCCGGCGTCGACCGCCCGCTCCCGCTGGCGACCACGTCGCTCGTCGCCGACGACCCGACCGCGGACCTGCCGGCGCTCGCCGCCGACCTCGACCTGACGCTCGCCGCCGCCGACCCCGGATTCGGCGAGAGCGACCACCCGGCGCTGACGGCGTACGCCCGCGGCGAGGCGAAGGAGGGCGTCGGCATGGGCGGGGCGCTCGCGCTCGCGGACCGCGCCGGCGTCGCCGACGCCGCCGTCCGCGATCGGATCGCCGCCGTGACCGACCGCCTGCTCGCCGAGCGTGCGGGAATCGACGGGGAGGACGGACGCCCCGCCGCGAACGGGGGCGGCCCGCGGTGAGGGGGCTCGTCCTCGCCGGCACGGCCTCCGGCGTCGGCAAGACCGTGGCGGCGCTCGCGACGCTGCGCGCGTTCGGGAACGCGGGGCGGACCGTCCAGCCCGCGAAGGCGGGCCCGGACTTCATCGACCCGAGCCACCACGCCCGGGTCGCGGGACGCCCGTCGCGGACGCTGGACCCGTGGCTTCAGGGTGAGGACGGGCTCCGGCGCAACTACGCCCGCGGCGAGGGCGACGTCTGCGTCGTCGAGGGGATGATGGGGCTGTACGACGGCGACGCCGCGAGCACGGCCGGCGTCGCGGCCGCGCTGGACCTCCCGGTCGTCCTCGTCGTCGACGCGACCGCCGGGATGGAGAGCGTCGCGGCGACCGCGCTCGGCTTCGTGAGGTACGCCGACCGGACGCCCCACGACGTCGACGTGGCCGGCGTGATCGCCCAGCGGGCGCACGGCGGCCGCCACGAGGAGGGGATCCGCGAGGCGCTCCCCGACGAACTCGCCTACTGCGGCCGGGTCCCGCCGCGCGAGGACCTGGAGATCCCCGACCGCCATCTCGGGCTCCGAATGGGCGAGGAGGCGCCGCTCGACGACGACGCGCTCGACGCGGCCGCCGAGACGCTCCGGACCGACCGCCTGCTCGACCTCGCTCGGGAGCCGACGCCGGCCGCGACCGAGCCGTCCGCCGGGAACTCCCCGAAGAGCGGCGAGGGCCCGCGGATCGCGGTCGCCGACGACGCCGCGTTCCGGTTCGTCTACCCGGCCACCCGCGAGCGCCTGAGCGAGCGCGCGACCGTGGTCCCGTTCGCGCCCGCGGCCGGCGACGACCTCCCGCCCTGCGACGGCGTCTACCTCCCCGGCGGCTACCCGGAGCTCCACGCCGAAGCGCTCGCCGAGGGCCCCGCGCTCGGGTCGATCGCGACCGTCGCGTCCGAGGGCACGCCCGTCCTCGGCGAGTGCGGCGGGCTGATGGCGCTCGCGGAGACGCTGTCGACGGTCGACGGGGACACCCACGAGATGGCGGGCGTCCTCCCCGCGACGGTCGAGCGCCGCGAGCGGTACCAGGCGCTCGATCACGTCGAACTGCGCGCGCGGCGGGACGCACTCACGGCGAGCGGCGGCGAGCGGCTCCGCGGCCACGAGTTCCACTACTCCGCGGCCGACGTCGCGTCCGACGCGCGGTTCGCCTTCGACGTTGAGCGCGGGACCGGGATCGACGGCGACCGGGACGGGCTGACCGAGTACCGCACGCTCGGGACGTACTGTCACGTCCACGCCGCGAGCGGGGCGTTCGACGCGTTCCTCGACGAGGTGGAACAGCGATGATGGCGAAAATCGCCCCCGCCGCCACCCTGCTTGCCCCGCTCTTCCTCGCGGTCGCGCTGGACCTCTTGGTCGCTGAGCCGCCGCGGCGGATCCATCCGGTCGCGCTGTTCGGGCGGATCGTCGGGCCGTTCGACCGCGAGTGGGCCAGGCCGGGGCTCGTCGGCGTCGTGGTCGCGGTCGCGCTCCCGCTCGCCGCGGCCGCGGTCGCCGGCGGAGGTGTCTGGCTCGCGGCCGAGAACGGACCGCGAGTCGACGGCGTTCCGGTCCTCGCCGTCGCCGTTGCGGCCGCCGTGCTCTTCTCGGCCGCGAGCCTCCGGATGCTGCTCGACGTGACCCGCGACGTGGTCGACGAGAGCGAGGCGGACCCCGAGGCGGCCCGCGAGTCCGTCCGGGCGCTCGTCGGGCGCGACACGGGGGATCTCTCGCCGGCCGACCTCCGGAGCGCGGCGGTCGAGAGCGCGGCCGAGAACCTCGCGGACGGGTTCGTCGCGCCGCTGCTCTGGTTCGCGCTCGGGGCGACCGGGGGTGTCGCGCTCGGCGCGGTCGCCGGTGGAGCGCCGACCGCTGAACTCGCCGAGACCGCCCTCGCCGCGGGCGCCGCGGCCGCGGCCTGGGCGAAGGCCGTGAACACGCTCGACTCGATGCTCGGCTACCGGTCGAAGCCGGTGGGCCGGGCGAGCGCCCGCCTCGACGACGCCGTCATGTTCCTCCCGGCGCGGGCCGCGGCGGCGTGTCTCGCCGTCGCCGCCCGGTCGCCCGAGAGCCTGCGGCGCGCGCGGCCGCTGGCCCGCGAGCCAGCCTCGCCGAACTCGGGGTGGCCGATGGCGACGGCCGCGGTCGCGCTCGGCGTCCGCTTGGAGAAGCCGGGTGCGTACGCCCTCGACGGCGGGGCGGCGCCGCCGACGCCCGCGGCCGCACGCGACGCCGTACGACTCGTCCGCGCCGCCGGCGGCGTCGCGGTCGCGGCCGCGGCGGGGTGGCTCCTCGCGCTCGCGGGGGTGATCGCGTGGTCCTGACGGTCGCCGCGCTCCGCGGCGCGCTCGGCTTCCTCTCTCGGATCCCCGTGGGCGGCGGCGAGGGCGACTGGGAGGCGTTCCGCCGGACGCCCGCGGCCATACCGGCGGTCGGGTACCCGATCGGCGCCGTCCTCGCGCTGCCCGTCGCCGCCGCGACGCTGCTCCCGGTCCGAGTCCCGTCGCTCACGGTCGGGGTCGCGTTCGCCGCGTGGGTCTCCCTCGTCACCGGGATCACCCACCTCGACGGGGTCGCCGACTTGGGCGACGCGGCGGTCGTCCACGGCGACGCCGACCGGCGACGCGAGGTCATGAAGGACTCCGCGCTCGGCGTCGGCGGAACGCTCGCGCTCGCCCTGGTCGTCGTCGGACTCGTGACCGCCGCGACGGTGCTCGCGGACGTCGCCCGCCTCTCGCTCGTCGACGCGATCGTCATCGTTGTCGCCGCCGAGGTGGCCGCGAAGGGCGCAACGGCGACGCTCGTCTGCGTCGGAGAGGCTCCGCACGAGGGGCTCGGCTCCGCGCTGACCGAGCCCTCCGGCCCCCGAGGGCTCGTCGGCGTCGCGCTCGCGACGGCGCCCGTACTGCTGCTCGGGTGGCCGGCCGGCCGGCCCGGCTCCGTCGCCTCGGTCGCCGTCCAACCCGGCTCCGTCGTCCCGATCGCCGTCGTGCTCACCGCCGCGGGCGTCGCCGCCGCGCTCGTGTTCGCGTGGGCGCGCTCGCGACTCGGCGGGGTCAGCGGCGACGTCCTCGGCGCGACGAACGAACTCGCCCGCGTCGTCGGGCTCCACGCGGGGGTGATCGCGTGGACGCTCTCGTGATGTGCGGCGGCCGCGGCACGCGACTGGGCGGCGACAGCGAGAAGCCGCTCGCACCGGTCGCCGGACGCGCGATGGTCGACCGCGCGCTCGACGCCCTCGCCGCGAGCCGCGTCGAGACCGCGTACGCGGCCGTCTCTCCGCAGACTCCGCGGACGCGAGAGCGGCTGGTCGCGCGGCAGGGCGGCGGCGGGAACGGGGCTGCGACGGGGGGACCGCTCGAACTCGTCGTCGTCGACACGCCGGGCGACGGCTACGTCGCGGACCTTCAGGCGGCGTTGGCCGAGGGACCGACGGCGCCGACGCTCACCCTCGCGGCCGACCTCCCGCTGCTCGACGGGCCGGCGGTCGACGCCGTCCTCGACGCCCACCGCGCGGCCGACGCCGACGCGCTGTCGGTCAGGGTGCCCGCTGCGCGCAAGCGCGAGCTGGGCGCGAGCGCCGACGCCGCGACGCGGTACGACGACGGGGGCGGCGGTGGCGGTTCACCCGCCGAGCGCGTCCCCGCCGGGATCAACGTCGTCGGGGCGGTCGACGGCGCGGGCGACGAGGCGGTCCGCGCGACCCGCGACGCCCGCCTCGCCGTCAACGTCAACCGCCCCGAGGACCGCCGGCTGGCCGAGCGGATCCTCGCCGGCGACCGTGACGCGCCCGACCTTCCGAGCGGCGGGGTCGACTGGCTCGACGCGGGCGACGCAGGGGCGACGTTCGGGGGAGGTGAATCACCGTGAACCGAGAGCGGGCGACGTCTCTCGGCCGCGAGCCGCACGGCAGCAGCGACGACTCCGACCTGCTCGACTTCAGCGCGAACGCGAACCCCGAGGTCCCCGACGGGGTTGAGCGCGTGTACCGCGCGGCCTTCGAGACGGCGCGGACGTACCCGCCGGAGCCGCCGGACGCGTTCCGGCGGACGGCCGCCGACTACGTAGACTGCGATCCGGAGCAGGTCGTGCCGACGCCGGGCGGGCTGGCGGCGATCCGGGCGGCGGTCGCGCTCGCGGTCGACGACGGCGACACGGCCCTGCTCCCTGCGCCGAGCTTCGGCGAGTACGCCCGCGAGGTCCGGCTTCGGGGCGGCGAGCCGGCGTTCGTCGACGCCGACCGCGTCCTCGACGCCGACCCGAGGGGCCACGCGCTGGCGGTCGTCTGCACGCCGAACAACCCGACCGGGACCGGCTACGGCCGCGAGGCGCTGCTCGCGTTCGCGGCGCGCTGTCGGGCGGCTGGGACCGTCCTGCTCGTCGACGAGGCGTTCCTCGGGTTCACGGAGCGCGAGTCGCTCGCGGGGACCGACGGCGTCGTCGTCGCGCGGGCGCTCACCAAGCTGTTCGGCCTCCCCGGGATCCGGGCCGGCTTCGCGGTCGCGACGGGCGACCTCGGCGCGGCGCTGCGGGGCGCCCGCCGGACGTGGAACCTGAGCGCCCCGGCGCTCGCGACCGGGGAGTACTGCCTCCGACGGGAGGATTTCGTCCGCGAGACCCGCGAGCGCGTCCGGCTGGAGCGCGAGCGGCTGCGCGACGCGCTCTCGGAGCGCTACGAGGTGGCACCCTCCGAGGCGCCGTTCCTGCTCCTCGACGTCGGCGACCGCGACGTCGACCGCGTCGTCGAGCGCGCCCGCGAACGCGGCGTCGCCGTGCGCGACGCGCGCTCCTTCCGCGGCCTCGACTCGCACGTCCGGGTCGCGGTGCGCCGCCCGGCGGAGAACGACCGCCTGCTGGCGGCGTTGGGCGTCGGCGGTGGCGGGGCCGGAGAGGGCGGGTCGGACGGTGACGGAGGGGTGGAGAGCGATGTTTGAGGCGACGGTTCGCGAGGGGGTCCTCCGGCTCAGACGGCCGGGGACGCGCTGGCTCTCGACCGGCTGGGACGGGGGGCGGTCGCGGGCGGCGACCGCGTACAACGTGACCGTCCCGGAGGGGTTCGACCGGACCGACCTCGCGGCCTACCGCGACGAGCGGCTGGCGCGGGCGGAGTTCGGTGCCGAGGGTAACGTCGGCGGCGACCGCGACGCCGCCCCGACGCTGTTTACGGGCGTCTCGATGGACCACGCCCGGGGCGCGCGGCTCGGTCCCGTCGTCGCGTACGCGACGGTCGGGCTCTCGAACCCCGCGATGCTGCCGGTGGAGCCCGAGGCCGCGTCGACCGCGGGGACGGCGGGCCCGACCGAGTCGCGCGAGGCGACGGGGCGCACCGAGGGGCGCCCGGACCCCGGAACGGTCAACCTGATCGTCGGGACGACGCGGCGGCTGGCGCCCGGCGCCGCGGCGAACCTCGTCGCGGTCGCGGCCGAGGCGAAGGCGGCGACGCTGCTCGCGGCGGCGGGCGTCCCGGGAACGACGAGCGACGCCGTCGTCGTCGGCGACGACCCGGCGGGCGAGCCCGCGGAGTTCTCGGGCAGCGCCACGGCGGTCGGCGGAGCGGCCCGCGCCTGCGTCCGGGACGCGGTCCGCGCGAGCCTGCGGTCGCGGTACCCGGACGGCGACGTGCCCGGCCCGGCGGCCGACGCCGAACACGGCGTCGTCACCGACGAGCGGGCGGAGGTTTTCGACCCATGACAACGAACCACGACGACACGGACGCGGAAGCGGAGGCATCGACCGACGGCGAGACCGAGCGGACCGACGGCGACGGGACGCCGACGAACGACGACCGCGCCGCCCGCACCCCGGGCGGCGGCGCGGCCCCCGAGCCGCAGCCGATCGAGCCCGCCGCGCCCGCGGAGTTCGGGCTCGTTCAGGCGTGGTGGGGGGACGGCAAGGGGAAGACCACGGCGGCGATGGGGATGGGGTTCCGCGCGGCGGGCCACGGCCACCGCGTCCACATGCTCCAGTTCATGAAGGGCGGCGCGGACAGCGTCGAGGGCGTCCGCGGCGAGTACAACGCGATCGCTGCCGTGCCGGGGTTCTCCTACGAGAACGCCGGCCACTACGGCTGGCACGGCCTGCTCGACGGCTCGGCCGACGACGAGCACGAGGCGAAGGCCGCGGCCGCCTTCGAGCGCGCGGAGGAACTCGTCGCGGGCGCGGCCGACGCGGACCTGGCCGAGCCGCTCCCGCTCGACGGCGACCCCGAGGAGGGCGTCCACATGCTGATCCTCGACGAGCTGCTGTACGCGGCCGATCGCGGGCTCGTCGACTCGGACGAGATCGTCGCGCTCGCCGAGTCGAAACCCGAGGGGCTCGAACTCGTCCTCACCGGGAGCCACGCCGAGCCCGACTACCTCGACGGCGTCGCCGACCTGATCACGAACGTCCGGAAGGTCGCACACCCGTTCGACGACGGCCAGCGCGCCCGCCGGGGAACGGAGTACTGAGGATGGGGGCCGGGTTCGCGTGAGCGACGCCGACGCGACTGTCGGGACGGACGCCGACGCCGCGGCCGACGCCGACACCGTCCTGATCGCGGGCACCGCGAGCCACGTCGGCAAGAGCACGCTGGCGGCCGGCCTCTGCCGGCTGCTCGCGCGTCGAGGGGCCTCGGTCGCCCCGTACAAGGCGCAGAACATGAGCAACAACGCGCGGGTGGCGCTGACGCCCGACGGCGAGTGGGGCGAAATCGGCGTCTCACAGCACGTCCAAGCGCGGGCGGCCGAGGTCCCGGCGACGACAGACATGAACCCCGTCCTGCTCAAGCCCCGCGGCGGCGGTGAGAGCCAGGTGATCGTCGACGGCGAGGCGGTCGCGAACGCCCCCGCGTCGGCGTACTACGACGACCACTGGGACGACGCCCGCGCGGCCGCGGTCGCGGCCCACGAGCGCCTCGCGGCCGAGCATGACGTGATCGTCGCGGAGGGGGCGGGGAGCGTCGCCGAGATCAACCTCCGCGACCGCGACCTCGCGAACGTCGAGTGCGCCCGGTTCGCGGACGCTAAGATTCTGATCGCGGTCGACATCGAGCGCGGCGGCGCGTTCGCGAGCCTCTACGGGACCCTCGAACTGCTCCCCGACGACCTCCGCGAGCGCGTCTGCGGCGCCGTGATAACGAAGTTCCGCGGCGACCCGACCCTCTTAGAGCCCGGTATCGCCGAGATCGAGGAGCGAACGGGCGTGCCGATCGTCGGCGTCGTCCCGCACGACGACCCGGGGCTCCCGGCGGAGGACAGCCTCTCGCTGCCGGACGCAGAGAGGGCCGACGACGGGAGCGACCCCGGCGTGCTCGGCGACGACGACGGCGTCCCCGAGGACGCGAGCGTCCGGATCGGGGTCCCGCGGCTCCCGCGGATCTCCAACTTCACCGACTTGGAGCCGCTGGCGCGCGAGCCGGGCGTCCGGGTGGGCTACCTGCCGCTCGACGCCGCGCTCGACGAGGTCGACGCGGTCGTCCTCCCGGGCTCGAAGAACACCGTCGACGACCTGCTCGCGCTCCGCGAGGCGGGATTCGACGCGGCGCTGCGCGCGTTCGACGGCCCCGTGGTCGGCGTCTGCGGCGGGTACCAGCTCCTCGGGGATCGGCTCGTCGACGCCGACGTCGAGGGCGTCGGCGACCGCGAGACCGTTCCGGGAGTCGGGCTCCTCCCCGTCGAGACCGAGTTCTCGACCGACAAGCGCGTCGAGCGCGTGACGTGCGCCGTCGACGGCGTCGGTCCGATCGCGGGCGCCGAGGGGCGCGCGACCGGGTACGAGATCCGCGCGGGGCGGACGCGGCCCCTCGACGGGGTTGAGGAGGCGGAAGCGGCCTCGGTCGCGATCGAGCCTCTCGGCACCGAGAGCGTCGCCACCGACCAGGTCCTCGGGACCTACCTCCACGGGCTCTTCGAGACGGCAGCGGTGCGAGACGCCTTCGTCGAGACCGTCTTCGCGAGCGCGGGGCGGACGCGGCCGGACGCAAGGAGGGCCGACCGCTCCCCGTACGAGCAGGCGGCCGACCTCGTCGCGGACCACGTGGACCTGGCCGCGGCCGGGCTCGGCGGCCTCGGCGGGGGAGCAGAGTGAGGCGTCGAGCGGATCCGGAGGCGGAAGGTATATTGTTCTAAGTACCCAATACTGGCGCATGAGCGACGCAGCCGACGCGAACGATTCGGCGGGGGACGACGCGAAGACGGAGCGCGAGCGCATCCGCGAACGGAAGCGGCGGGAGCTCGAAGCGCGTCTCGACGATGGCGACGCGCTCGACGGCGGCGCCGGAACCGAGACGGGCGACGGCGGCGGATCGGCGACTCCGAACGAGCCGATCCACGTGAACGGAACGGAGGAGCTTCAGCGCGCGGTCGACGACCACGACGTCGTCCTCGTGGACTGTTACGCCGACTGGTGCGGCCCGTGTCAGATGATGGAGCCGACGGTCGAGGCGCTCGCGGCGGAGACCGACGCCGCGGTCGCCAAGGTCGACGTGGACGCCAATCAGGCGGTCGCCCAGCAGCTGGGGGCGCGCAGCATCCCGACGCTCGTCCTGTACGCGGACGGCGAGGCGGTCGACCGGTTCGTCGGCGCGCAGGACCGCGCGACGCTCGAAGCCGCGATCGACGAGCACGCCGCCTGAGCCGGGACGGAGCGGTCAGTTCTCCGCGAGCGTCTCTTCGAGGAGCTTCCGCTGTGCCGTCGCGAGGTGCTCGGCGAACGTCGAGGGCGCGATATCGAGCGCGTCGGCGACCGCGCTCGCGTTGGCGTCGCGCGGGCGCTCGAAGTAGCCCATGCGATAGGCGGTCCGCAACACCTCACACTGGCGGTCGGTGAGCCGGCCGCGGTCGACGAGCGTCCGATCGGACACCTCGTCGCCGCGCGACGCGCCGTGGACGAGGTAGCGGACTTCGACGCGGTCCGCGGTCCCGTCGAGCGCCGAGACGATGTCGCGCAGGCGTTCGAGGTCGGGAAGGTGGAGCGTTAAGAGGAGGACGCCGTCCTCGGCCCGCGCGTCCGCGATCGGACAGTCGAGCTCCTCGATGATCCGGCAGGCGCACTCCCCGTCCCGCGGGCGGTCGTACCGGTACACCCGCTCGTCGCCGAGGTCGACGACCGACGCGGGCGAGGGAACGCCCTCCGCGGCGTCGACGGCGTCCGGATCGCGGGCGCGAAACTCCTCGGTGTGCGTGTCGCCCGCGTGCGTCCAGTTGACGCCCGTGATCGGGCCGTCGTGGGCGGTCGACGCGGCGACGACCGGACAGTTCCCCGTCCCGTGGATCGCGACGCCCGCACGGACGCCGTTCGGCGCGGCCTCCACGCCGTCGTCAGCCGACTCCCCTCCGGATTCCATCGATTCGGGCTTAGAGCGACGGGTACAAAGGCCTGATCCCAGACAGACGGGGCGCTGTGTCGGGGTGCCCGAGAACACCCGCAGTACTGAGGGTCGGTCGGTATCGGTGGGCGCCCCGGACCCACGGCCGTGAAACGAGCGATCCACGCCCTCGGGGCGACCGCCCTGGCCGGCGCTGGGGGCGCGATGAGCGTCGCGGCGACGGCCGGTCTGATCGCCGACGGCGGAGCGGGAACCGGGACGGAAGACGGCGTCGCGCTGCTGGTCTTCGCCCTCGCCGCCGCGCTCGCGGCGACGAGCCTCGGATACACCGTCGCGAGGGAGACTCGATACGCGCTGCGGACGGACGGCTTCCGCGTCACGCGAACCGACGTCGGCAACGCGACCGCCGTGGCCGCGGCGGCCCCGGTCACCTACGCGCTCTCCGTCGAGGTGGGCGTCGGGCCGGTCGTGGCGTCGGCGCTCGTCGGACTCTGCGCGGTCCTCCTCTCGGAGACGTACGGTGCCCCTGCGTACTGCGGCTCGTTCGTCGGGATGGTCACCCCGGCGGCCGGCGCCGACGTCGGAGCGGTGGTCGCCGCGGGCCTCGCGGCCGCCGTCGCGTTCGTGGCCGCCAAGCGCGCGTTCAACGGGTTCGGCGGCAAGCTCGGGACGACGGCGTTCGTCGGCTGCCTGTCGGTGGCGGCGTTCGGCGGGCTGGCCCCCGGGACGGGGACGATCCCGGAGCCGCGCGTCGCGGCGGGACTCGTCGTCGCGGCGCCCCTCGCCGCCGTCGCCACGTTCCTCGTGAGCGTCCGGCTCGACCACGGTCCGGTCGTCGGCTCCGCGGTCATCGGGCTCGTCGCCGGCGTCGTCTGTCCGCCGCTGTTCGCCGCGGGCGACGCGGTCGCGGCGGTCGCATTCTGCGCGTCGTTCGCCGGGATGGCGACGCCGGAGCGGATCCCGGGGCCCGGGCCGATGCTGCTGGCCGGCGGAGTCGCCGGCGTCGCGTTCGTCGGCGCGGCGCCGTACTTCGTCGGCTTCGGCGGGAAGCTCGGCACCATCGCGTTCACCGCCTGCCTCGTGACCTCGGGAGTCCTGTCGCTCGGCAGCCGCGTGGCGCCGGTCGGCGGCGACACCGTGACGGGGTGACCGTCGCCGGGCGGGCCGCCACGGCGAGCGCGCGGCGGCTTAAAACACCACGCAACTCCGGTGGCACCGGGAGGGTCGTGGAGCCCCTATCGACGGTCGATGACCGACCCGACCGAGACCGACGAGCGGCGCTTCGAGTCGAATCCCACCGTCTGCCCGTTCTGCGGCGTCGGCTGTTCGATCGAGTACGCCGGGCGGGGAAGCGCGACCGGCGTCGAGGGGCCGGTGAACGAGCGCGGCGAGATCTGCCCGAAAGGGGCGGCCGCGTTCGACGTGGTCGACAGCGACGACCGCCTCACGGAGCCGCTGGTCCGACACAACGGGAACTTCGTCACGGCGCCGTGGGAGGAGGCGCTCGACCGCGTCGTCGACGGGATCGGCCGCGTCGTCGACGAGCACGGCCCGGACGCGGTCCAGTTCTTCGCCTCCTCGAACTGCACGAACGAGGAGAACTACGTGCTCCAGAAGCTCGCGCGCGTCCTCGGCACGAACAACGTCGACAACTGCGCGCGGCTCTGTCACGCCTCGACGGTCGCGGCGATGAGCGAGCGGCTCGGGGCGGGCGCGATGACGAACACCCTCGACGACCTGAGCGAGGCGGACTGCATCTTCGTCAACGGCGCCAACCCGGCCGAGCAACACCCCGTGGCGTTCCGGTCGTACGTCCTCCCGGCGATCCGCGACGGCGCGACGCTGGTCCACGTCGATCCGCGCGCGAACGACACGACCGAGGCGGCCGACGTCCACCTCCCGCTGCGGCCGGGCACCGACATCGAGGTGGCGAACGCGATCGCCGCGGTCCTCGTCGAGGAGGACCTCGTCGACGAGGAGTTCCTCGCGGAGCGGACGACCGGGTTCGACCGGCTGCGCGAGCACCTCGCCGAGGTGGACGTCGCCGCGAGCGCCGAGGCGGCCGGGGTCGACCCGGAGACGGTCCGCGAGGCCGCGCGGGCGTACGGCGGGGCCGACCGCGCCGCGATCGTGACGGGGATGGGGACGAGCCAGCACCGCTGCGGCACCGACAACGTCCACGCCCTGCTCAACCTCGCGCTGCTGACCGGCAACGTCGGTCGCCCCGGGACCGGGGTGAACCCGCTGCGGGGCCAGAACAACGTCCAGGGCGCGAGCGACGTGGGCGGGCTCCCGAGCGTGCTCCCCGGCTATGAGCCCGTGACCGACCCGGACGCCCGCGAGCGCGTCGCCGCGGAGTGGGGCGTCGAGCCGCCGAGCGAACCCGGCCTCACCGAGGTGGAGGCGACCCACCGCTTCGGCGACGACGTGCGCGCCGCTGTCGTCTTCGGCGAGAATCCCGCGGTCACCGAGCCGAACGCGACCGCGGTCGCGTCGGCGTTCGACGACCTCGACTTCTGCGTCGTCATCGACCTGTTCGAGACGCGGACGGCGGCGCACGCCGACGTGGTCCTCCCCGGGAGCGCGTGGGCCGAGAAGGCCGGCACCGTGACGAACACCGACCGGCGCGTGATGCGGATGCGGCCGAACGCCGACCTGCCGGGGAACGCCCGGCGCGACTTCGCGATCCTCGCCGACCTCGGCCGGCGGCTCACGGACCGCCCGGAGGCGTTCGACTACGACGGCCCGGAGGCGGCGTTCGACGAGCTGACGCGCCTCGCCCCGATATACGAAGGGATGAGCTACGACGGCATCGGTGACGGCTACCAGCGGTGGCCCTTCTCGGCCGACGACGGCGTCGGAACGGACGTGTTACACGCAGAGGAGTTCCTCACCGGCGAGCGCACCGCGCCGCTCGCGGTCGTCGACCCGGTCCCGCCCGCGGACGACCTCGCCGCCGGCGAGGTGACCCTCACGACCGGGCGCGTGCTCCAGCAGTTCAACAGCGGGGCGCTCAGCCGGCGCTCTGACCGCCTGATGGCGATGCGCGGCGAGGACGCACTCCAGATCCACCCGGACGACGCGGCCGACCGCGGGATCGAGGACGGCGACCGGGTGACCGTCTCGAACGACCGGGGGTCCGTCGAGGTCACGGCCGACGTCACCCCGGCGGTCCGCGAGGGCGTGACGTTCTGTACGTTCCACTACGCGGAACCGCTCGCGAACGCCCTGACGGGCGACGCGCTCGATCCCGAGGCCGGAATCCCGGAGTTCAAGCACTCGGCAGTCACCGTCGAACCGGCCGCCGCCGGCGAGGCGGGCGACAGAGGCGAGGCGGCCGGCGACGACTGACCGGTCGTCGACGCCCCGAGATCTGTTTTCCGTCCGGGAGCGACACCGCACGAGGCCGCTATCACTCGTGAGACGCGGGAGTTGCCGTTTATATAACCCAAGCGGAGAGCCTCCCGTATGGCTACATCTGGAGAGTACGGTCGGAAGGACTTCGGCCAAGGTGGCTTGAACGACGGGCTCGACGCCGCCGAGCTCGTCGACGAGATCGGGCTTGACCGCGACGAGATCGCGTGGCGGAAGGAGTTCGTCGGCTTCGACGACGAAGACGAGCGGCGACTGAGCCGGTACGAGGACGCGTTCGCGGAGAACGCGGAGCAGATCGCGGACGACTTCTACGAGAACCTCACCGGCCACCAGCAGACGGTCGACGTGATCGGCCGGTCGGAGAAGGGGCTCGAACAGCTCAAGCGGACGCAGTCGGCGTACCTCGTGACGCTCGCGGAGGGCGACTACGGAGAGGGGTACTTCGAGGACCGGGCGCGAATCGGCAAGATCCACGACATGCTGGAGATGCCGATGAAACACTACATCGGCCAGTACGGCGTCTACTACGACCTCATCCTCCCGCTCATCGGCGACCGCCTCGTCGACTCGCTCACCGACCGGCTGGCCCCCGACGCGGCCGGGGAGACGGTCGACGACACGACCGCGACGGCGATAGAGGAGGAGGTCGACGACGCGATCGAGGACCTGCTCTCCGTCCTCCGGATCGTCAACCTCGACATGCAGGTCGTCACGGACACCTACATCCACTCGTACAGCGAGAAGCTCTCGGAGGTCGTCGAGGAGAACGAGCGGCTGATGGCGGAGGTGGAAGACGAGGTCGAGGGGCCGATCGGCGACCTGCGCGAGTCGGCGGACGACGTCGCCGACAGCGCCGCCGAGGTCGGCGACGCGGCCGAGGACCAGTCGGACCGGGTCGCCGAGATCTCCTCCGAGGTGGCGAACCTCTCGGCGACGGTCGAGGAGGTGGCGTCGACCGCGGACGAGGTCGAACGCACGAGCAGCCGGGCGGAGACGCTCGCGGAGGACGGCCGGGACGCGGCCGACGACGCCGCGGCCGCCATGGACGACATCGGCGACGCCGTCGACGAGGTGGCGGAGGACGTCGAGGCGCTGCAAGAGCGCGTCGAGGAGATAGACGAGTTCGTCGACGCGATCAACGGGATCGCCGACCAGACGAACCTGCTCGCGCTGAACGCCTCGATCGAGGCGGCGCGGGCCGGCGAGGCCGGCGCCGGGTTCGGCGTCGTCGCCGACGAGATCAAGTCGCTCGCTGAGGAGTCGCAGCGACACGCGAGCGACATCGAGTCGATGGTCGACGGGATCCGCACCGACACCGAGGAGACGGTCGAGAGCCTCTCGGAGACGACGGTGCGAGTCGACGAGGGGAGCGAGCGCGTCGGCGACGCGACGGAGAGCCTCACGGCCATCGCCGAGGCGGTGACGGAGACGGCGGACGGGATCGACGAGGTCTCGGACGTGACCGACGAGCAGGCCGCCGCCGCCGAGGAGATCGCCGCGACGATCGACGGGGTGGTCGAGCAGTCGAACCGGATCAGCGAGCGGATGCAGGAGCTGGCCGCCGAAAGCGAGCGCCAGTCGGCGGCGGTCGAGGAGGTCGAACGGACCGTGCGCCGCCTGTCCGCGGACACCGGCGGGGACGGCGGCCCCCGAGGAGTGTCTCGCACGGACGGCGGTCGGCGACCGACGGAGACGAGCGGCGGGGGTCGAGCGGACGCGTCGGACGGCGGTCGGTCGATACCCCCCGGGCTCCCGGACGGGATGCCCCAGTTCGTGATCGATCGCCTCTCCGAGGCGGAGCTCCGCGCGATCGCGGCCGGAGAGCTGGAGATGGACGACCTGCGGTAAACCGGTCTCGGGGCGGCCGCTTCACCCGCGTCCCGAGGGTCGCGGCCGCAGCCCGACCGGCCTCAGGGCGCGAAGTAGGCGTCCGCGCCCCGGATCCCAGTGAGTTCGCGGAGGGGGCGGGTACCGCACCGATCGCAGGCGGTCGGCTCGTCGGGGTCGTCCGGTCGCGCGAACACCGTCTCGCAGGCGTCGCAGGCGACGTAGCGGAGCGCCAGCGACGGAGTCTGGGCCATAGGCCCGATAGGCCCTCGGCGTACTTGAACCGACGCTTCGCGCGTCCTACTGCCCGGACCCGGGGTCGCCCGACGACGCGATCCGCGTCTCGTACTTCGCCAGCGCCTCGTCGAGCGCCTCGTCGGCGTCGACGCCGGCCGCCTCGGCGAGCGCGAGCAGCGCGAACAGCGCGTCCCCGATCTCGTCGGTCGCGATCGACGCGGCGGCGGGGTTGCGTCCGTAGTCGGTCGAGGTGGTCACCTCCTTCGCGATCTCGCCGACCTCGCTCTCCAAGTCGAGCGCGTGGTACGCGAGGTCGGTCTCTAACCCGTACTCGTCGACGAACGCCGCGACGCGGTCCTGCTCGTCCATGGGCGTCGCCTCCGCGCGTTCGGACAAGAAGCCCCCGACTTCGACCGGGGCGGACCGGGCGACCTCGACCGCGACGATTTCGACCGTGGCGAAGACGGCCGGTCGCGCAACCCCTAAGACGCGAGCGACCCGACGGAGCGTATGAAAATCGCCATCTTGGGCGGCACCGGCGACATCGGCGAGGGGCTCGCGCTGCGGCTGGCGGCGGACACGCCCCACCGGGTCGCGGTCGGGTCAAGGGAGGCCGAGAAGGCCGAGAACAAGGCCGAAGAGTACACGACCGAGCTGGAGAGCCGCGGGCTCGACGCGACCGTCGCGGGCGGCGAGAACGCCGCGGTCGCCGCCGACGCCCGGATCGTCGTCCTCGCGGTCCCGCCGTACCACGTCGGCGACACCGTCGAGGCGGTGGCGGAGTCGCTGGAGGACGGCGACGTCCTGGTCTCGCCCGCGACGGGGATGAAACGCGACGACGAGGGGTTCCACTACCACAAGCCCGGCGCGGGCTCGGTGACGGAGATCGTCGCCGACGCGGCGCCCGAGGGCGTCGCGGTCGTCGGCGCGTTCCACAACCTCGCGGCCGCGCGACTGGCGAACCTCGACGCCGACCTCGGCGTCGACACGCTCGTCATCGGCGACGACGCGGACGCGAAGCGGACGGTCGCGGACGTCGCCGAGGGGATCGAGGGGCTGCGCGCGCTCGACGCCGGCGGGATCGCCAACGCACCCGAAATCGAGGGGTTGACCCCGCTGCTCATCAACGTCGCGTCGAACAACGACGACCTCCACGACCTCGGCGTCAGGTTCCAGTGAGCGAGCGCGCGGCGGTTCCGAGCGTGAACCGGGCCAAGCGACCGCCCGTCTGCTCGCCGCCGTTCGCCTCCGGTCGTACACCGGCTAACTGACGCGGAGATGCTCCCGAACAGGGGCCGCCGGGAGTGTAACGAAACCGCGGCGTTATCTGTTCTTCCTCTGACAACAGCTGACGATCGGTCCGGTTTGCGATCGGAAACCGGTGGATACCGCCGGGGAAGCAACCCATAGCCACGAACTCGGAACTATCACAATATTTTAAAATACCGGCCGGCGAGACGTGTCATAGGACGATGACCCCCAACAGCCGGGTGAATCCAGTCACTGTCGTGGGGGCGTCGATCATCGTCGCGACGGCGGCGGTAGGCGCGACCGCGGACGTCGAGTTGGGGGTGCTCTCGCTCCAAGCGACGGTACCGGGCCTTATCGGGGTCGGATTGGTCGCCTACGGGTGGTTCCGAGCGGACAGCGTCGTCGGGCCGAAACGGTGGACCGTGCTGAAATGGACCGCGACGGGACTGTTCGCGTTCACGGTTCTCGGGGCTTGGTTCGGAGAGATGGCCGCTCGGACGGAGACGTCGATCGCGCTTTCGATCGCCGGGTCGTTGAGCGTCGGCGCGGCGCTCGGCACGGTCATCGGCATCTATTCGGCCCGAATCAACCGGACGAACGAGCTACTCGCGGAGACGGTGACCGAACTCGAAGCGGCGAACGACCGCCTCGAACGGAAGAACGAACAGCTGGACCAGTTCGTCGACATCGCCAGTCACGACCTCCGAAACCCGGTGAACGTCGCCCAAGGGCGGCTCGAAATGGCTCGGGAGGAGTCCGACAGCGAGCACCTCGAAAAGGCGGACGACGCGCTCACGCGGATGAACACGCTGATCAACGACCTCGTTTCGCTGACGAAGGCCGGCGACCAGATCGAGGAGGTCGTCCCCGTGAGCCCCGGCGCGGTGAGCCGGTCGGCGTGGGGCGGCGTCGAGACGGAGGACGCGTCGCTGACCGTCGAGACCGACGGCGAGATCTACGCCGACGAGAGCCGGCTGAGACAGGTCCTGGAGAACCTGTTCCGCAACGCGATCCAGCACGGCGGCGAGGACGTGACCGTCACGGTCGGACCGCTCGCCGAGGGGTTCTACGTCGAGGACACCGGCGCGGGTATTCCGGACGACCTCCGCGGGCAGGTGCTCGACGACGGCGTGACCACGGGGGGTGACGGGGTGGGTCTCGGACTGAGTATCGTCGAGCAGATCGCCACCGCTCACGGGTGGAAGATAGCTGTCGAGCAGAGCGCCGAGGGCGGCGCTCGCTTCGAGTTCGTCGGCGTGGAGTCGCCGGAGTGACGGCGAAACGCTCGGCGGTGAACTCCGCCAAATTCCCCAGCCTCGTCGCGGCCGGCGGGAACGACCGCTCGCGGGCGCGCAGGGAGGCGCGACGCGACGCTCGCGGCCGGCGACAGAGCCGGCGGCGACGCCACGGCGGTAAGTGAGGTCGGAGTGGCGTCGTCGCAGTCGTCCGAATCTCGCGTCCGGAAGGCGTTCCGTTAGGCCTTTGCGCGCCGGGACCCTCCGGGCGGTAGATGGAGTACCTGGAGCGTCGGGTCGGGCTGGTCGAAGACCGGATCGAGTCGGTCATCGACGACGTCGAGCCCGACGAGCTGTCCGACGAGGTCGGCCACGTCGTCCTCGCGGGCGGCAAGCGCGTCCGGCCCGCGGTGACCGTCCTCGCCTGCGAGGCGTTCGACGGCGACCCCGAGGCGGCGGTCGACTTCGCGGCCGGCATCGAGTTCGTCCACAACGCCTCACTCGTGATCGACGACATCATCGACCGCTCGGAGGTCCGCCGGGGCACCGCCGCCGCCTGGGCGGAGTTCGGCTACGGCCCGGCGATCATCGCCAGCGACGGCCTGCTCGGCGAGGCGTTCGCGCTGTTCTCCGCGGAGCCGCGCGCGATGCGCACCGTCGCCGAGGCGATGGTCGAACTCGGCGAGGGCGAGGCGACCGAGCTCGCGGCGCGACCGACGAACGAGGAGGAGTACATGGAGCTCGCGCGCCGGAAGACGGGCGCGCTGTTCCGGGCCGCCGCCGAACTGGGCGCGGTCGCGGGCGGCGCGGAGCCGCACGCGATCGACTCGTTCGGCGAGTACGCCGAGCGCGTCGGCGTCGCCTTCCAGATGCGCGACGACGTACTGGACGCCACCGCCGACGCCGACGACCTCGGCAAGCCGACCGGCCAGGACGCGGAGATGGACCGCCCCTCGGTCCTCCAGGTCACGTCGCTGTCGCCCGAGGAGATCGACGAGCGCGCTCGGACGGAGTCCGAGCGGGCGCTGGCCGCGCTCGACGACGCCGACCCGCCCGAGACCGAGGCGATCGAGTACCTCCGCGACCTGGCGGAGTTCGTCGTCGTCCGCGAGCGGTAAGCGGAGAGAGAAATGGCAACGCGGCCCGTTTTATCCGATCCTCAGAGCTCGTAGCCGGCCTTCCCCATGAGGTCCGCGAACACGTCGGTCCCCATCGCCCCCTCGTAGACGATGGCGGTGAGCATCCCGCCGGGGTAGATCCCGCCGTTCTGGACGTGGTCGACCTTGTGACAGTGCATCGGGTAGATGCCGGGGTCCGCGTTCGCCTCGAACTCGACGGTGTACCGCTCGGCGGGCGCGACGTTCACCACGTCTTCCGGGAGCTGCATCACCTCGGGGTACTCGGCGCCGTCCTTCTCGACCGTGCGGAACCGGTGGTTGTGGGTGTGCATCGGGTGGGCCATGAACCCGGCGTTGACCAGGTGAAGCCGCACCGTGTCACCCTGACTGACGACGATCGGCGAGCCGCGGTCGGGGTTGAACGTGTACGGCGCGACCCGCCCGTTGATCGTGAACGCGTCCGGCCGGCGGTTCTGGACGTCGTAGGTGGCGTCCTCGCCGCCGTACGACCGGGAAAGCCGCGTGTCCCAGTCTTTCAGCGTCATGAACTGCTCGACGTCGGCCGACTCGTACCCCTCGGGGTCGATGCGGAGGATCCCGTACATCCCCATGTCCATGTGCATCGGGGTGTTGAAGTGGCAGTGGTAGAGGTGGGTGCCGGGAACGTCCGCGCCGATCTCGTAGGTGTGCGTCTCGCCGGGCATCACGGTGATCCCCGTCGTCGACGGAACGCCGTCGTCCTTCCACGACTTCGAGACGCCGTGGAAGTGGAGCGTGTGGGGCATCTCTCCGCCGGTGTTGTCGAGCGTGATGGACAGGTCGTCGCCCTCCGTCGCCCGGAGGACCGGGCCGGGCACGCTCGGCGTGCCGTCGTCGGCCTGGAACGCCCACGTCACCGGCATCTCGACCGGGCCGCCGAGCGAGTCGCCGGGATGTGCGCGGTGTCGGGCGTGGACCGAGCGCAGCGTCACCTCGCGCCCGCGCTCGTCGAGGTCGACGACCTCCGGCGACCCGGTCTCGGGGAGCGCGGGCTCCTCGTCGTCGGTCTGCGCCGCGTCCGGGCCGTCGCCGGTCGCGGCGGTGGTGACCGTCTGGCTCATACAGCCCGCCAGCCCGGCGACGCCCGAGAGGCCCGCAGCCTGGAGGATCGTTCGCCGCGCGAAGCCGCCGTCGGAACCGGAGTCACTGTGCGTCATGTCTCAAGCGATGCGACGGGGACGAATAACCGGGGCGCGGCTTCCCGCCTGGAGGTACGACTGACGAACCGGTTCGGCGCGTAGCATATAAAGGAATCAGCGGTCGCGGGAGCGGTCGCCGCGGCGGGGACGCGCGGTCCCCGCGAAGGCGCTCGGTCGTCCGCGAGAACGCTCAGTCGTCCGCCGGTTCGCCGGCGTCGGTCGCTTCCTCGCTCGCCGCGTTCTCGCCGATCGGCTCGCTGTCCCAGTACGCGTGGTCGTCGTCGGTCCGGAAGCAGGCGGCGGTCCGGCCGTCGCCGACGTCGTATCCCGGCGGGGCCGACTCCCGGCAGGCCGCGCGCGCCTCCGGACAGCGCGTGTGGAACCGACAGCCCGCCGGCGGGTTCCGCGGCGAGGGCACGTCGCCGTGGAGCGTCTCGAACTCCTCGTCGCGCGCCTCCGTGCTCGCCCGCGGGACGCTCGACAGCAGCGCCTTGGTGTACGGGTGCGCGGGGTCGTCGAAGATCTCCTCGACCGGGCCGATCTCGACGATCTCCCCGAGGTACATGACCGCGACGCGGTCGCAGACGTGCCGGACCACGCCGAGGTTGTGCGCGATGAAGAGGAACGTGAGCCCGAAGTCGTCCTGGAGGTCTTCGAGCAGGTTCAGGATCTGCGCCTGGACGCTCACGTCGAGCGCGCTCACCGGCTCGTCGAGGACGACGAAGTCTGGGTCCAAGGCGAGGGCTCGGGCGATCCCGATCCGCTGGCGCTGACCCCCGGAGAACTCGTGGGGGTACCGGTCGATCTGGTCGGCGGAGAGCCCGACGCGTTCGAGCAGGTCCCGGGCCGTCTCGCGGCGCTGTCCCTTGTCGGCGATGTCGTGGATCCGGAGCCCCTCCGTGACGATGTCGCCGGTGGTCATCCGCGGGTCGAGACTGGAGAACGGGTCCTGGAACACGATCTGCGCGCGCTTCCGGAACTGGTTCAGGTCCCGGTCGGTCATCGCCCGGACGTCCGTCCCGTCGAAGGTGATCTCGCCCGCGGTGGGCTCGCGCAGCCGCAGCACCGTCTCGCCGGTCGTCGACTTCCCGCAGCCGGACTCGCCGACGAGCCCGAGCGTCTCGCCCTCGCGGACGTCGAAGGAGACGCCGTCGACCGCCTTCACGCTCTCCGACTCCTGCCCGAGCAGGCGGTCGACGAGCGACGGGTCGTCCGCGTAGTACTTCTTCAGCCCCTCGACGGAGAGCAGCGGGTCGCTCATTCGTCGTCACCCCCGTCGGTCGCGGCCGCGGCCCCGTCGTCGGGGTCGGCTGCCTCGCCGCCCCCGCCGAAGTAGTCGTCCGGGAGCGCGTCCGCCGGGTCGTGCTCGCGGTCCGCGAGGACGCACTTGGCGCCGTGGTCGGCGTCGGCGTCGACCGTCAGCTCGGCGGGCTTCTCGAGGCACGACTCCATCGCCTTCGGGCACCGGTCCGCGAAGTAACACCGGTCGTCCATCTCGGCGTCGATCAGGCTCGGGACGTTGCCCGTGATCGGTTCGAGCCGCGCCCGCGGGTCGTCGACGTCGGGGATGGATCCGAGCAGCCCCTGCGTGTACGGGTGGACCGTGTCCTCGAACACCGAGTCGAGCGTGCCGCGCTCGACGACCTCGCCGGCGTACATGACGCAGACGCGGTCGCACATCTCGGCGATGACGCCCAGGTCGTGGGTGATGAGCACGATGCTCATCCCGCGGTCGGCCTGGATCTCCTTCAGCAGGTTCAGGATCTGCGCCTGGATCGTCACGTCGAGCGCGGTCGTCGGCTCGTCGGCGATCAGCACGTCCGGCTCGCCGGCGAGCGCCTGCGCGATCATCGCGCGCTGGAGCATCCCGCCGGAGAACTGGCCGGGGTACTCGTCGACGCGCTCCTCGGGGTCGGGGATCCCGACCTGCCCGAGCAGGTCGACCGCGCGCTCCATGCTCTCCTCGCTCGTGTAGTCGCGGCCGGGGACGAGCCCGTCGAGCAGGTACTTGCCGAGCCCGTACCCCTGCGTCCGCGAGCGCGTCGAGCGCGGGTTCGCCCGCGCCCGGCGCTGCACCTCGACCGCCTCGGCGATCTGCTCGCCGACCGTGATAGAGGGGTTGAAGCTGCTCATCGGGTCCTGGAAGATGACGCTGAACGAGGGGCCGCGCAGCGAGCGCCGGACGCGCGGCGGCACGGTCCGGAGGTCGACGTGGTCGCCGTCGACCCGCACGGCGTCGTTCCCGAGGAACTCCTCGGCGAGGTCGGGGTCGCGGTACCACACCTCGCCGGCGGTGACGCGGCCGGGCGTCTCGACGAGGTCGACGAGCGACAGCGCGGTCACCGACTTGCCGGAGCCGGACTCGCCGACGACGCCGAGGATCTCGTCTTCCCGGAGGTCGAACGACACCGACTCCACCGCGTTGATCTGCCCCTCCTCGGTGAAGAACCGGGTCGAGAGGTCGCGGACCGACAGGACGTCGTCCGGCCCGGGCGTCCCGGTCGGAGTCGCGTCGCCGGTCTCGAAGGCGTCGCTCATGCGGCACCCCCTTCGCCCTCGATACCGGGGTCCAAGGCGTCACGCAGCCAGTCGCCGAGGAGGTTGATCCCGATCACCGACAGCATGATCGCGAGCCCGGGAATGGAGGCGATCCACCACTGACCGGAGGAGACGTAGTCGCGCCCCTGCGCGATGTCGAAGCCCCACGACAGCGTCGTCCCGGAGAAGCCGAGGAACGACAGCGAGCTCTCCAGGAGGATGATCGCCGCCACCTGCACCGTCCCGAGGACGATGATCGGCGTGATCGCGTTCGGGAGGATGTGACGGAGGATGATCGTGTTGTCGTCGGCGCCCAGCGCGCGCGACGCCTTCACGTACTCCTGGCCGCGCAGCGAGAGCGCCTCCCCGCGGGCGACCCGGGCGAACCACACCCAGTTGACGAGGCCGACAACGATCACCACCGTTATCGGCAACACGAAGCTCTCCGGCATCTCCGGCGCGAGGCCGGCGACGACGAACGGGTCGGGGATGTCCACCGCCGCCCGCCCCCACAGCCCGATCAGCGCGACCGCCAGCACGAGCGAGGGGAACGCGAGGCTCACGTCCGCGATCCGCATCAGCGCGTCGTCGACGCGGCCGCGGTGGTAGCCGGCGAGCAAGCCGACCGGCACGCCGATCGACGCCGCCAGCAGCGTGCCGAGCACGCCGACGACGAGCGACGTGCGAGCGCCGTACACCACCCGCGAGAACATGTCGCGGCCGAGCCCGTCGGTGCCGAACACGTGGTCGGGCTCGGCGGTGATCTCGACCTCCTCGGTGACCGTCTGTATCTCGCCGTCGACCATCTGCGATGAAGTCCGCTCCGTCGTCTCAGAGAAGCCGATCGGCGGGAGCTCGCTCTGGTTGAGCTGCTGGTCGGTGGGGTTGTGGGGCGCGATGAAGGGGGCGAACACGGCGGTCAGCACGATGACCACCACCAGCGCCAGCCCGAGCTTCGCGAGCCCGCTCTGTCTGAACTCCTTCTTGAGATTTCGAATGACACGTGAAGAGACCATGTTAGTCGTTCACCACCTCGGGGTCGAGGTAGGCGTACACCACGTCGACGAGGATGTTGACGAAGACGAAGGACGTCCCGATGACGATGAGGCTGCCCTGAAGCGTCGGCCAGTCCCGGTCGTTGATGCTGTCGATGACGAGCGATCCGAGCCCCGGCCACGAGAACACCGCCTCGGTGATCACGGCGCCGCCGATCAGCGTCCCGAGCTGGAGACCGAGGACGGTGATCACCGGGATGAGCGTGTTCCGGAGCGCGTGTTTGTACCGGATCAGGGTCTGCGGGAGCCCCTTGGCCCGCGCGGCCTGGACGTAGCCCTTGCTGAGTTCGTCCAGCATCCCCGACCGCGTCAGCCGAGTGATGAGCGCCATGAAGTAGGTGCCCAAGGCGATCGCCGGCAGCGTGATGTACGCGAGCCACGTCAGCAGCGTTCCGAGCACCGGCTCCGGTCCGACGAGCGAGAGCGCGACGTCGCCGACGTCGACCCCGCGGCCGCTGGTGTTGAAGATGTTGAACTCCACGGCGAAGACCAGGATGAGCATGATCCCGAGCCAGAAGTTCGGCGTGGAGATGCCGCCGAGCGACAGCAGCGTCGCGCCGTAGTCGACCGGCTCGTTGCGCCGGGTCGCGCTGATCACGCCCAGCGGGATCGCGAGGATGATGGCGACGACGCTGGCGGCGACGGCCAGTTCGATCGTCGCGGGGAGGCGGCCGAACACGAGCGTCACGACGTCCTGCCCCTTGATGTACGAGAACCCCATATCGCCGCGCAGCAGGTCGAAGATGTACTGGAGGTACTGGACGTACAGCGGCTGGTCGAGCCCCAGCTCGGCGGCGATCGCCTGTCGCGTCTCCTGGGAGGCGTCGAGCGGCGCGACCGCGTTGATCGGGCTACCGGGCGTGACGAACCGGAGCGCGAACACGACCGTGACGACGCCCCAGACGACGCCGATCCCCTGGAGGCTTCTTTTGACTGCGAATCTTCCGAGTGACATTAATAACGATGTGAGCGGGTCGAGACGGCGTTACTGCTGGGTCGCCGTGTCCGGGTCGATGAACTCGTCGGCCCGCGGCTCCCAGGAGATGTCGTCCGAGACGCCGTAGACGCTGAACTGCTGGTGCATGAACACCCACGGCGCGAGGTCGTGGGCGAGCTGGTTCGCCTCCTGGAGGATGTCGACGCGCTCGTCGGGGTCCTCGGTCGCCTCGGCGTCCGTGAGCAGCCCGTCGAGCTCGTCGTTCTCCAGCACGGTGAGCGCGCCGCTCGACGAGAGCAGCGGCGTCAGCGTCTGGCTGCCGTCGAACTCGGCGTTCCCCCAGCCGAGGAGGTTGAAGTGCGGGCGGTCCTCGATGTTCGGCGCGGTGACGTCCTGAACGAGCGAGGAGAACTCGCGCTGCTCGACCTCACAGGAGACGTTCGACAGCGAGTCGATCTGGTTGGCCGCCGCCTGCGCGATCTCGACGTCGCGGAGGTAGCGCCCGATCGGCGTCTCCAGGGTGATCTCGACGCCCGCGTGGCCGGACTCCTCGACGAGGCGCTCGGCCTCCTCGGGGTCGTACGGGTACGGGTCGATGTCGGGGTTGTGGCCGACGTGGCCGTCGAGGGTCGGCTGTGCGGTGATGTTGCCGAACCCGTTGAGGACGCTCTCGATGATGCTCTCGACGTCGACCGCGTGGTTCATCGCCTGCCGGAACTGCTGGCTGGAGAACGGCTCCACGTCGTAGCGCATCTGGAGGAAGATGATCCGCGCGCTCGCCACGGAGTTGATCGACGCGACGTCGGACCCCTCGACGCGGGAGACCTCGTTCGGCGGGACGTTCGTCACGATGTCCGTCTCCTCGGCGAGCAGCTGGTTGACCCGCGTGCTCGACTCGCTGGAGGCGCTCATCCGGAGCTCGTCGACCTCGGGGGCGCCGTCCCAGTAGTCCTCGAACGGCTCGTACAGCACCTCGTTGCCCGAGTCGTACTCGGAGAGTTGGAACGGCCCCGTCCCGTTGGCGTTCCGGTTGATGTAGTCGCCGCCGTTCTCCTCGACCCACGACTGCTGCATGACCGGGCCGTTCGTCGCGAACAGCTGGAAGGCGATCGGGTTGTACCCCTCGAAGGAGACCGTCACCTGCCCGTCGCCGGTCGTGACCTCCGAGACCGAGCCGAGGTCGTTGGACTGCGGGCTGACGATCCCGACGTCCTCGAAGACGATCCGGCGGATGCTGTACCGGACGTCCTCCGGCGTGACATCGTCGCCGTTGTGGAAGGTGAGCCCGTCGCGCAGCATGAAGCGGACGCTGCCGTCGTCGGTGCGCTCCCACTCGTTCGCGAGGCCGGCGATGATGCCGCCCTCCTTGTCGCGGTCGAGCAGGCCCTCGTACAGCTGCCCGACGATGATCTCGGTGTTCGTCTCGGCGTGGTCCTGCGGGTCGAGCCCGGAGTCCATCTGACCCATGGTGACGCCGACTTCGAAGGCGTCGTCGCCCCCGTCGGAGCCGTCCGACCCGTCGGAGCCGTCCGACCCATCGGAGCCGTCCGACCCGTCGGAGCCGTCACCGCCGTCGCCGCCGTTGCCGGAACAGCCCGCGAGACCGACCGCACCGGCCGTTCCCGCGTACTTGAGCACCGTCCGCCTGTCGACGTGATCGTCGTTGTCAGTAGGCATAGGCGATACCATACCATAGAGCGTTATGAACCTACCGGCAGAGGCCGCTCCTTTCGGGGGCGGTTGCTGGCGATCCGCTGACAGTAGGGGTGCCGAATCGGCGGTGTGAGCGCCCGGCACAGGCGGACCCGGGGCGAGCGGAAACCGACGCCTATGTAGGGGGGCCGGCGGTAGGCGAGCGGTATGGACGCACCCGATCCCGGACCGCGGTGGGACGCGGTCGAGGAGGACGCGGAGTCGACGGCGGCGGCGTACCGAGAGCGCGGCTGGACCGCGATCGCCGGGCACCCCGGGCAGGTGAACCCGGTCGCGGACGCCGCCCGGATCGACGTGCTGTTGCCCGGATCGGAGTTCGACGCGGCGCTCGAGGCGGTCGACGACGCCGCGGTCGACGGCGTCGACGTGTACGCGGGCGCCGCCGACGGGGTCGCGTACCGGCTGGTGGTCGCGACCGACGAGGCGGCGCAGGTGGCGCTGTGCGTGCCCGCGTACCTCACGAACGAGGACCTCGCCTCGCTGCGCGCGGCCGCCGAGGCGGCGGGGGCGCTCACCGTCCGGCTGCGCCCCCTCGACGACCGCGACCACGTCGAGATCGCGATCGACGAGCCCGCCGTCTTCTTCGACGCGCCCGAGGCGTGAGGGGGGTCGAGCTCGCACCGGCCCCGGCCCGCCGAGACGCACGCTCGTGGGTATCGGTGCCACGATCGACTTCGACGTATTCATAGTTGTGCGATCGCGATCATCCGTATGAACCGCGCAGAGAAGGCGGCCCTCCAGCTACAGGCGGTCGCCGTGTTGCGGATGCTGAAGGAGACGCGAACGTACGAGGAGCTGTCCGCGGTGACCGGGCTGCCCGCTGGCGACCTGAACCGGTACGTGAACGGCCACGTGCTGCCCGGCACCGACCGCGCGAGCGAGGTCGTCGAGTCGGTCGGCCGCGAGGCGCTCGCCGACGAGCTGGTCGCCCGCGTCGAGTTCGACGACGAGGGGTACGTCGACAACTCCGGGGTCGTCTTCGACCAGTCGTTCCTCGACCTCGTGGCGCCCGTCGCCGCGGAGACGTTCGAGTTCGAGTCGCCGGACGTGGTCCTGACGGCCGCGACCGACGGGATCACGCTCGGCGCGGCGATGGCCTCCTTCTTCGACGCGCGCCTGGCGTACGCCAAGAAGTCGAAGGAAACCGCGGTCGAGGAGTTCATCGAGTCGCGCCAGCGGCTCGCCTCCGGCATCGAGCTCACTTACTACCTCCCCGCGAGCGCGATCGACGCCGGCGACACCGTCCTCGTCGTCGACGACCTGATCCGCTCGGGCGAGACCCAGGAGCTCCTCCTCGACATCGCGCTCCAGGGCGACGCCGACGTCACCGGCGTGTTCGCGCTCATCGCGGTCGGCGACGAGGGGATGGACCGCGCGCGAGCGATCACCGACGCGCCGGTCGGGGCGTTGAC
Organism: Halorubrum distributum JCM 13561; assembly: GCF_000337395.1. NCBI lineage: Archaea > Methanobacteriati > Methanobacteriota > Halobacteria > Halobacteriales > Haloferacaceae > Halorubrum > Halorubrum distributum. The sequence goes on from NZ_AOJF01000031.1 coordinate 141,847, forward strand.
GACGTTCGAGTAGCCACGTTCACGCATACTATTCGCGCATAGACAGAATAGAACTTCTTTTTGATCCACATTCGTGGATAACTAAGCGAGGCGTTCAGCAAGGCTTATCATCCGATCCCGGGGAACACTCACCCGTTCAATGGGGCTTTCAGACACGCTGGCCGCGCGGTTCGACGTGGAGTCGCACGGGTCGGACGTCCGCACCGAACTGGTCGCCGGGCTCACGACGTTCCTCGCGATGTCGTACATCATCGTCGTGAACCCCGCCATCCTCTCGGAGGCGATCCAGATCGAGGGGTACGGGCAGGGCGAGGTGTTCCAGATGATCGCCATCGCGACGATCCTCTCGGCGGCGATCGCGACGGTCGTGATGGCGCTGTACGCGAACCGGCCGTTCGGACTCGCGCCCGGGCTCGGGCTCAACGCCTTCTTCGCGTACACCGTCGTGTTGGGGCTCGGCGTCCCGTGGCAGACGGCCCTCGCCGCCGTCTTCGTCGAGGGGATCCTGTTCATGCTCCTGACCGCGGTCGGCGCGCGAGAGTACGTCATCCGGCTGTTCCCCGAGCCGGTGAAGCGCTCGGTCGGCGCCGGTATCGGGCTGTTCCTTCTGTTCATCGGCTTTCAGGAGCTCCAACTCGTCGTCCCCGACGAGGCGACGCTCGTCACGCTCGGCGGGATCTTCGGGAACCCGTGGGCGATCTTAGGGCTGCTCGGGGTCGCGTTCACCTTCGGCCTCTGGGCGCGCGGGATCACGGGCTCTATCGTGCTCGGCATCGTGACGACCTCCCTCGTCGGCTGGGGGCTCACCTTCGCCGGCGTCTTCGACCGCGGCACGGTCACGGCGGCTCGGGGATCGCTCCCGGCGCCGCAGTACGACATCACGCCGCTGGCGGGGGCGTTCGTCGACGGCCTCGGGAGTATCGACCCGCTCACGTTCGTCCTCGTCGTGTTCACGTTCTTCTTCGTCGACTTCTTCGACACCGCCGGGACGCTCATCGGCGTCTCGCAGTTCGGTGACTTCCTCGACGAGGACGGCGACCTCCCCGACATGGACAAGCCGCTGATGGCCGACGCGGTGGGGACGACCGCGGGCGCGGTGCTGGGTACCTCCACGGTGACGACGTACATCGAGTCGTCGACCGGCGTCGAGGAGGGCGGCCGCACCGGCCTCACCGCCCTCGTCGTCGCGCTCCTCTTCCTCGCGTCGCTCGCGGTGATCCCCGTCGTCGCCGCCATCCCGGCGTACGCCTCGTTCATCGCGCTGATCGTCGTCGGCGTGATGATGCTCCAGGGGCTCGTCGAGGTCGACTGGTCGGACCCGGCGTGGGCCGTCTCCGCGGGGCTCACGGTCACCGTGATGCCGTTCGCGTACTCCATCGCCGACGGGCTCGCGGCGGGCATCGTCGCCTACCCGCTGATCAAGGTCGCGGTCGGCGAGTACGACGAGGTCGCGCTCGGGCAGTACGTCATCGCGGCGCTGCTCGCCGCCTACTACGTGCTCCAGACGCGCGGCGTCATCCTCTAAAGCGGTCGACGCGCCGCTGCGGCCGTTCCGCACACCGCTTTTCGAACTTATAAATGTCCACGAGCGGGAGCGGCGGCTCTTATAAATGGAGAGCGGTGGCGCGTGCCTGTGAGGCCGCCTCGCGGCCGAGCAGCACGCGCGAGGGAGTCGGCCGGTCGGAGCGAAGCGGAGACCGGCCGACGAGGTTGGGGAGGTGAGAGGTGCTGTGCGGTCGCGGTCGGGTGGGACTCAAAGGGGCAGTCGCGAGGACGGCGCAGACGACGTAAGCACCGGAGCGAACGAGCGAGGAGCGCAACGAGTGTGCGCCGTCCTCGCGACTGGGGCTTTGGCACTGTCGTCCGCCAGTCTAGTAGCAACTATTTATAATGGCAGAACGCTCTTGAGCCGCCGGCGCGCATCCAGACCGAGGCGACCGAACCAATGCCCGATCAGTCCGACGGCCCGACCGTGACCGTCGCCGACCGCGAGCGACACGCGAGCGACCCGGCCCGCGAACTCGCGCTCGACTGCGTCACCGCGGGGATCGAGGCCGCGCACCCGGAGCGAGTGGTCGCGGACGCGCTGTCCCTCGACGACGGCGTCCTGACGGTCACCGCCGTCGACGGCACCTCGACGACCCGCGACCTCGCGACGTACGACCGCGCCCTCGTCGTCGGCGCCGGCAACGCGGCTGGCCACTTCGCGGCCGCGGTCGAGCGACTCCTCGGCGACCGGGTCGACGGCGGCGCGGTCGTCACGGACGACCCCGTCGAGACCGATCGAGTCGCGGTCCTGCCCGGCGACCACCCGACGCCGAGCGAGGCGGGCGTCGAGAGCGCCAAGCAGGTGCGCGAGGTCGCGGCCGACGCCGGCGAGTCCGACCTCGTCCTCGCCCTGCTCACCGGCGGCGGCAGCGCGCTCTTGGCCGCACCCGCCGAGGGAATCGGGCTCGGTGACCTCCGCGAGACGACCGACGCGCTGCTGGCGAGCGGCGCGACCATCGCGGAGATCAACGCGGTCCGGAAACACTGCTCGGCGGTGAAGGGCGGACGGCTCGCGCGGGCGGCCGGCCCCGCCGACGTCCTCGGCCTCGCGGTAAGCGACGTGACCGGCGACGACCCGGCCGTGATCGCGAGCGGCCCCGTCTCGCCCGACCCGACGACCTACGCGGACGCGCTCGGCGTCCTCGACCGGTACGCGGTCGACGCCCCGGCCGCCGTGGTCGACCGGCTCGAACGCGGCGCCGCGGGCGAACTTGCGGAGACCCCGGGACCGGGCGATCCACCGTTCGACGGCGACGGCGTCGACTTTCGGGTCGTCGCGAGCGCGCGCACGGCCCTCGACGCCGCCCGCGAGGTCGCCGCGGAGCGAGGGTACGAGCCGCTGGTGCTCTCCTCGCGGGGCCGCGGCGAGGCGCTGGAGGCCGCGAAGACGCACGCGGCGGTCGCCGAGGAGTGCCGCGCGAGCGGCGAGCCGGCCGAGCCGCCCGCAGTCCTCCTCTCGGCCGGCGAGGTGACGGTGACGCTCGGAGAGGACCCCGGAGAGGGCGGCCCGAATCAGGAGTTCGCGCTGTCGGCCGCGGTCGAGCTCGACGCGGCGGGCGACGGCGGGGAAGGCGTTGCCGTCGCGAGCGTCGACACCGACGGGATCGACGGCGCCAGCGACGCCGCGGGCGCGCTGGTCGACGACCGCCTCGTGGGGGACGACGCCGACGGGGGCGGCGGCGCCGAGCGTCCGCTGGACCGCGAGGCGGCCGCGACGGCGCTCGACGCGAACGACGCGTACCCGCTTCTCGACGAGGCGGGCGCGCTGCTCCGGACCGGGCCGACCGGGACGAACGTCAACGATCTCCGGGCGATCGTGGTCGCCGAGGGCGACGCGCGCTCCGACGGAGGCGACGCCCGTTCGGAGGGCCGCGGTGTGCGCTCGGGGGACCCCGACGCGAGTTCGGAAGAGACTAAGTGACGACCGGCAAATTCTGCGACATGCAGACGCTGCTCCTCAACGCGGACGACGTCGACGAGAACGCCGAGATGGACCGCGTGATCGACGCGGTACGCGGCGCGTTCACGGCCTACGAGCGCGGCGACGCCAAGATGCCGGCGAAGTCGTACATCGACCTCCCCGAGTACAACGGCGACTTCCGGTCGATGCCCGCCTACCTCGACGTGCGCGAGGAGGACGTCGCCGAGGAGACCGAGACCGGCGACGGATGGGACGCCGCCGGGATCAAGTGGGTGAACGTCCACACCGACAACCCCGCCGACCACGACCTCCCGACCGTGATGGGGACGATGATCTACTCCGACCCCGAGACGGCGTTCCCGCTGGCGGTCCTCGACGGCACGACGCTGACGATGAAACGCACCGGCGCGGCCGCCGCGGTCGCGACCGACCACCTCGCCGTCCCCGACGCGACGAGCCTGGGGATCGTCGGCGCCGGCGTCCAGTCGTACACCCAACTTGAGGCGATCGCGGCGGTCCGCGACATCGAGGAGGTCGTGATCAGCGACCTCGACGAGGAGCGCGTCGCCGACTTCGTCGACGCCTTCGAGGGCCGGTTCGACGTGCGCGCGGGCTCGGTCGCCGAGGCCGGCCACTGCGACGTGCTCTCGACGGTGACCCCCGTCGAGACCCCGATCGTCGGCCCCGAGGACGTGGGCGAGCACACCCATATCAACGCGATGGGCGCGGACGCCGAGGGCAAACACGAGCTCGCGGACGACCTCCTCTCGGACGCCACCGTCGTCATCGACGACCACGAGCAGTGCACCCACTCCGGCGAGATCAACGTCCCCTACGCCGCGGGGACGCTCACCGACGACGACATCTACGGCGAGATCGGCGAGATCGTCGTCGGCCGCCGCGCGGGTCGCCCCGGCACGCCCGGCACGGCGGCGGACGCAGAGGGCGTGCGCGGCGTCAGCGTCTTCGACTCGACCGGGCTCGCGATCCAGGACGTGGCGGCCGCCCGCGTCGTCTACGAGCGCGCCGACGAACTGGACAACGGCTACCCGTTCGACCTGCTCGGCCTCGACGGCTGAGGCCTCCCGTCGGGTCCCGGCGGCCGTGTCCGCTCGCCCGTCCGGCCTCGACCCCCGACTCGACGCGTCGCTTTTGCCCGTCCGTCCCGTATCCGACCCGTGAGACTCGTCAGCGTCGCCGCGCTCGCGGAGAACCGGGTGATCGGGAGGGACGGCGAGGTGCCGTGGCCCCACATCGAGGCGGACGTGCGGCAGTATCGCGAGCGCGTCGCGGGCTCGCCGGTAATCCTCGGTCGCCGAACCTTCGACTCGATGCGCGACGACCTCCCGGGGAGCCGGCAGATCGTCGTGAGCCGGAGCGTCGAGGCGGTGGACGCCCCGACCGCGGTCGTCGCGAGCGGCGTCGAGGAGGCGCTCGAGTTGGCCCGCGACCTCGTCGGGACGGCCGCCGACGCGGACCGGGCCGCCGCCGAGGCGGACCGAGTCGCCGCCGAGGCGGACCCGATACCCGAGGAGTCGGCGGGCGCCGGCGGGGGCGACACCGCCGGAGGGACCGACGACCGCGTCTACGTCCTCGGCGGCGGGGCGATCTACGACCTGTTCCAACCGCACCTCGACGCGATGGCCCTCAGTCACGTCGACGGCGCCTACGAGGGCGACACGCGCTACCCCGAGTGGGACGAAGGGGAGTGGGAGATCGCGGCGGAGACGCCGTACGACCGGTTCACGCTGCGCGAGTGGGCGCGTCGGGAGCGCTGAGCGGCTCTGCCCCCGACAGGGAACCGATAGTCGAGGTTACGACCCGTCGGCGCGCTCCTCGGCGTACCGTTCGAGCTGCAGGGCGGTGCTGTCGGCGAGCCGTTCGACCGCGGACTCGACCCCGTGTTCGCGGGCGTCGACGGACGCCTCGGCGACGAGCGTCCGGACCGTGTCGAACGGGCCGATCCGGGCGCCGGTCGTGGCGACGGCGTCCTCGGCGTCGAGCAGCTGGTTTATCGCGGTGCGGTAGCCGGGGTTCTCGTCGAACCACCCGTCGCGGTCGAGCCGGTCGACCGCCCCCTCGTGGACCGGGAAGTAGCCGGTCTCGCGGTGCCAGCGCGCCTGCCGCTCCGGCGCCGCGAGCCAACCGAGGAACGCCGCGGCGGCGCGCTGCTCGGCGGGCGACGCGCCGTCCGCGACCCACAGCGACCCGCCGCCGACGACGACGCCGTGCCGCTCGTCGGGGACCGGGAAGTAGCCGACGCCGACCGGGAAGGAGGCGCCCTCGCGCACGCCGACCATCGAGGAGGTGGAGCCGATAAGCATCCCGGCGCGCCCCTCGTGGAACGCCTCGCGGGCCTGCCCGCGAGCCTCGATACCGGGGTCGTGGTAGAGGCCGTCGGCCGCCATGTCGGCGATCCAGCGGTAGACCCGCTCGCCGACCGGCCCGTCGAACCGGCTCTCGGTCGGCGTGCCGCCCCGCCCGTTGTCGGCGTCGACGAGCGGCTCGCCGGCCTCGGCGAACCACTGCTCGACGAACCACGAGTACGTCGCGAACGTGATCCCCGTCTCGGTCGCGCCGCGCTCGACCAGCCGCTCGGCGCAGCGGCGGACCTCGTCGAACGTCTCCGGCGGGTCGTCGGGGTCCAGCCCGGCGCGCTCGAACGCCGCGCGGTCGTAGTACAGCACGGGCGTCGACGCGTTGAACGGCATCGAGTGGAGCACCCCGTCGGTCCGGTAGTAGTTGGCGACCGGGTCGAGCAGGTCGTCGGGCGAGAAGCCGGCGACCGGGCCGGCCGCGGCGTCAGTGCCGGCGACACCACCCGAATCGGCGTCGAGGAGGCGCTCGACCGGCGTGAACGCCCCGCTGTCGAGCGCGCGCTGGGTGCCGATCTCGTAGAGGTGGGCGATCGCGGGCGGGTCACCCCTGTCCGCCGCCGCGAGCGTCGCCTCGAACACGCCGCGGTAGCTCCCCTTCGAGGAGGGCCGGACCGCGACCCCGTCGGTCTCGGCCGCGAACTCGGCCGCGAACTCGTCGAGGAGCCGCGCCTTGCGCCCGCCGAACGCGTGCCAGAAGTCGAGGACGACCGCGTCGTCGGCCGCGGCGCCGTCCGCGTCGTAGGCGTCGAGCGCGTCGTCCAGGGTGCCGGTCCGGTCGGAGAGCGTCGAGGCCCCGGCGGCCACCTCCGCCAGCGAGGTCTTCTGGGCGTGCGCGACGGCGGTGGCGTCGCCCGCGTCCGCGGCCGTCTCCTCGGCGAGGTCGCCGACCGACTCGACCGCGTCGACCACCGCCTCGATCGAGGTCGCCTGGTCGTCGGTGGCGTCGCGGATCTCCTCGACGCCGCTCGTCGTCTCCTCGACGTCGGCGGCGAGGTCGGTGAACGCCTCCAGCGCCGCCTCCGCGGTGGTTATCCCCTCGTCGGCGCGCTCGCGCATCTCGGCCATCTCGTCGACGGTCGCGTCCGTCTCCGCGCGCACCGACCGGATCGACGACTCGATCTC
>NZ_AOJF01000032.1:0-138024 GCF_000337395.1 Halorubrum distributum JCM 13561
CCTCGCGCCATCAGAGATGTGTATAAGAGACAGGTCCTGGATCAGGTCGGTGACGTCCTCGATCGCCGCGACCTCCGACTCCAGCGTCTCGACGCGGTCGAGGGCCTCCTCCGTCCGCTCGTCAACGACGCGAAGCTCCTCGATGGCGGCGGTCGCGGCGTCGGTCCCCTCGGCGGTCCGCTCGGCGACGCCGGCCGCGGTCTCGGCCACCTCGTCCGCGGAGGCCGCGACCTCCTCGGTGGCGGCCGAGACGGTCTGGAGCTCGCTCGTCGCGGCCGCGATGTCGTCGCGCTGGCGGGTCGCGGCCGCCTCGATGTCGTCGACCGCGGCGTACACCTCGTCGCTCTGCGCCTTCGCCCGGTCGACGTTCGACCGGACGTGCTCGGTCGCGCCCGCCACCTCGTCGCCGAAGCCGTCGACGGCGGACACCGTCTCGGCGACCCCGTCGACGAACTCGTTGAGCGTCGCCGCGAGCGCCGCCGCCTCACCGTCCGCGTCCTCGGTCGGGAACCGCGCCCCGAGGTCGCCGTCGGCGAGCCGCTCCGCGGCCTCGCGGAACGCCGAGACCGGAACGTCGTCGCCCGCGGCGGCGCCGGAGGCGGCCGCCCTCTCGCCGGACGCGACCCCGCCGTCGGTGGTCGCGTCCGCGTCCGTCGATGCCGCCGAACGGTCCCTATCCGTCGCTGCCGCCGAGCCGTCCGCGTCGGCGGGGCCCAGACCGGACCCGTCGCTCGCGTCGTCGCCGTTCATTTGTCGCCACTCGCCCACGGGGGTATATAAGAATCAGAGTCGAATTATCCCGGGTGATAGCGGCGCTCCCGGATCCCGGTCGGCGCCGCGGTCGCCCGACCGCGGCGGCTCAGTTCGACGCTGTCGGCCCGCCCTCGTCGACCGGTTCCGCGAACCCGAACCGCGGCTTGACGTCGGTGACCTCGACCGCGAGGGTCTCGCCGACGTCGCCGTCGACGAACAGCGTGTACCCCTCGACGTAGGCGATACCGTCGCCCTCGTCGCCCTCCTCCTCGATCGTCACCTCGACGCGGTCGCCCTCGGCGACCGGCGAGGTCGTGTACCCCTTCGCGACGAGGTACACCTCCGAGGAGGCGTCCCGCGAGGCCGGCGGCGAGACGGTCCGGACGTACTGGAAGGAGTCCGCCACGTCGTCGCGGAAGGCGTCGAGGTCCTCGCCCTGGAACACCTTCACGACGAAGTCGCCGCCGGGCGCGAGCAGCTCGTCGGCGGCGTCGAGCGCCTGCCGCGCGAGGTGGACCGACCGGGCGTGGTCGAGGTTGTACTCGCCGGTCATGTTCGGCGCCATGTCCGAAAGGACCGCGTCCGCGCCCCCCTCGCCGACCGCCTCGCGCAGGTAGTGGCGGGTGCGCTCCTCGGTCATGTCGCCGCGAATGGTCTCGACGTCGTGCTCGTCGAGCTCGTCGATGCGCTGGAGGTCGACGCCGACGACGGTGCCGCTCTCTCCCACCTCCTCGGCGGCGACCTGGAGCCACCCGCCGGGGGCGGCACCGAGGTCGACGACGGTGTCGCCGGGGGCGAGCAGGTCCGCCTCCTCGGCTATCTGTTTCAGCTTGTAGGCGGACCGGGCGCGGTACCCCTGCTGTTTGGACCGGTTGTAGTAGTCGTCCTTCCCGCTCATGCCTCGATCACCGCGGTCCGGGAGGGGACCGCCGAGATCGCGGGCGAATTCGCGCTCATACCCGCAACGACGGGGGCGACCGGGAAATGAACGTCGAATGCGCGCGTCGACCGCTCGGCGCGGGTCGGTCCGCGAGATGCGGGCGTCGGACGCCTACTCGCGCCGTCCCCGGAGCCACGCCGCGACCCGCCCGACGCGAGACGCGAGCGCGGCGAAGGGTCGCCATCTGCCGGTCGACGCCGACGCGTCGGGGGTCGGCTCCGACGAGCGGTCGGACGTCCGCTGAGCCGCAACGATCGACTCGTAGTTGTCGATCACCTGTTGGCGCTGCCGCTCCTTCGACTCGACTTCCGCTTCGAGCGCCGCCACCTCCGCCTCGAGCGATGCGACTTCGTCCGCGAGCAGCCGGACGCGTTCCTCCGGGAGGTCGCGCTCGGCCGGGGGGACGTCGTCACGGACGCGTCGGTCCGCGGCGGGCCGATCGTCGGCGTTCGAGCGGTCGTCTGCGGACGCGGTCGATCGGGGCGGGGGACCGTCGATCGAGTCCACCGCCTCGACGTCGATGCTGCCGGGGTCGAGCGAGCCGGACGCTGAGGGCATCATCTGTGGGGAGACATGCGTACACGTACCACACTGAAAAAGCTCAGTCAGCCGCGAGTCGGACGCGCCGCTTGCGCCCGGTTCACGGCGGCTCGCGACCGGGCACCGACACCCGTCCTTCGAGGCGCTCCGGGCTCCCGTCGGCGGGGGCGACCGCGCGCCCGTCACCGGCGTCGTCCGCCCCGCCGTCCGCGGCGTCGTCCGCTGCCCCCGCCGGCCGGACCGCGAACCCGAGGTCCTCGTAGAACGCCCGCAGGTCGGCGTCGAACGTCGCGGTGACGGCCGCGACGGCGGGGTCGCGCGCGGCGCGCCGCACGGCCGCGGCGACGAGCGCGGAGCCGATGCCCCGGCCGCGCCGCGCGCGCCTGACCGCGACAGCGTCGACGCGGAGGCGGTCGGGGGCGGGACGCACGGCGACCAGCGCGCCGACGACCCCGCCGGTCCGCGCCGAGCGCGCGACGAGGGCGTCGCCGGCCGCGATCCGGTCGTCGACCGCGTCCGCGTCGGTCTCCAGCATCGCGGCGTCGAGGATCCGGAGGACGTCGAGGCGGTCGTCGGGGGTCGCGGGCTCGACGGTCACGTCCGCGGGCGGGTCGGGGAGGTTCCCGTCGACCGTCACGGCGAGTCGCCCGTGCCCGTTCCGCCCTTGATCAGCCGCAGGACCCGCACCGTCTCGGCGTCGACGACGCGGTCGCCCGGGACCGGCGAGCCGTCGACCAGCGCCGACGCCTCCTGCGGGTGGTAGCCCGCGGCGCGGATCAGGTCGTCGTACGTCGCGTCGGCGGCGAGGCTGTACTCCTCGGCGCCCTCCCCGACGACCTCGACGGTCACGTCCATGGACGGGGTAGCGGGCGGGCGGGCGTCAATCGCACGGTTTCGACGCCTCGGCTCAGTCGTCGGCCGGCTCGCGGACGTTCCACTTGTAAAGGAACCACGTGACTGCGACGACGATCGCGACCGTCACCAGCACGTCGGGCCGGGGGACCGAGCCGGTCCACGCGTCGACGATGAGGAGGCTCGTCGCGGCCGCCGCGACGACGAGGACCCGGGCCGCGTCGCGGGCGAGTTCCGCCTCGCGCTCGGGCGGCAGGTCGCCGTCGTAGCCCGCGATCAGGCCGACCTTCCCTCGATACCGGATCGCCCACGCGAGCAGGAGGAGCAGGGCGATCGGGACGGCGGACAGGAGGGTGGAAGCGAGGGCCATACGCGGGATACGTCGCGCGACCGGAATAAAAACGACCGGTCGTTGACGGAAGTGAATCGGATCGGGCGAGTGACATCGCTTGCGGCCATTTATAAGCGAACGACGACGCTGCGACGAACACCTCCGAAGCCCCAGCCGCTCGTTTATAAATAATTTACCGGAGATCGACGGTGAACACCTCCAAAGCCCCAGCCGCGAGGGCTCGGTGCGCTCGCTGCGCGCCTCAGTCGCTCGTTTCACTCGCTCCCTCGGTGCTTACGTCGCGCGCCTTCGCCCTCGCGGCTGCCCCTTTGAGTCCCACCCCGCCCGCACAGCACCGCACCTCACGCCTCCCCAGCCTCGTCAGTCGCCGTCGCTCCGCTCCGGCGACTGACTCCCTCGCGCGTGCGACTCGCGCCCTGCGGGCGCTCGTCGGCACGCGCCAACTGCGTCGTTCTTTATAAATGGTCGTCGCTGCCGCTCACGAGTATTTAAATACCATATCTCCGCCGCCGATCCGATTCGTCCGCTCCCGAAATCGCCCGACGCTCGACCGTCTCAGCCGTCCAGCTCCTCGCGGAGCAGCCCGTTCACCTGTCCGGGGTCGGCGCTGCCGCCGGTCGCCTGCATCACCTGGCCGACGAGGAAGTTGATCGCGCCCTCGTCGCCGTCGTGGTAGTCGGCGACGGCGTCGGGGTTCTCGTCGATGGCGGCCTCGACCGCGGCCTCGACCTCGCCGCTCTCGGCCTTCCCGAGCGCCTCGCGCTCGATGACCGTCTCGGGGTCGTCGCCCTCGTCGAGCATCTCGCGGAGGACGATCTCCTCGGCGTTCTTCACGGTCAACTCGTCGGCGGCGACCAGCTCGATCAGGCGCGTGAACTCGTCGAGCCGGCCCTCGACGTCGGTTATCTCCATCTCGCGGTAGTTGAGCTCGCCGAGGAGGTTGTCGGCGACCCACGTCGCCGCGAGGTCGGGGTCGAACTCGCTCGCCACGTCCTCGAAGAAGTCCGCGACCGCCTTCGTGGAGGTGAGCTTCGAGGCCGCCTCACGGTCCAATCCGTACTCCTCGCGGAAGCGCTCGCGGCGGGCGTCGGGCAGCTCCGGGATCGCGATCTGCTCTTTCCAGTCGGCCACTTCCAAGGCGGGGAGGTCCCCCTCGCGGAAGTAGCGGTAGTCCTTCTCCGCCTCCTTCGACCGCATCCCGACGGTGACGCCGCGGTCCTCGTCCCAGTGACGCGTCTCCTGTTCGATCTCGCGGCCGCGACGCAGGACGTTCTCCTGACGGGTGACCTCGTAGGCGAGCGCCTGCTCCGCGCCCTTGTGGCTGGAGATGTTCTTCACCTCGGCGCGGTTCACGTCGTCGAGCGCGTCGCCGTCGATCGTCCCGTCGTCGGCGACGTGCTCGGCGGGGACGAGCGAGACGTTGGCGTCGACCCGCAGGCTCCCGTCGCGGCCGGGGTCGAAGACGCCGAGGTATTCGAGGACCTCCTCCAGCTTCGCGAGGAACGCGCGCGTCTCGGCCGGCGAGCGGAAGTCCGGCTCCGTGACGATCTCCATGAGGGGCGTGCCCGCGCGGTTGTAGTTGACGAGGGTGTGGGTCGCCGACTCGATCGAGCCGCCGGCGTGCTGGAGGCTCCCGGGGTCCTCCTCGAGGTGTGCGCGGGTGATCCCGATCGTGCGGGGGTCGCCGTCGACGCGGACCTCCAGCTCGCCCGACTGGCAGATCGGCGCGTCGTACTGGGTGAGCTGGAAGTTCTTCGGGAGGTCGGGGTAGTAGTAGTTCTTCCGGTGGAACGTGGTGGTCTCGGGGATGTCGGCGTCGATCGCCTTCCCGATCTTCACCGCGGCCTCGACCGCGCCCTCGTTGAGGACCGGGAGCGCGCCCGGCAGCCCGAGACAGATCGGGCAGGTGCGCGTGTTCGGCGCCTCGTCCTCGGCGGGCTCCGTCGAGCAGCCGCAGAAGATCTTCGTGTCGGTCTCGAGCTGGACGTGGACCTCCAGCCCGATCACGACTGTCCGGTCCGCCGTCGCGGCCTGCGTACTCATTACCCGCCAGTTGTGAGCGGGCCGCCTAAATCGTGTCGGGACGACGAGCGCCGAGGCGACATCGAACGACGCTCGCAGATCCGAAAGTCCGGAGCGAACGATTATGAGGGGGCCGATCCTACCTCGCGCAACGAATGAACCGACGACCCTCTCGGGCGAGTTCGAGTCGCCCGACTGACAGCCGTTGGCCGCGCGAGACGGGAGGCGCGCAAGGTGAATGAGCGCTGAGGACCCCTCGAGCCTCGGGCGACCACTGCGGAGCCGTCTCGCCGCCGATGCCAGCTGAGCCGACGCTTCACGTCGGCGATCCGGTGGACGACCCGTGGGGAGAGCTCCCCGAGCCGACGCGCGTCCGCCGAGCGAGCGACGGCGGGAGCGGCGCCACCGAAGAGTCGGAGTCCGACGGTGGTCCGGAGCGGCTCGTCGTCCGACTCCGGGAGGACGGAGACGACGGCGGCGCGTCGGGACAGAGCGGTTCGGGTCGCGCGAACGCCGACCTCGCGGCCGGCGACGGAGCGGTCGCGACCGACGGTCTCCGTGCCCTCTGCGACCGCTACCCGGACGCGACGATACTCGCGTACACGGTCGACGACGCCCCCGACGCCGCGATCGACGCGAGCCGGCTCGGGGTCGAGTACGCCTCCGGGCGGCGGCTCGCGGCCGACGGCGAGACGCTCGCGGACAGGCTGGCCGAGCGAGCGGGAGCAGACGAACCGGCCGAGCGAGCGGGAGCAGGCGAGGCGGGCGACGGGCGGGAGCGCGCGCTCGAATCCGGCGCCGAGGCGGCGTCGGTCCTCGAACCGTTCATCCGGATCGTCTCGGACCGGGCGACCGACCTCGACGAGAAGCTCGACGCGCTGCTCGAACTGGGGCGCGACCGGCTCGGGCTGTCGATCGGCTACTCCTCGCACGTCGACGGCGACCGGCTCGAGATCCGACAGTACAGCGACGGGACGGGGATGCTGGACGCGCTCCTCGAGAACAACCCCGACGCGGACCGGTCGATCCCGCTGGAGCTGACCTACTGCCAGCAGACGGTGCGCGGCGACGACGTGGTCGCGTTCACGGACCCCGAGGCCGCGGGGCTGGCCGACGACCCGGCGTACGAGCGGTTCGGGTTCGGCAGCTACGTCGGCGGCAGCGTCGTCGTCGACGACGCGGTGTTCGGGAGCCTCTGTTTCCTCGACCCGGAGCGCCGCGACCGCCCGTTCGACGAGTCGGAGCGGCTGTTCGTCGAGCTGCTCGCCGACTGGCTGGGCCGCGCGATCGAGCGGGAGATCGCCCGCGAGGAACGCGAGGCGGCGGTCGAGCGGTTCGAGGAGACGCTCGAACGGATCGACGACGCGTTCTTCGCGCTCGACGACGACTGGCGGTTCACCTACGTCAACGAGAAGGCGGCGGCGCTGCTCGACCGCCAGCCCGACGAGCTGCTCGGCGCCGACGTCTGGGCGGAGTTCCCGGCAGCGATCGGCGAGGAGTACGAGACGAACTACCGGCGGGCGATGGAGACGCAGGAGTCCGTGTCCTTCGAGAGCTACTACGAGCCGCTGGACCTGTGGACGGAGGTGACGGCGTACCCCTCGCCCGACGGGCTCTCCGTGTTCTTCGCGGACGCGACGGAGCGAAAGCGGCGCGAACGGGTCCTCGAACGGCTCCTCGGGACCGTCGAAGCGCTCCAGCGGACCGACAGCAGGGAGGCGGTCGCCGACCGGCTGATCGGGGCCGCGGACGAGATCCTCGGCCACGAGATCAGCGGCGTGCGGCTGTACGACCCCGACGACGACCGGCTGCGGCTGGTCGCCACGAGCGACGGCCTCGGCGAACGGTTCGCGGACAGCCGCGGGCCGCGCCGCCCGGGCGAGGGGTTCACCGGCCGGGTGTTCGAACGGGGGGAGCCCCGGGTGGAGGAGGACATCTCGGCGGCCGGGGACGACCGGCCGTACCACGGGATGCGTTCCGTCGCGGCGGTCCCGCTCGGCGACCACGGCGTGTTCATCGTCGGCGCCGTCGACCCGGACGCCTTCGACGAGAGCGACGTTTCGGTCCTCGAACTGCTGGCCGCGAACGCGGTCGCGGCGATGGACGCCGCCGACCGCCGCCGCCGGCTCCGGACCTACGAGGACGCGCTCAAGAACGTCGACGACATGGTGTGCGTGCTCGACGGCGACGGCGCCGTCACCTACGCCACCGGGCCGTTCGTCTCGTGGATCGGCGCCGACGACCTCGGCGACGTCGCCGGAAGGCCGCTCGATGCGCTCGTCGACGAGGCCGACGCGCCGCGGGTCGCCGACGCGGTCGCGGCGCTCACCGACGCGGCGACCGAGGCCGGCGGGGCGCCGGAGCCGACCCGGACGGTCGACCTGACCGCCGACCGCGACGGCGGTCGTCGGTCGCGACACGGCGAACTGCGGCTGTCGCGGCTGTCCGACCACGGCGCCGGCGTCGTCGGGTCGCTGTCTGACACGACCGACCTCCGCCGGACGCGGACCGAGCTGTCGGCCGAGCGCGACCGCTTCCGGCGGCTGTTCGACCGGATCCCGGACCCGGTGATCGAGGTCGTCCTCGAACCGGAGGAGACGGTCATCGACGGGGCCAACCCCGCGTTCGAGGCGCAGTTCGGCGTGGACGAGACGACGCTCCGCGGCCGGACGATCGACGCGTTGGACATCCACGACGACCGGCTCGGCGACCGCGAGGGGCGCGGCGGGGTCGGGGCGGCGGACCTCGACTCACTGGTCCGCGAACGCGGGTTCGCGACCGAAGAGGTCCGCCGGCGGACCGTCGACGGACCGCGCGAGTTCCTCTTCCGCGGGTTCAGCTACGAGACCGAGGGGACCCGCCGGGCGTTCGGCATCTACACCGACATCACCGACCGGAAGCGCCGCGAGCGGTACGTGCGGATCGTCAACCGGATCCTCAGACACAACCTGCGCAACGAGCTGAACGTCGTTTTCGGCTTCGCCGGCGAGATCGCCGACCGGACCGACGACGACCGGATCCGCGAGTTCGCGGAGCGGATCGAGGCCACGGGCAAGCGACTGAGCGGCGTCGCGGAGGGGGCGGCCACCCTCCGGCGGGTCGTCGAGGAGGGGTACGCGGCCGATCCCGAGCCGATCGACGTGGGCGCGGTCGTCGAGGAGGTCGTCACGCGCCACGCGACCGACCGTCCCGACGCGCGGATCACCGCCGACGTGCCGGCGGGGATCGCGGTGCGGGGCGACGACCGACTCTCGATCGCGGTCGACCACCTCGTGGAGAACGCCGTCGAACACGGCGGGGACGCCCCGCGCGTCGCGGTGACCGCCGAGCGCGACCCGGACGACGGGGTCGTGGCGGTGCGCGTCGCCGACGACGGCCCGGGGATCCCGACCGCGGTGCAGGAGGTGATCACGGGGACCCGCGAGGTGACGCAGCTCCAGCACAACACCGGCGTCGGGCTGTGGATCGCCGCCTGGGTCGTTGAGGCGTACGGCGGCGAGATCCGGTTCGACGACGGGCTCGACGGCGGGGGGACGACGGTGACGCTCGTCCTCCCGGCGACTGAGCGGGGCGGGTCGGGGTTCGACGGCGAGTCGGAGCGGTAGCCGACCCGCGGCGTTCGCGCGCTTCCGACCCGTTTATTGTCGGGCGCGGCCCTCCTCCGCGTATGACCGACGACGACCGACGACGCGAGCTGATCGCCGCGCTCACCGCCGCCGACGCCGTCCGGTTCGGCGAGTTCGAGCTGTCGCACGGCGGCACGAGCGACTACTACGTCGACAAGTACCTCTTCGAGACCGACCCGGACGCCCTGACGCTCGTCGCCGAGGCGTTCGCCGACCGCCTCGCGGACACGGACGCGAAGCTGGCGGGGGTCGCCCTCGGAGCCGTCCCGCTGGTGGCCGTGACGGCCGCGGAGCTCGGCCGCCCGTACGTCATCGCGCGCAAGCAGGCGAAGGAGTACGGGACGGGCAACCGGATCGAAGGCCGGCTCGACGAGGGGGAGGAGATCGTCGTGATCGAGGACATCGCCACGACGGGGCAGTCCGCGGTCGACGCGGTCGAGGCGCTCCGCGAGGCGGGCGCGACCGTGGACCGCGTGCTCGTCGTCGTCGACCGCGAGGAGGGCGCCGCGGAGCGCCTCGCCGACCACGACGTCGAGCTGGAGTCGCTGCTCACGGCGACGGAGCTGCTCGACGAGCGCGACGCGGAGTAGTTCGCGGCTTCCCTTTTTAAACCGACCTCACGCTTCCGGCGCCTCCACCGTCGGCACCGCGACCCGGTCGAGCACGTCGGCGATCACGTCGCGCTCGTCGACGTCGTTGACCGCCGCGTCCGGCGTCAACACGAGCCGGTGCGCGAGCGTCGGCTCCGCGACGCGCTTCACGTCGTCGGGCGTGACGAACTCCCGGCCGGCGAGGAGGGCCGCCGCGCGGGCGGTCTCGAAGAGCCGCTGGGTACCGCGCGGGGAGACGCCGGCCTCGACGCGGCGGTCCTCGCGGGTCGCCCGCGCGAGCGCCGCCGCGTAGCGCAGCAGGTCGTCGTCGACCCGCACGGACTCGGGCACCTCCCGCAGCGCGGCCACGGCGTCGGGGTCGAGCACGCGGTCGACCGTCGGCGACTGCTCGACGCGCCCGGCGCGCCGGCGGAGCAGCTCGAGCTCGCCGTCCTCGTCGGGGTAGCCGATCGACGTCTTGATCGTGAACCGGTCGAGCTGCGCCTCCGGCAGCGGGAACGCGCCCTCGCTCTCGACCGGGTTCTGCGTCGCGATCACGTAGAACGGGCTCGGCAGCTCGTGGGTCTCGCCGTCGACGGTCACCTGGCCCTCCTCCATCGCCTCCAGCAGCGCGGCCTGCGTCTTCGGCGGCGCGCGGTTGATCTCGTCGGCGAGGACGACGTTCGCGAAGATCGGCCCCGGGGAAAACGAGAAGGAGCCGTCGCGCTCGTCGAACACGTTGGTGCCGGTGACGTCGGCGGGCAGGAGGTCCGGGGTGAACTGGATCCGCGAGAACTCCAGGCCGAGCGCGGTCGCGAACGAGCGCGCCGAGAGGGT
The DNA here is from genome assembly GCF_000337395.1 of Halorubrum distributum JCM 13561. Taxonomy (NCBI): domain Archaea; kingdom Methanobacteriati; phylum Methanobacteriota; class Halobacteria; order Halobacteriales; family Haloferacaceae; genus Halorubrum; species Halorubrum distributum. The sequence goes on from NZ_AOJF01000032.1 coordinate 10,513, forward strand.
CTTGCCGGTGCCGGGCACGTCCTCCAGGAGGACGTGGCCGCGGGCGAGGATGCCGAGCGTGACGCGGTCGAGGAACTCGCGGTCGGCGACGACCGCGCCGCCGACCTCGTCGACGACGCGGGAGCAGGCGTCGGCCGCTTCGGGGACGTCCATACCGACCGCACGGGAGCCGGGCCGAAAAGCGTTGTCGGGAGCGGCGAACGCCGGCCGGGACGCGACGGGGTCGCAGACCGGGCGAAAGCGATCGAAACGCATAACAGCGGAACCGGCCAACGTCGAAGCGAGCCGAGGTAGCCTAGCCTGGCCAAGGCGGTAGATTCGAAATCTACTGTCCATTCGGACACCGGAGTTCAAATCTCCGCCTCGGCGCTCCTCTCAATTTCGCCCGACGAGCGACGGCGCCGCCGTCCGCTTCTCCGCTGACGCCTACCCGATCAGCGCCGCCGCGAGGAACATCCCGCCGGCGGCCGCCGGCGGGATGGTGAGGTTGTCGTCGACGGCGATGCCATAGATCAGCGGCGGGAGCCCGTCCGCGATCGCCGCGGGGATCGCGCCGGCGAGCGCGACGATCACACCGGGGTCGGGGCCGAACTCGGGGATCGCGTACGGGACGGCGATCCCGAAGCAGACGAACACCATCGCCGCCACCACTGAGAGCCGCTTCGGCTCCGTCGCCGCGTTCTCGCCGAGGCCGCCGCTTATCGGGTCGCCGACCGAGAGCATCCACATCGCGGGCACGGCGAACACCGGCGCGAACGCGAGCGCGGCCGCGGCCATCCCGACCTGATACAGCGCGTAGCCCGCGACACCGTCGGCCTCGTAGTCGCGGACGAGCGCGTCGTACAGCGGGTCGAGCGGGCCGGCGGAGCCGGAGAGCCGCAGCGCTTCGAGGAGCCCCGCGACCGCGACGCTGAGGATCATCAGCCGCCCGGTCGTCTCCCAAGAGATCCAGCCCAACAGGTACGGGACCGGGTAGAGGGTGCCGCTCGCGTGGACCAGCCGCCGCTCGAACTCCACGCGCTCGCGCCACGCCGCGGCCGGGAGCGTCACCCCTCAGTTCCCCGCGGTCTCGACGTCGGTGTCGACCGCGTCGTACCGGTCGGCGACCGACGCGAACGGCTCGCCCTCGCGCAGCGCGGTCAGCTCGTCGGCCAGGTCCGCGACCGGGACCCGGACCTGCGCCGCGGAGTCGCGTTCGCGGAGCGTCACGGTGTCCGGGCCGTCGCCCTCGATGCCGTCGCGGTCGACCGTGACGCAGAACGGCGTGCCGACCTCGTCCTGCCGGCGGTAGCGGCGCCCGATCGAGCCGGAGTCGTCGTACGCGACCGCGAGCCCCGCGGCCCGTAGGTCGGCCGCGACCTCGTCGGCCAGCGCGGTCAGCCGGTCGTCGTTCGTCACCAGCGGGAAGACGGCGGCGTCCTGCGGCGCGGCCGCGGGTTCTAAGGAGAGGTAGGTGCGCTCCTCGCCGTCGACCTCGTCCTCGCTGTACGCGTGCGCGAGCAGCGTCTGAACGGTGCGGCCGACGCCGAACGACGGCTCGACGACGTGGGGCGTGATGTGCTCGCCGCTCTCGGTCACCTCCTCGACCGAGAAGTTCGCGACGTCGGCGTCGACCTCGACCTCGCGGTCGCCATCGACCTCGACGGTCACCGTCTCGGCGTCGAAGGCGTCCGGGTCGCGCTCGGCGAGGGTTTCGAGCGCGTCGGCGACCGCACCGGCGTCGCCGCCGAACTCCGGCCCGAGGACGGACATGTCGGGGTCGACGGTCGCGCGTTCGACCGTCTTCGGCTCGTCGTAGCGCTTGAACACCGTGAACGCGTCGTCACCGTACTCGTCGTGCTTCGAGAGGTCGTAGTCGCCGCGGTACGCGAAGCCGGCGATCTCGATCCAGTCGCCGTCGACCTCGCTCTCGGCGTCCCAGCAGTCGGCCGCGTAGTGGGCGCGCTCGCCGGCGAGGTGCTGGCGGAAGCGGAAGCGGTCGAGGTCGACGCCGACGCGCTCGTACCACTCCTGGGCGACGCCGAGGTAGTAGCCGACCCACGGGGAGCCGATGACGCCCTCGTCGACCGCCTCGCCGACCGTCGTGTCGAGGTAGTCGCCGTCGTCGGCCTCCTGCTCGGTCGCGGGGTACAGGCGGACCTCGACGTCGCGCACGCGGTCGAGCGGCGGCTCGTCCTCTTCGGGATCGATGAACTGCTCCAGCTCGGCCTGCGTGAACTCGCGGAGGCGGAGCAGCCCGCCGCGCGGCGAGATCTCATTGCGGTAGGCGGGACCGATCTGGGTGATCCCGAACGGGAGGTTCCCCCGGGCGTACTCCTTCAGCCGCGGGAACTCGACGAAGATGCCCTGCGCGGTCTCCGGGCGGAGGTAGCCCGGCTGGGCGTCGCCCGGGCCGATGTCGGTCGCGAACATGAGGTTGAACGCCTCGACCGGCTGGCCGGCGAGCTCGGTGCCGCACGCGGGGCAGGCGATCCCCTCCTCGGCGATCAGCTCGGCGACCTCCTCGCCGGGCAGCGCCTCGGCGTCCTCGACGTCCGTGGCGTCCTCGACGAGGTGGTCGGCGCGGTGGGACTCGCCGCACTCGGGGCACTCGACGAGCATGTCGTCGAACCCCTCGAGGTGGCCGGAGGCCTCGAAGACGGCCTCGGGCATCACCGTCGGCGCCTCGATCTCGCGGTTCCCCTCGCGGATGGTGAACCGGTCGCGCCACGCGTCCTCGACGTTCCGCTTGAGGGCGGCCCCCTGCGGGCCGAACGTGTAGAAGCCGGCGGTGCCGCCGTACGCGCCGTTCGAGCCGAAGAAGAACCCGCGACGCTTCGCGAGTTCGGCGAGCGCGTCCGCGGCCATCTACAGCCCCTCCAGCAGGTCCACGTCGCGGACGATGCCGTCGAGGTCGGTGCCCGAGACGAGCGGGACCTGCTCGATGTCGTTGCTGATGAGCTCCTGGGCGACCTCCTTTGCCGTCCGCGTGGCGTTGACCGTGATCAGTTCCTCGGTCATGAAGTGGCGGACCGCCTCGGCGGGGATCTCGACGTTCCGGGTCGGGAGGTAGCGCGCGCCGGTCGCCTTGATCCCCTCCCAGGACCACTCGGAGTCCTGCTCGGCGATCGAGTCGCCCGTGCTCGCCTCGCCCTCGACGACGCGGGCGACCTCGAGGATGTCGACCTCGGTGAGCATCCCCGCGACCGCGGCCTCGTCGTTGAGGACGACCGCGTACGGGACGCCGGAGAGCGCGATCTCGCGCTCGGCGACCGGCAGCGGCGTCCCCGCGTGGGTCGCGTTGACCTCGCGCGTGGCGAGCTCGCCCACCTGCGTCTCGCCGTCGACCTCGCCGCGGGCGATGGCCCGGACCACGTCGGTGACGGTGAGGATGCCGACCAGCTCGTCGCCGTCGACCACGGGGAGCCGGCGCGACCCCTCCGCGACCATCGTCCGGGCGGCGTCGACGATGTCGTCGTCGGCCCCGGCCGTCGGGACCTCGCGCATCAGCAGCGCGAGCTGGTCCTCGTCCGGCTGGTCGATCAGGTCGTCGCGCGTGACGAGCCCGCGGTACACCTCCTCGCCGCCGGCGTCTTTCACGACCGGGACCGACGAGAACCCGTGTTCTTGAATGTACTCCAGCACGTCGTTCCGGCTCCCGGGAATCTCGACGACGACGAGCTCCGAGCGGGGCGTCATGGCGTCTGCGACGTTCATGCCCGCCTTTCAGCGTGCCACCTCTTGTATACTGCGAAGGTGTGCGGAGCCGGACCACCGACCCGCGGCGTCGGAACGGCAGCGGAGCGACGACGGATCGGCGGCGACCGGGGCCGTCCGCCGGCGTACCGCGAGGGGACGCGAGCCGATGAGAAACTCGACACGTTCGGGCACATCGTCGGCCGAGCGACGGTTTTTCGGGAGATGCGCCGGCGGACGGTCCCCGGAATCTCCGATCCGACGGCCGACGTCGGTCCGGTTCGCAACTCTTATACGTACTGTGAACTATTCACAACCATGTCACGGAGTTCCACCCCATGGGACGAGCCGGACCCCGACCGTCGCCGGACGGCGCTGCCGACGGATCCGGCGCTCGACGCCGCCGACGCGCCGGACGTGATGGCGTCCATCGACTCCTCGTCGTCGCGGCCGGAGCTCGTCATCGCGGACGTCTCGCGGGAGGACGCGTGGGTGTCGGTCGACGAGACCGACGCGACCGTCCTCGAGGAGTGGTGTTGAGCGCGTAGCGGCCTCGAACGCCGCCCGCCCCGGATCCGTTTCGCGGTTCGACGTTACTCCGGACGGAGCCCGCGCGCCGCCTCCCAGCCGCGGAGCAGCGACCCGATAGTTCGGCAGGTCGGCGTCGAGACCCCGTGGCGGTCCGCCCGGTCGACGACCGCGCCGTAGACGGCGTCGACCTCGGTGCGGCGTCCGTTCGCGACGTCCTCGTACATCGACGACCGGTTGGCGGCGGTGTCGGCGGCGACGCGCTCAACGGCGGCGACCGCGCGGTCGTCGACGAGGTCGACCCCGGCCGCTCGGGCGACGCGGGCCGTCTCGCGGGCGGCCGCGCGGGCGACGCCGCCGGCGGGCCCGTCGAGCGTCGGTCCGTTCTCGGTCCGCGCCAGCGCCGAGGGGCCGTTGATCCCGGCGTTGACCGCGAGCTTCTCGAAGCGGCGCGCCGGCATGTCCTCGGCGACGACCGTCTCGATACCGGCCGCGTCGAAGGCGGCCCCGACCCGCGCGGCCGCCGGGCTCGCGCCGCCCGAGAGCGCCCCGACGGCCACCTCGCCGACGCCGGTACAGGTGACCCGGCCCGGCTCCGCGAACCGGGCCCCGTAGCTCGCGGTCCCGGCGAGCACCGTCGCGTCGAGCGCGGCGACCAGCCGCTCCTCGGTGAGCCCGTTCTGGAGCGAGCAGACCGCCTCGTACTCGCCGGTCGCGAGCGCGCGGGCGGCCGCGTCGGTGTCGTACGCCTTGGTCGTGACCACGGCGAGGTCGGCGGCGCGGTGCGTCCCGTCGGTGAGCGCGCGCGGCGTGACGCGGACGTCCACTTCGCCGTCGATCCGGAGCCCGTCCTCCCGGATCGTCCGCATGTGCGGGTCGCGCCCGACGAGCGTCACGTCGTGGTCGCGCGCCAGCAGCCCGCCCACGAGGCTCCCGAGCGCGCCGGCGCCGTAGACGAGCACCTCCATGGGAATACCACGCGCGTCGACCGAAATAGGGGTACCGGTCGGGCGGGTCGGGGACGGCCGGAACGGCCGGCTCAGTCCTTCAGTCCGCTCCCGGTCAGCGGCACGACCACGTCTTCGTCGGGACCGATCTCGCCGCGCTCGCGGAGAACCCGGAGCGCCGCGGGCGCGACCGCGCAGGTCGGCTCCGTGTAGAAGCCGGCGGCGTGGAGCCGGTCGAGTTCGCGCGTCGCGGCCGCCTCGGTGACCGCGAGCGCGTCGCCGCCGGTCGCGTCGATCGCCCCGCGGATCTCCCGGTCGCGGACCGGCTCGGCGATCTGGATCCCGTCGGCCGCCTCGTTGACCGCGCCGTCCGGGTCCGCCGCCTCCGGCCCGTGGAGCGCTCGGACGATCGGCGCAACGCCGGCCGCCTGCGCCCCGTAGAGCCGCGGGACGGAGTCGACCCAGCCGGCGCGTTCGAGCCGCCGGAACCCCCGGTAGGCGCCGAGGAACAGCGTCCCGTGGCCGAGCGGCGTCACGACCGCGTCGGGGGCGTCCCAGCCGCGCTGGAGCGCGATCTCGTACGCGACCGTGGCGGTCCCCTCGAAGAACGCGGGGTTCCAGGCGTGGCTGGCGTACCAGGCGGAGTCGCCGTCGTCGCCTACGCCGGCGTCCGCGTCGTCACCCACGGCGACGTCCCCCTCACCGAGCGCCGCGATACACGCGTCCGTCACGTCTCCCCGGCTCCCCTCGATCCGGACGGGCTCCGCGCCCGCCCGCCGGATCGCACGGAGCTTCGACTCCTTGACGTCGGCGGGGACGTAGATCTCGGCGGCGATCCCGGCGCGGGCGGCGTAGGTCGCGATCGCGGCGCCCGCGTTGCCCGAGGAGTCCTCGACGACGCGCTCGACGCCCAGCTCGCGGGCCCGCGTCAGCGCCGTCGTCGCGCCGCGGTCCTTGAACGAGCCGGTCGGGAAGACGTACTCCAGCTTGAACGACGCGTTCCAGGGAGGGCGGTCGGTTCCCCCGTCCACGGCCGGTTCGCGCCCCTCGTCGGCGTCGACGAGCGGCGTCATCCCCTCACCGAGCGTCACGCGGTCGCGGAGGTCGTCGCCGACGGCGAGCAGGTCGTCGAACGCCCACAGGCCGTCGCGCGCGTCGAACGCGTCGGGGTCGGGCGCCGCGCCCTCGGGCGTCGGCGGATCGGCGAAGTCGAGCGGAGCGCCGCACCGACAGCGCCAGCGGTCGCGGTACGTCTCGCCGCACTCGGGACAGCCGAGCCGGCGGGGACCGGTCGCCGCCGGCCCGGAACCGTCGGAGTTCCCCATCAGTACTCGTCGACGTTGGTGCCGATCGAGCAGACGTACTCGCCGGCGGCCACCTGCGGGAGCCGGCGCGTCCGCCAGAAGATCCCGTCCGTGTCGGCGGTGACGCGGCCCTCCAAGGCGCCGAAGGTGTCGGTCACCTCGAAGAGGACGTCGCCGGCCGAGACGCGCTCGCCGAGTTCGCGCTCGAAGCGGACCAGGCCGCCGGCGGGCGAGCCGTACTGGTCGAAGCCGCGGGCGCGCGTCTGCGATTCGAGGGACGCGTCGCCGTCGAGGAACCCGTAGTGGCGGAGCACGTTGAACACGCCCTCGACGCCGTACCGGATCGACTCCTCGTCCCAGCCGACGCAGCCGCCGAGCTCCGGGTCGACGGTGGGGATTCCGTGCTCCGGGCCGGCGCGGGCGAGCTGACCGTCCGGGCCCTTGATGTCGAGGACGTGCCCGCAGCCGAACGCCTTCGCGAGCTCCAGGCACTCCCCGTGGAGGCGGTGGCGGACGCCGCAGCGCACGCGGGTCTCGTTTATCATCCGGCTCGTCGACCCCTGGTGGAGGTCGAGGATGTAGTCCGCGCGTTTGGCGATCTGAAACGTCTCGTAGGCGATCCGCTCGCTGGTCGTCCCGTCGGCGTCGCCCGGGTAGCCGCGGTTCATCTTCCGGTCGTCGACCGGGTTCCGGTGTTCCGCGGCCTGGAACGCGAAGTGGTTCACGATGCCGACGACGAGGACCGACCCGGACAGCTCGGCCGGATCGAGCCGCGGAACGACGCGGTTGACGACGCCCAGCCCGTTCAGCTCGTCGCCGTCGCTCACCGCCTGGACGTACAGCGTCGGCCCGTCGGCCGCGCCGTTGACCGCGGCGACCGGCAGCCGAACGGGGCTCCCGTCCCGCATCTCCCCCACCTCGAGACGGCCCGTGTCCGTCTCGCCCGGAGAGGCGCGGGCCGTTCCCAGCGTTATCATTACGCGGAGGTGGGGCGGCCGGGACTTTATCCGTTCGGTCCGCGGCGATCCGGCCGACGCAAGCTTTATCGCCGCTTTCCGTCAATGAGTGGTACCCACAACCGCCGCGGCGCCGGTCCCTCGTCCGTCTCGACGACCGCGGCGAGTCCCCATGAGCATCGACATCGACCCGCTGCGCGAGGCCGACGGGATCACCGTCACCGACCACATCGAGAACACGCAGTTCGAGGTGTACACCGACCGACCCGTCGAGCCGCGCCGACGGCCCGAGTCGGAGCACTACTTCCCGGTCGACGCCAGCGTCGCCGTCGAGACGGGGTCGATCGAGATCCCGCGCGTCGCGGTCGTCGAGACACGCGCGGGCGACGGGACGCTCCTCACCCACGGCGACTGCTACACGATGCCGGACGGGACGTACCACGTCGGAATCAACCCGGCGCCGACGAAGCTGTACCTCGCCTTCGACTCCGGGTTCTCAGTCTCGACGACCGACCGGACCACTCGGATCGACCTCGACACGCCGGGCGCCGTCGGGCTCGGGTTCCGGTCGCTCCACCAGACGCCGGCGGGGACGATCACCACCCCCACGGACCCGGAGTCGCTGATGGGCGCCGTCTCCCTGCTCGGCTCCGCGCTCCAGACGACGAGCCCCGAGCGGTCGTTCCCGACCCTGCGGGGCCACCCGCCGCTGGTCGAGCCGGGCGACGAGTTTCACGCACCCGAGCGTGTCGAGCCGGTCGACAGCGGCGTCCGGATCGTCGTCCCGCCGGAGTACCGCTACCTCTACCCCGTCGTCTCGCTGGCGTACTACTTCGCGGCCGAGGTCGTCCCGGGCGACGCCCCGCGGATCGAGGGCGACGGGTGGTCGTACCCCCTCGAACCGGGGTTCGAGGCGCGGACCGCGCAGGTGCTCAGGCAGTCGTTCCACATGGACTGTCTCGCCCGCACGGAGGGGTTCTACCCGGTCGACCTCCACGAGCGCGAGACGACCGACCTCGACCTCGACTGGGAGCGGCTGTACGACCTCCCGCTCGCGGCGCGGCTCGGCGAGTACCTCGACGTCCCGTTCGAGGCGGTCAAGCCCGAACTCCCGCAGTGGACGCTGACGACGGACGTCCGGCCCGACCCGGCGAACGTGGAGATGCTCCCGTTCGTCGCCGGCGAGCTGTCGATCGTCCGCTCGCCGGAGACCGTCACGCCGGTGGACGACGACGGCGGCGTCGGCGTCGGCTTCTTGGGCGGCGCGGACCGGAGCTCGTCGGCGGCCACGAGGCGAGAGGTCCCGGTCGGCGGCGTCGCGCCCGACGGCGGCGCCCTCGGCGACGCCGAGTTCGTTCGCGGCGCCGCGAGCGCGGAGGCCACCCGCGGCGCGGACGCCTCGGCAGACCGCGGCGCCGTCGCGGCACAGACCGACTTCGTTCGGCCGGAGCCGGTCGACACGGTCGAGCACGCGTGGGTCGGCGACGGCGTCCCGCTCGACGCCAACAAGGCGACGCTCGACGCGTATCACCGCCGGCTCGAAGCGGGTCAAGTCGAGCAGTCGCGGATCTCCGTCCTCGTCGTCTGTAACGACGAGCAGATGCGAGAGGAGGGCAACGTCGCTGACCTCTACGGGCTCCGCGACATGGTCCAGTTCGACATCGAGGTGCGCCACGACCTCACGCGCGCGGAGATGCGCGAGACCCTCGAATCCGACGTGGACTTCCTCCACTACATCGGCCACGTCGACGACCGCGGGATGCAGTGCGCGGACAGCTACCTCGACCTGACGGACGAGGACCTCGAAATCGGCGTCAGCGCCTTCCTGCTCAACGCCTGCCAGTCCTACCAGCAGGGCGAGGCCCTCGTCCACCGCGGCTCGCGCGGTGGCATCGTCACCCTCTCCGACGTGGCGAACTCGCCCGCGACGACACTCGGCCGGATCATCGCCCGTCTGATGAACAGCGGGTTCAACCTTCGCACCGCGCTTCACGTGGCGAAGCGCGAACTCATTACGGGCCACCAGTACATCGTCGTCGGTGACGGGGGAACGACGATCTGTCAGAGTCGGAGTGGTGGGGCAATTGTAGTCGATTTAAAAATCAATTCGCCGGACAATATCAAAACACAGACCAATATATACCCGAACGGATCTCACGGGATTGGGTCACTATCCAGAATTAATCTCGAATCTAGCGATACGAACCACTATGTTCCTTCAAAAATACTCACGAATGACGTTTCCAGTAGTGAATTAAAGGATTTCTGTGAGTTGGAACTCTTTCCGATGTTCGCTGACGGTCAACTCCAGTGGAGTGATCAATACTCGATAGATTAGGGGCCAGGATTCACGACAGCCGCATTCGCCGCCGCGGGCGCCGCCTGCGTCAGCAGCAGGAGGGCGGTGAACAGGACGCCGGCCATCTTCGGGTGCTCTGCCACGTAATCTGCCACACTTTCGTGCATATTCGAAACGTATCAGGATAAATAAATATTAAGATTGTTCTGCGGTTGAGCTATAGGGATATTTAAATCTGTTATTTTTTGTATTAAATAAGTAGGAGTGCCGAACGTCGGAGAATCGGCCGCCTAACACGACTACGGACGAGCGAGACCAGTCGAGCTCGCGACGCCGACCGAGGACCGCGTTTTTTCACCGCGCGGCGCGGAACGGACCGTGCCATGACCGACATCGAAGCGGCGATCCGAGAGGCCTTCGAGCACACCGAGTACGACCTCGGCGACGTCGCGGTGAACCGCCGGCAGGTCCGCGTGCCCGTGAGACAGGAGGGCGCCGACCCCGACGCGCTCCGAGCCGTTATCGAGGAGGCGCTCGGCGCGGACGCGCTCGCCGCCGTGACGGTGACCACGGAGCGCATCGCCGGCGAGGACACCGTCGGCACCGTCGTGTCGTTCCGCTACCGGGACTGACGCGGCCGACGGGCGGGCCGAAACCCGAGCACGGTGCCCGGGCCTGCGACGCGATACGGTTAACAGGGCGGTACCCGTACACACGGATCATACGATGACGGCCGAGGTGGGACACGACGGCGCACAGTACCTCGCCGGCTCGCCCGTTCGGGTCGCGATACTCCGGGCGCTGCGCGAGGAGCCGCGGCGCCCGGCCGAGCTGACCGACGCGGTCGACGCCACGCGAACGACTGTCCAGCGGATCCTCGGAGGGTTCCGCGAGCGCGACTGGGTCGTGAAACGCGGCGCCGACTACCGGGTGACGCCGACCGGAGAACGCGTCCACGACGCGTACGAGACGCTGCTGACGGAGGTCGAGCGCGGCGACCGCTATGGTCGGTTCGCCGAGACGGTCGAGCGCGTCGGCGTCGACTTCCCCGCGGAGGGGATCCCCGACAGCGACCTCACGGTCGCCTCCGACCAGAACCCGCTGGCGGCCGTCGACCGCCTCACCGACCTCTTACGCGAGAGCCGCGGGGCCGAGATCCGGGCCGTCTCTCCGGTCGTCCTCCAGCAGTTCAACGACGCGGCGGCCGCGGCGCTGGACGGCGGCGCGAGCGTCGAGCTGATCATCGACCGCGACGTGGTCGACGCGTCGGTCGCGGAGTTCGGCCCGGCGACCGACCGCGCGCTGGAGGACGACGACGCGACGGTGTACGTGAGCACCGAATCGATCGAGTACGGGCTCGTCCGCTGTGACGACGTCGCGTGCGTGACCGCGTACGACGAGCGGAACAACCCGCGGTGCGTGCTCGAATCGACCGACGAGACGGTGGTCGACTGGGTCGACAACGCGTTCGCGTCGCTTCGAGACGACGCGACGCGACTCTCGGCGGTCGTCGAACGCGCCTGAGAACGGGAAAGTGACCGCTACGCGTCGTCGCTCGCGGCGTCGTGGTCGCCGGCCGCCTCGGTCGTCGCGTCGTTGTCCGGGTCGAAGTTTGAGGGAACGACCGTCGGGTGGTCGATGCCGACGGAGGGCGTGGTGGCGCTCATGGCTCTACGTGAAGGTACGCGACTCTCACCCTAAAAATTACCCATAGGCATAACGCATCCGGGCGCGGGCCCCGGATGCTCAGTGGTTATACGGCCGCTACGCGACCTGCTCGTCGTACAGGTCCTGCGCGTGTTCGATCGCCTCCTTCGCCGCCGCTTTGTCCTCCCAGCCGAGCGTTTCGACCTCCTTGCCGGCCTCGAGGTTCTTGTAGGTCGCGAAGAACTCGTCTATCTCGTCGAGGGTCTGCTGGGGGATGTCCTCGAGGTCCTCGATGTGATCGAATCGGGGGTCCTCGGTCGGCACCGCGATCACCTTGTCGTCCTGCTCGCCGTCGTCGTCCATCTTCATCATGGCGACGGGGCGGGCCTCGACGACGCAGCCGGGGAACGTCTGGTCCTCGACGAGCACCATCACGTCGAAGGGGTCCTCGTCGTCGTAGTACGACTGCGGGATGAAGCCGTAGTCGTACGGGTAGTGGACGTTCGAGTGGAGCACGCGGTCGAGCACGACGCCGGGGATGTCCTTGTCGTACTCGTACTTGTTCCGCTCGCCCTTGAGACACTCGACGACGGCGTAGATCTCGTCCGGCGCGTTCGGTCCCGTCTCGAGATCCTCCCAGAGGTTGGCCATGTATCCGTTGGTGGGTGGAAGTCGGCCAAAGTCCTTTCGGGATCGCGCGAGCGCGTCGGTCACCGATCCCCGTCGCAACGACGGAGGGCCGGCGCCACTGACCCCCGTCGCAACGACGGGAGGCCGGCGCCACCGAACCACGAGGAGCCGAGGTCACGAGGGGGGACACCGGGCGAGGCCGGATCTCCGCGGTTTCGATCGTGAGCCGTACGCCGAACGCGACCGACGATCCCTCGGTCCACCCGCTGAAAGCGGAATCGATCAGTCGAACGCGTTCCATCGCCGGATACCACGAGCGTCCGCCGAGAGACCGTCGGTACCGAGAGATCCGGACAACCGTGCGAGGTTACGCATCGCAACGGTCGTGAATGTTGAGAAAGATTATAAGTTCGGGTCCCTTCTCGTCAGGCATGTCAGAGGCACAAACAGTCACTGATGAATCGACGGCGGCAAGCGATCTAACGGCGTTCCAGCAGAACATCCTCACCATCCTCGCCGAGGAGCCGATGTACGGCCTCGCAATCAAGCGGGAGCTGGAGGCGTACTACGGCTCCGAAGTGAACCACGGCCGCCTGTACCCCAACCTCGACGACCTCGTCGACCACGGGCTCGTCGAGAAGAGCGAACTCGACAAGCGGACGAACCAGTACGAGCTCACCGACGAGGGCCACGACGTCGTCCTCGACCAGATCGAGTGGGTCCTCGACCGGTTCGTCACCGACGAGGAACGCGCGGACGAGGTCCGCGCGCTGCTCGAGTGAGCCGGAGCGCCGGCGCCCGCGCGGTATCGGTTTCCAACTGAAATTCTGGCACACGGCGCGGCGAAAGCCGCGTTCTCTTTCCGCCGAGCGACCGCTACGTCGAACCGTCGTCGTCGGCCGACTCTCGGTCGTCGAGGGCCTCGACCGCGACGGACTCGTCCACGTCGGCGGCGACGGATTCGATCACGGACAGCGACTCGTCGGCGACCGCCAGCTGCTCGTCGGTCGGCCAGCCGTTCCGGACCAGGTACTCCTCGCGGAACTCGGCGCGCATCTTCGGGGTGGCGTCGTCGACCGGGCGGACGTAGTGGTTGCTCATGAACGCCGCGAACGTCTCCGCGGTGCGCGCGTGGACGTCCGCCTCGCGCTCGGCGACCGCCTCGGCGACCGCCTCGTTGTACGCGGCGACCTCGCGGTAGCGGTCGGCGTCGCCCGGCCCGGAGAGCGACACCTCGACCGCGCGGTCGGTGTCCTCGACGCGGTCGAGCTGGACCGTCCCCTCCTCCATCCACTCGTCGGGGTACAACACGAGCGCGTCGTCCTCGTCGCGGACGCGCGCGGTGTAGCCGTACTCGGCCGCGAGCGCGTCGCGCCGCTCCCGGTACTGGTCGGCCGCCTGCTCGATCTCCGGCGTCGGCTCCGCGGACTCGGCCTCGCGGGCGAGCCGGGTGAGCCGCTCCGCCTCGTCGACCGCCTCGGCCGGGACGTCCGGGACGCGCTCGTCGTCGCGTTCGGGTGCCTCCGCGGCGTCCGCGGGGTCGTCCGCGTCGGCGGGGCCGTTCGCCTCCGCGTCTTCCTCCGCTGCCATCATCTCCCGCGCCCGTTCCTTCGCCCACTCCGGCGGTTCGTCGTCAGTTCGCGTCATCGAGTGCCTCGTTCGCCAGATCGTCGGCGCGCTCGTTTATCTCCCGCGGTACGTGGGCAATCGACCAGCGGTCGAACCGCTCCAGCAGCTCCCGGGCGCGGACGCGGCGCTCGCGGAGCTCCGGGTCGTTGGCGTTCCACTCGCCGCGGACCTGCTTGACGGTCAGCTGCGAGTCGCCGCGGACGTCGACGGCGTCGAAGCCGTACTCGTCGGCAGCCTCCAGCGCGCGGATCAGCGCGGCGTACTCGGCCTGGTTGTTGGTGGCGCGGCCGATCCGCTCGCCGCCCTCGGCGACGACCCCGTCGGACGTGACCAGACACCAGCCGACCGCGGCCGGGCCCGGGTTCCCGCGGGAGGCGCCGTCGAAGTAGACGTGCGCGCGGCCCCCGCCGTCGCGCAGCAGGGCGGTCAGTCGGGTGGGGTCGCTCCCCTGGACGACGACCTTGTCGTCGTACGCGACCGCGACGGCCCCCTCGCGCTCGGCGCGCCACCGCTCGTGGGGGGTGTTCCCCTCGTCGATCCGGACGCCCTCGCCCGCGAGTCGCTCGCGCGCGGCGGTCGGGTCGCAGTCGATCGTCGGCATTCGTCCGGGTTCCGCGCCCGGCGGACAAAGGGCTGTCCGTCCGACCCCGGAACAAAAAGGACCGGATACGTGAGGCGCCGCCGACACGGGCAGCGCGTCCCTCGATCGCGACACAGTGACCGCTTCGAACGTCGAGCCGAGCCGCCCGGGTGCCGCATCCGCCGCCGACCGGTCGGATCCGAACCTGCTGACCGCGCTCGGCGACGTACGCGAGCGGCGCGGCACCGTCGCCGTCACCTGTCGGTACCGGTGCGCGACCGGGACCGAGTTCGGCGGCGAGTGGCGCGGCGTTCCGGTGGAACCGCTCCTCGACGACGCGCCGCCCGACGCGACCCACCTCCGCGCCGAGTCCGCGGACGGGTACCGCGCGCACGTTCCGGTCCGGAAGGCGTTCGACGCCGTCGTCGCGACGGAGCGCCTCGACGGTCCGGGTGACGGGCTTCCACGGCTCGTCGGCCCCGAGTTCGACAGCGCGCAGACGGTGCGGGATCTCGCAGGGCTCGTCCCCGTCGCGCTCTCGCCGGACGCCGACCCCGTACCGGGGACCGCCGGGGACGACGGAGCGGACACGGGCGACAGGTGAAATTCGGCGTCCGACACGCGCCGCCGCTGAGCCGATCCGACGGAGTCTCCCGACGCCGAACGCGCATGAGATGCGTTCGCATGGTAACGAACTTTTAAGTCAAACCGTTTGGATAGTATATAAATGCGATGACACGGCCCACCCGGCAACGGGATCACGACCGGCAGCGCGTGGGGGACGAAGAGGCCGAGGAAGACGAGATCGACGTCGAGGAGGTCGAGAACATTGACGAGTTGGACCCCGAGGACTTCGATCCGGAGGACCTCACCCGGACGGCAGACGGGGAGCTGATACACGAGGAGACGGGGATGATCATCGAAGACGAGCAGATCGATCCCGGCCCGGAGTGGCGCGCGTTCAACCACAACGAGCGGCAGGAGAAGTCGCGCGTCGGCGCCCCGACGACCAAGACGATGCACGACAAGGGGCTGACGACGACGATCGACTGGAAGGACAAGGACGCCTACGGGCGCTCCATCTCCTCGAAGAAGCGGTCGCAGATGCACCGCCTGCGCAAGTGGCAGGAGCGAATTCGGACGAAGGACGCCGGCGAGCGCAACCTCCAGTTCGCGCTCTCGGAGATCGACCGCATGGCGAGCGCGCTCGGGGTGCCGCGCTCGGTACGGGAGGTCGCGTCCGTCATCTACCGACGCGCGCTCAACGAGGACCTCATTCGGGGGCGCTCCATCGAGGGCGTCTCCACCGCGGCCCTGTACGCCGCCTGTCGCAAGGAGGGCATTCCGCGGAGCCTCGAGGAGATCTCCGAGGTCTCGCGGGTCGACCGCAAGGAGATCGGCCGGACGTACCGCTACATCTCCCAGGAGCTCGGCTTGGAGATGCGCCCGGTCGACCCGAAGAAGTACGTCCCGCGGTTCTCCTCGGAGCTGGAGCTCTCCGAGGAGGTCCAGTCGAAGGCCAACGAGATCATCGAGACCACCGCCGAACAGGGCCTCCTCTCCGGGAAGTCGCCGACGGGCTACGCCGCCGCCGCCATCTACGCGGCCTCGCTGCTCTGCAACGAGAAGAAGACACAGCGCGAGGTCGCCGACGTCGCGCAGGTCACCGAGGTCACTATCCGGAACCGGTACCAAGAGCAGATCGAGGCGATGGGAATTCACAGTTAGGACGGTCTCGCGGTCGCTTCTCTCGCTTCCCTGCTTTCGCTTCCGGGCTTCGCGTCCCGCCGCGCCGGAAACGTTCAAGCCGGTGCGCCGCCAACGCCGACCCGAATGCGGCTCGACGAGTTCATCGAGTTCGAGGCGAACGAGCGCGCCGAGCGGCGGCGCCTCGCCGCGGAGAAGGACTACGGAATCTTGGACCACCTCGACTCCTTCGAGCGGCGCTTCGACGAGCACGTCTCCGACAACGCCGTCGTCGGCAGCGTCTCGCCCGCCATCTTCGTCGGCCGCGCGGACTACCCGAACGTCTCGACCGGGCTGCTCTCGCCGGTCGGCCGCGAGGAGCGCGCGGCGGCGTTCGAGACCTCCGCCGCGTGGTACGACGAGGGGGTCTCGATTTCGGACGTGTTCGACCGCCGGACGAGCCTGCTCAACTCGACGCGCGGGGTCGACGTCGCGGACGCGGGCGCGACCGGCGGGGTGAAATCGGTTGGCGGCGAGAGCGGGCCGGCCGAGAGCGTCCACGACGCGTGGGACGGCTGGCTGGGCGTCCAACGCGAGGTCGCCATCGCCGACCGCCCGGTCGACGTGGAGATCGGGCTCGACGGCCGCCCGGACCTCGACTTCGAGGTCGGCACGGAGGACATCAAGACGCCGACCGGTCCGCGCGCCGCGGCCCGGACCGCCGACCTCGGCGAGAATCCCCACGTCCCGCGGCCGGTGAAGAAGACGCTCGAAGACGACGACTGGCGCGCGGAGGGCGCCATGACGTACCTCTACCGCCGCGGGTTCGACGTGTACGAGATCAACACGATCCTCTCGGCGGGCGCGCTCGGGCAGGGCGAGAACCGGCGGCTCGTCCCGACGCGCTGGTCGATCACGGCCGTCGACGACACGGTCGGCCAGTTCCTCCGCGGCTCGATCCGCGATCACCCGACGATTGACCGGATCGAGGTCCACCGCAACGAGTACCTCGGCAACGCGTTCTGGGTGATCCTGGTGCCGGGACAGTGGGAGTACGAGCTCGTCGAGATGAAATCGCCCGGCTCGATCTGGAATCCGGATCCGGAGGCCGGCGTCTACCTCGCGGCCGCCAGCGAGGGGCGCGAGGGGCGGACCGGCTACGTCGAGGAGACGGCGGGCGCCTACTACGCGGCCCGGCTCGGCGTCCTCGAACACCTCGACGACCGCGGCCGGCAGGCGAAGGCGCTCGTCTGCCGCCACGTCTCCGACGACTACTGGGGCCCGGTCGGCGTCTGGCAGGTGCGCGAGGCCGTCCGCAACGCGTTCGAAGGCGAGTTCGGGGCCGCGGAGACGTTCGGCGAAGCGGTCCGCGGCGTCGCCGACCAGCTCCCCGTCTCGCTCGGCCGCCTCCGCCGGAAGTCGACGCTCGCGGCCGGACTTCAGGCGAACCTCGGGGACTTCGTCGACGCGGACTGAGCCGGCGAGCGACGGCCCCCCGCCCCGATCGCTTTAGTCGCGCCGTCGAGTGGACGGCACATGGTCTCTTTCGTCCCCGCGTTCGGCGGCGTGCCCGGCGGTCCGGAGCTGATAATTATCCTGATCATCGCCGTGGTCCTCTTCGGCGTGCCGCTCGTCCTCGTCGCGGGAGCGGTGGTGTACCTCGCGACGCGCTCCGATGACGAGACAGCGAACGGCGAGGCGACGACCGCCGAGACGGCGGACGACGACCGGATCGCGGAGCTGGAGGCGGAGGTCGAGCGCCTCCGCGAGCAGGTGGGCGACGACCCGGACGAGCTCGAGGAGGAGGAAGCTGAGAGCTCATAATTGCTCGAAGCAGTCGGCGCGCGCCTCCGAGCGCCCGGCAGGGCGCGAGGAGCGCGTGCGAGGGACGCGGCGACCGGAGCGAAGCGGAGGGAGCCGCGAGGCTGGGGAGGCGTGAGGTGCCGTTGCGGGGTGGGACTCAAAGGGGCAGCCGAGAGGCGGGCGCAGGCGACGTAAGCACCGCAACGAGCGTGCGCCCGCCTCCCGGCTGGGGCTTTGGCGGTGTTCGCCGCGCCGACACGGTCTGCCGTTTATAAATAAGCAACGAGAACAGAAGCTGGGTTCCCGGCGTCGTCCTCTCAGTCCTCGGCCCAGTAGTACAGCTCCTCGCGGGGCGCGTCGCAGTTCGGGCAGTTCGCGGGGAGCTGGTCGCCGATCTCGCCCATCTCGCCGCACTCCCAGCAGCGCCACATCACGTAGGCGGTGCCGAACACGTCGCGCGCGTCGGTGAGCGCCAGCGTGTCCGTGTCCGACGGCGACGCGACGTAGAAGCCGTCGTCGTCGACCCCGCGGATCGACCCGAGGCGCTCGCCGTCCTCGTTGTACACCTCCTGTCCGATGCTCACGTTCGCGAAGACGGGTTCGTCGGAGGCCATGCCCGGCCGTACGCGCTGATCCCCTATAAGTGTGGGAGTAGATAGCACGCCACGTGCGGGATATTCGGCCACGGATCGACGGTGACCACCGCCAAATGCTCAGCCACTTGTTTATAAATGAGTGTTAACGGATCGACAGTGAACACCGCCAAAGCTCCCAGCCGCTCGGCTGTAAGTCGCTGACGAGGGGTCGATGGCGAACAGGCGAACACTGTCAAAGCCCCAGTCGCGACGGCTCGCGCGCCTTGCTGTGCTCCTCGCTCGGTCGCTGTCGCTCCCTCGCTGCGGTGCTTGCTGCGGCGTGCTTCGCCCTCGCGACTGCCCCTTTGAGTCCCACCCCGCACCGCAGCCGCTGGAAGACGGTCCTGCTCGCTCGCTTCGCTCGCTGCGCGGGCTGCGACTTCCGCACTCCCGCTCGCTCCCTCTGGTCGCTCGCGGGACCGCAGCCTCACGCCTCCCCAGCCTCGTCAGTCGGCCTCCGCTACGCTCCGGCCGACTGACTCCCTCGCGCGCGCTGACTCGCGGCCTCCGCTTCGCTCCGGCCGCTCGCAGGCGCGCGCCACCGCCGTCACTGTGGGTGACGAGCGAAAATCGCCGGCGAAAGAATCAGAATCTGCTCGTTCAGGCGACCGGGGTGCGCTCGACGACGGTGCCGTCGACGGTCGGGTACTGCTCGACGATCTCGCCCTCGGCGAGGTCGCCGTCCTCGACCATCTCTTCGAGGAGCCACCACGCCACCTCGACGTGGTCCGACTTCACGGTGTAGAACTCCTCGGGGACGCCGAGCGCCTCAAACCGCTCGGCGTCGGCGAACGCCTTCCCGTAGACGAGCGTGCCGTCGTCGGTCACCTCGTCGAACTCGCGGCGGATGTTCTTCGCCATGCGCTTCAGGCGGTTCCGGTGTTGCGCGGCGTCTTTGAACACCGACGTACAGAAGTACACCTGTTCGTGGCTCGCCATCTCCTCGAGGATGGCGTCCTTCGACCCCTCGACCGCGGACATGTGCCCCTCCTGAAGCTCGAACCCCTCCTCTTGCATCCGGCGGTAGTTCCCGTCGGACATCTCGAACTCGTTGATGTTACAGAACTCGGCGGCGCCCTCGTCGAGGAACTCCAGGAACTCCGGCTCGGCGCGAATCCCCGGGATCTCGAAGGCGGGAGTGAGCCCCTCCTCGCGAGCGATGTACAGGATCTCTTCCCACTCGGTGCCGTGCATGTCGCCCCACAGCTCGACGGGCGGGTGGAAGCGGATCTCGTCGAGGCCCGCCTCCGAGAGCTTCCGCATGTTCTCGCGGCCGCCCGTAATTCCGGTGTAGAGGTGGGTGTGGTGGTCCTCGCCGAACTCGTCTTTCAGCAGTTCGAGGTACCGGGTCGTCTTCGCCATCGCCTCCTGCGGCTCGCCGCCGGTGATCGAGGTGCCGAGCGCGCTCATGCGCTTGGCCTCCTCGATGACGTCCTCGTCGGACTCGACTTTCCGCTCGTTGGCGTACACGTCGGTGACGTTCTTGCGGTTCTCTCCGAGGGGGCAGTAGAAGCAGTCCCGCTGGTCGCAGTACCCGTAGACGAAAAGCACCATCTTCCCGCCCTTGGCGCACTGTTCACAGCCCTTGGAGATCATCTACCCCTTCCTACCGGCTGCGGCCTCAAAAAGCGTCCGAACCGCACGTTCCCGGGAGATCCGTTGGCACGGCCGCGGATTCGGCGGTTCGACGCCCAGCCGAGCGGCGCCGAAGCGGAGGTGAGCGAACACAAAGTATGTACCCCCGCCGCCGATACGTGAGGCCATGAAATCCGGTGAGACGTTCGACTCCGCCGACGAGAACCGCTCGACGACCGACGCGACCACCCGTCGGGGGGCGCTCGGGCTCGCGGGCGCCGTCGGGATCGCGAGTCTCGCCGGCTGTACCGCGCTCGACGTCGCGACCGGCGACGGGCCCGCGGAGTTCGCGGCGGGCACCGCGACGGTGCGCGATACGACCCTCTCGGAGAGCGGGTACGAGCTCAACGAGGTGTCCGACGAAGTGATCTCCCGCGAGGTGGAGGTCGGCGGACAGACACGGGAGGTGCGCGTGACGAACACGGTCGCCGAGTACGACAAGGCCGTCGAGCTGTTCGGCGAGCGCTACCAGGCCGCCGTCTTCGCCGCGGTGACGACGCCGCAGATCGAGGTGCTCGGCCGGGCGCTCAACCCGATCGCCGAGCTGGGCACCCGCGAGCGCGCCGACCTCATCCTGAGCCGGTACGAGGGGGTCGGCGACCTCGAACGCGGCTCGGAGTACTCGACGGCGGTGCTCGGTTCCGACGCCGAGGTCGTCGTGTACACGGCCGACGGCGAGATCGAGGGGACGGGCGCGAGCACCGAACTGGAGCTTCACATCGGCGAGCCGGTCGGGGTCGAGGACGACTTCGTCCTCCCGCTGGCGGCGTATCCGGCCGCGTTCAGCGACGGCGAGAACGTCCGCCGCATGATGAACGGGCTCGAACACGAGCCGAACGAAGAGAACTAAGCGCGGTCGCCGACGCGGGGCCACCCCCACCGACGCGACCGCCCGCGACGGCGCAGTCGCCGGGTTCACCGGGCGCGACCCGAGCCGAAAACATATGCCGCCCCCCCGCGTAGCCTCGGACGATGCTGCTCGTCCTCTGTGTCGACCTCGACGACGACCTCGGCCGCAAGACGGGGATCCCCACCCCCGTCATCGGCGCCGACGACGTCACCGAGGCCGCGGTCGCGCTCGCGACCGCCGACCCAGAGGACTCCGACGTGAACGTGCTCTTCCAGGGCGTCAACGTCCACGACGAGCTCGCCGCCGAGGGCGAGGCCGTGGAGGTCGCGGCCGTCACCGGCGTCGACGGCCCCGACGTGAAGGCGAACCGCGCGGTCGGCCAAGAGGTCGACCGCGTGCTCGCCGAGCTGTCGACCGGCGAGGAGGTGTCCGCGGTCGTGATCACCGACGGCGCCCAGGACGAGTCCGTCCTCCCCGTGATCCGGTCGCGGATGCCGATCGACGGGATGCGCCGCGTCGTCGTCCGGCAGGCGCAGGACCTCGAATCGCTCTACTACACGATCAAGCAGGTCCTCGCCGACCCGGAGACCCGCGGCACCATCTTAATCCCGCTCGGCGTGGTCCTCCTCATCTACCCGCTCGTCGTCGTCGCGAACCTCTTCGACGTGGCCGGCGCGGCAGTGCTGGGAATCCTCTCCGGCGCGGTCGGGCTCTACTCGCTGTTCCGCGGGCTGGGGCTCGAAGACACCGTCGACGGCGCCGCCGAGAGCGTCCGCAACGTCCTCTACACCGGGCGGGTGACGCTCGTCACCTACGTCGTCGCACTCGCCTTGGTCGTCGTGGGCGGCGTTCAGGGCGTCGACACCGTCGACGTCGTCCGGACCGCACAGGGGAGTCCGCTCGCCGCCGGCACCGCCCTCGCCGCGTTCGTCCACGGGTTCGTCCAGTGGCTCGGCGTGGCGGGCGTCACCTCCAGCCTCGGGCAGATCACCGACGAGTACCTCGCCGGTCGGTTCCGGTGGCGCTACCTCAACGCCCCCTTCTACGTGGCCGCCATCGCCGTCGTGCTGTTCGCGGTCTCCGGCTTTTTCCTCCCGGACGCGCCCGGCGTGACGGCGCTCGGGCTCTCGGAGCTGGCGTTGGCGCTCGCGGCCGGGACGCTCATCGGCGTGTTGAGCACGCTGGCGTTCGCGGTCGCGGAGTCGCAGCTCCCGTCGGCGGAGCCGGTCTAAGGCAGGGAAAAGAAAGTGCGGACGGCGCTCACCGCGGCGTCCAGGAGTCGCACGCCTCCATGTCGTCCATCAGCTCGTCGTAGTGCGCGCAGTAGGGCCGCATCCCGTCGTCCGTCCGGACGTAGTCGAACTTCGCGCAGTTGCCGCAGTAGGCGTCGCCCGGGCCGTCGCGCGCGGCGGGGGAGCCGGGCGAGGGCGCGGACTCCGGCGTCGACGGCGAGGACGGCCCCGCCGGCCCCGCGCCGTCCAGCGGCGAGGAGATGTCCGTGTCGGCGCTGCCGCCGTCGCTCACGCCCGCCGAGCCGGGCATGGGGGATCCGCCCGTCCCGGACCGGCCCGCGTCGGTCGTCCGCCCGCCCGCGCCGGAGCCTCCCGCGCCGCTCGACCGGCCGCCGGTGGTGTCCGACGCGCCGGTGCCGGTCGCCGCTCCGGAGTCGGCCGTCGTCCCGGGGCCGGACGCCGCGCCGGCGGCGTCTCGGTCCGTCGACCGGTTCGCGTCGCGCGCCGACCGGTTCGCGTCGTCGGGACGGTTCGTCTGCGTCTCCACGTCGCCGTCGGGGGTGCCGCCGAGGAGGCCGACGCCGCCGGGGCCGCTGAGCTGGTCGCGGGGGACTTCGACCACCTTCGTCTCCCCCTTGTGGGTCACCTCCATCGAGACGGTGCCGCCGGGGTCGTTGCGGGTCTTGAAGTTAGCGACGCCGACGAACACGCTCCACAGCGTCGTCGCGGCGCCGAGGAAGTAGACGCCCGCGGTGTGGAGCGTGAGGTTCGGGAGGTCCGGGCGCGGTCCGCCGACCCACCGCTCGGGGTACGCGTAGGTGAAAACCGCCACGCCGAGACACATGACGGCCGCACCGACGACCGCCGCTGCGTAGGTGCTGCGGTCGGCCGGCAGCACGGCCATCACGCCGATCAACACGAGCGGGACGCCGATGCCGCCGAGGACCCCGCCGAGCTCCCGGGCCGCGGCAGAGCTGTACCCCGCAGGCACCGCCACCTCGGCCGCCGCGAGGATGCCCGCGACGAGGAGCAGCGCCCCCGCGGCGAACGATCCCACGCCGAGGTACAGCCGCCGCGGGTCGGCCCCGGAGCGCCCCCGTCCACCGTACGCCTCCGAGAGACTGGTCATAGGCGGGGTACGTCGTCCACCGTGAAAACAGTACGTCAGACGATCACGGATCGCGGGCGAACGCGACCACGAACTTCGGCCGAACCGGACCGGCGCTGCGGCCGAACCGGATCGAGGATACGGCCGAACCGGACGGGGGTCGCGCCCTCAGACGAGCGCGTCGACGTCGACGTGGTCGCCGAGCAGTTCGGCCATCCGGTCGACCGTCCGGACGTCGCGCGTGCGGCCGCCGCGGATGACCCCCTCGGCGCGGTCGATGGCGGTGACCGTGTCGGTGTTCACGGCGAGGACGGGCTTGCCGGCGTCCGCCGCCTTCCCGAGCACCGCGCCGGAGGGACGGTGGCCGCCGGTGAGGACGAGACAGGCCACGCCGGAGGCGTCGAGTGCCGCGGTCTGAACGTCCGCGCGGTCGCCGCCGGTGATGACGGCGGCGTCGCGGGCGCGCCGGAAGTAGCGGAGCGCCTCGTCGCCGCCCATCGCGCCGACGAGGAAGCGCTCGACGAACGCGTCCGTGGGCGCGTCGGTGAGCAGCTCGGCGCCCAGCTCGTCGGCGAGCTCGCCGACCGTGACGCCCGCGAGCTCCTTCTCGTGGGGGATCGCGCCGAAGACGGTGATCCCCTTCGATTCGAGGAACGGGATCCCGTCCTGGTCGAGCGACTCGAAGGCGTCGTCGGACACCTTGTTAAAGACGACGCCGGCGAGGCGGTCGCCGAACGCGTCGGCGGCCGCGAGCACCTCGTCGAGGTCGTTCGGCGAGCCGTACTCGGCGACGAGGACGACCCGCGCGTCGAGCAGCTCCGCGACGTCGACGTCGGTGAGGTCGACGACGCCGCCGGTGGTCCAGCTGCCGCCGCCCTCGACGAACACCTGGTCGTTGTCGGCGGCGATGTCGTCGTACTCCTCGCGGATCCGGTCGCGGAGGGCGTCCGGGTCCTCGGTGCCGCGGATCGCGCCCTCGACGAACGTCGGCGAGTAGACGACGGGCTCCATCTGGTGCATCTCGGCGTCGAGGCCGAGCACCTCGCGGGCGAGCATGGGGTCTTGGTCGAGCGTCTTGCCGACGTTCGACTGGAGTCGGGTGCCCTTCGGTTTCATGTAGCCGACGCTGCGGTCGCGCTCGGCCGCGAGCCGCGCGAGGGCGACGGTGATCGCTGTCTTTCCGGCGCTGTCTCCGGTCGCGGTGACGAGTGTGGTGGGTGTGTCAGTCATCGGTGGGTTCCTCCGCGTCGAGCGGCTTCGGGTCGGTCTCCGCGTCGGTCCCCGGCGCGTCGAGCGCCTCCGGGTCGACGGTGAGTCTCACGTCGACGGCGGCGGCGTTCGTGCCGCCGTCGTCGTCGGGCAGTGCGACGAGGGGGTTGATGTCGAGCTCGAGGATGGCCGGGAAGTCGGTGACCAGCTGCGAGAGCCGGCCGATCGTCTCGATGACGGCGTCGACGTCGACCGGATCGCGACCGCGGGCGCCGCGCAGGAGCGGCGCCGACTGGATCTCCTCGGTCATCTCGCGCGCCTCGGGCTCGGAGACGGGCGCAACGCGGAAAGTGGTGTCCTCCATCACCTCCACGAAGATGCCGCCGAGCCCGAACATCAGCAGCGGGCCGAACTGCGGGTCGCGGTTCATCCCGACGATGGTCTCGACGCCGTCGTCGAGGTTCACCATCTCCTGGACTTGGACGCCGAGGACGGTCGCGTCCGGCTGGTAGTTGCGCGCGCGGGTGATGAGGTCCTCGTAGGTGTCGGCCACGTCGTCGTCGCTCACGCCGACGGCGACGCCGCCGATGTCGGACTTATGCAGGATGTCCGGCGAGACGATCTTCATCACCACGTCGCCGTCGACGCCTTCGGCGACCTCGCGGGCGCGCTCAGGCGAGTCGACGATCTCGCCGTCCGGCGTTGGGATACCGTACGCGTCGAGCAGCTCCATCGCCTCGACGCCGAGGCGGTTGTCGTCGCGGTCGCGCACCGTTCCGAGGATCTCGCGGGCGCGCTCGCGGTCGACGTCGAACGACATCGGCGGCGCGTAGTCGCGCGCCTTGATGTCGCGGTAGCGCGCGAGCGTCGCGAGGCTGTCGATGGCGCGCGCGGGGTCGAAGTAACAGGGGATCCCCTTCGCCTGGAGCTGCTGTTTGGGCTCGCGGGTGCGGTCGCCGCCCATCAGGCAGGCCGCGACGGGCGCGTCCATCTCCTCGCTGACCGCCTCGATCGCGTCCGCGAGCTCGTCGAACTCGATCGTCGCCGTCGGCGCGGCCAGCACGAGCGCGGCGCCGACGTTGTCGTCGGCGACGGTGATCTCCAGCGCCTCGCGGAACCGCTCGACGTCGGCGTCGCCGATCACGTCGACCGGGTTGTGGATGTTCGCCTCCTCGGGCATCGACTCGGCGAGCCGATCGCTCGTCGCGCCGGTGAACGACGCCATGTCGAGGTCGGCGTCGCCCACCGCGTCGGTCGCCATCACGCCGGGACCGCCGGCGTTCGTGACGATGGCGACGCTGTCGGTGTCGGGCAGCGGCTGGCTCCCGAGGATGCCCGCCGAGTCGAACAGCTCGTCGACCGACTCCGCGCGGATGACGCCGGCCTGGTCGAGGCCGGCCTCGTACGCCTTGTCGGAGCCCGCGAGCGTCCCGGTGTGCGAGGAGGCGGCCTGCGCACCGGCGCTCGTCCGCCCCGACTTCACGGCGACGATCGGGGTGTCCTGGGTCGTCTCGCGGGCGGTCTCGATGAACTCGCGGCCGTCCTCGATCCCCTCGAGGTAGCCGATGATCACGTCGGTCTCCTCGTCTGCCCCCCAGTGGTCGACGAAGTCGGTCTCGTCGAGGACGGCCTTGTTGCCGAGCGAGACCACGTCCTTGAAGCCGATTCCGTTGTCGTTGGCCCAGTCGAGGACCGCGGTGACGAACGCCCCGGACTGGCTCATGAAGGAGAGCCCGCCGGGGAGCGCGTTCTCGGGGCCGAACGTCGCGTTCATCCCCGAGGGGGTCGACATGATCCCCAGGCTGTTGGGGCCGACGAGGTTCAGGTCGTGCTCGTCGGCTAGCTCCGCGAGGCGACGCTCCCTCGCCGCTCCGTCCTCTCCCGTCTCGCCGAACCCGGCGGTGATCACGACGACGTTGCGGACCCCCGCCTCGCCGCACGCCTCGATGGCGTCCAACACGATCGAGGGGGGCACGACGACGACCGCGACGTCGGCGTCCGCGTCGGCGACCTCGTCGACGCAGGGCGTGTCGAGCACCTCGTCGTAGTTCGGGTTGACGGGGACCGTGTCGCCGTCGAAGTCGTCGAGGAGATTCGACGTGACGGCGCGGCCGACGGCGCCCTCGCGGGCGGTCGCGCCGACGACGGCGACCCGGTCCGGGTCGAACAGCTCGTTGAGCGTACCCATCAACGCGGGAGTACGCGAAGCGACGGCTTAAGATCCGTGGGAGGTTCTTCGAAATCGGGTCCTACGGTGAACGATCGATCGGGTTTCGGTCGGCCCCCCGGCGATCCTCACGACGGACCGGGGGCGGCGTCGGGGTCGTCGGGGTCGTCGTCCGCGGTCGACTCGCGGCCCCCGATCGGCTCGCCGTCCGCGACCGGCCCACAGTCGGTGGCGTCACGGTTGTCGGGGTCGTCGGGATCGGCGCCGGCGGTCTCGGCCCCGACCGCCTCGGTGTCGCCGGACTCGGCCCCGACAGGCTTGGAGCCGCCGGCCGGCGCCGTCGCGCCGCCGTCCGGCTCGGCCGCCGCCGGCCGGACTTCGGAAACCGGCGGCGGGCCGCGGTCGGCCGCCGGGAAGGAGGGATCGCCGTCGGCGTCGGGGACGCTGATCGTCACCTCGTTGCCGTCGGCGCCAGCGTCGAACGCGAGGTCCCCCCCGGAGCGGTCCGCGATCCAGTAGACGAGCCACAGTCCCATCCCGCCGGTGTGTCTGAGGTCGTCCATCTTCCACCGGTCGGTGATGGGGTCCCGCTCGCCCGGCGGGATGGGCGGCGCGTCGTCGCGGACCGCGATCTCGACGCGGTCGGCGGGCGCGGTGACCTCGATCTCGACCGTCGCCGGCCCCTCGGCGTGTTCGATCGCGTTCTCGATCAGCTCGGCGATCGCGTAGTCGAGCTCGGGGTGCGTGAACGCCCGCGTCCCGTCGGGACAGGAGACGGTGACGTCCGCGGGCGCCTCGTTCGCGTCGTCGACGGCGTCCGCCACCGCGCGCTCGACGAGCGGCGCGACCCGGAGCGGCTGGGGTGACTCGTGTTCTCGGAGCAGGTCGATCACGCCGCGCTGCTTCTCGGCCGTGGTCAGCAGGTCGTCGGCGACCCGGCGGACCGTCTCCGCGTGGTCGATCAGGTCGGCGGCGAGCTCGGCCAAGTCGACGTCCGCGGGGACCGCGTCGTCCCCCTCGGTCGCCGTCGCGGCCGCGCTGACGGCGTCGTCGACCCGGTCGACGATCCGCTCCGCGGTGCCGTCGACGATGTTCATGTCGTTGCGGATGGTGTGCCGGAGCAGGTTGTCCATCACCGTGAGCTGGCGCTCGCGGCGGTACTCGTCGGTGACGTCGCGAGCGAACCCGGCGACTGCGACGACCTCGCCGTCCTCGCGGACGGGGCGCGCGGGCACCCTGACCCAGGTGGTCGGGCCGTCCGGGGAGCCGACCCGGTAGTCGAGGTTCGTCGGATCGCCGGCGGAGAGCCGCTCCATCGCGCACTCGACGTCCGCCCGGTCCTCGGGGTGGACGGCCTCCAAGAACGCTCGCGGCCGGCGCTCGAGGGTCTCGGGGGCGATCCCGAACACCGACTTCGCCGCCCCGTTGACGAACAGCAGTTCGCTCCAGTCGGCGCTGAACATCCACAACACGTCCGGCGACGTCGAGGCGATGGTCTCCAGGCGCCGCCGGGACTCGACCTCGAGGGTGATGTCGCGGGAGCTCAGCGCGTAGCCGTCGAGGCCGGTCTCCGCCGGCGGAAACACGCGGGTGCGGAACCACACCCAGTCGCCGTCGGCGGTCCGGTAGCGGTACTCTAAGGGGGCGTCCGGCCGCGTGCCGTCGGCGACGAGCGACTCGAAGGCCGCCCGGACCCGGTCGACGTCGTCGGGGTGAATCAGGTCGAACGCGTCCGTCCCGACGAGCTCGTCCGGGTCGAACCCGAGCAGCTCGCGGGTGGCCGCGTTGAGGTACCGGAACCGGCCCGCCTCGTCGATCACCGCGATTTTGTCCTGCGCGAGATCGATGAGGGTCTCTGGCTCCGGCGAGCGAGACATATCGGAGACCATCCTGAACTGAGATAAAACGTTGGCCGTTCGATTATCAGATTCGAAACGCAGCCGCGCGGCGCGGCAGCCCGCCGTCGGGAACGGCGGTCAGTCGGCCGAGACCCCGGGGGCATCGAGCGCGGCGGCGAGGGGGTCGGTCCCCCCCTCCTCGACCGTGAGCGCCACGCCGTCGTCATCGAGTTCGATCGCGGCGTCTTCGGCGTCGCGGACGTACTCGGCGGCGTGGTCGCCGTCCGGATCGAACCGGACCCCCTCGGCGAGCAGCGGCGTCTCGCTCAGCAGCTCGACCTTCCGGTAGGCGGTCGAAAGCGCGATGTCGCAGTCCTCTGCGAGCTCGCTCGTCGTCTTCGGCGTCGCCGCCGCCGCGAGGATCGCCCGGCAGTCGGCGTCGGCGAGCGCCTCGAACGTCGCGTCGAGCGCCGCGTCTCCCTCGGTCGTCGTCGTCGCGTCGGTCGTGCGCGGGGGGCGTTTCATATCTGTAAAGAGTGGCTCCACGCCCCCGAACGGTGGCCCATCATATGCTGGGTGTTTTATACCGGGCGGCGCGCCCGCCAACGTTTTTGCCCGGGGCGGGTACGGACGAACGAGATGGGATCGGGAATCCGGGCGGAGGTCTCGCTGCCGACCGCGCTGTCCCCGTTCGACGGGGTCGTCGACGGGGCGACGCCGGTCACCGAGGTCGCGCGCTGTACGCCCGCCGACGACCGCGAGCGCGTGGTCGTGGAGTTCATCGCGGACACCGACCTCGCGGTCCCCGAGGGGGCCGAGGTCGTCTTCGACTACGGCGGCCGGGCGGCGTACCGCTTCGAGGCGGCCGTCGACCCCGACTCGCCGTTCGCCGTCCTCGACCGCCACGAGACGCCCGTCTCGGAGGCGACGATCCGCGACGGGCGGCTCCGGCTCACCTTCCACGCGAGCGACCTGCCGACGCTGCGGTCGGTGTTGGAGGCGTTCCGCGACGCGTGTCCGGACATGGAGGTGTTGCGCCTGCTCCAGTCGACGACGACGCCGACGGAGTCGGATCTGGTGACCGTCGACCGGAGCGAGCTGACGGAGCGGCAGCGCGAGGTGCTAGCGGCCGCCTACGAGGCGGGCTACTTCGACCACCCGAAGGGGGCCAACGCCGGCGAGGTCGCCGAGTCGCTGGGGATCGGACGCTCGACGTTCACGGAACACGTCGCGGCCGCCCAGCGGAAGCTGTTCGGGGCGCTGCTGGATTAACGATCGTTCATCACATTCCGAACCCCCGAGAATCCGAGACCCGTTTGATGGGCGTGGGTGTCGTACTCACGGGTATGACGGGGCGATCCACCCACACCTTCGTCTGCCCGGAGTGTCGGCGCTCGATCGAGGTGGACGACGCGATGCGGGCGACGCTGCTCGAGACGGGCTGTGTCGTCTGCGGCGCGCCGGTCACCGAGGAGGACATCGGCGAGGCGCCGACGATCAGGTGAGCGACCGCGAAGCGACCGCCTCGCGGACTCCGCGCCGCATCGTCGACACCGCCCCGCGGTCCCCGCACCGCGTCGCCCACGACCCCTTGCTAGCCCACCGCCCGCGCCGTCTCGTGCCCTTTAAGCCGCCGTGCGAAGAAATTCGGGGTATGCCGACGAACAGCGAGGTCGAGATGACGCCGGCCGAGGTGGACGCGCACCTGTCCCGCCACGAGACGGGAGTCCTCGCGCTCGCGCGCGACGACGCGCCGTACGCCATCCCGATCTCCTACGGGTACGACGCCGACGACCGTGCGTTGTACCTCCGGCTGGTGTCGACGCCCGACAGCGAGAAGCGCGAGTTCCTCGCGTCGACGCCGGAGGCCCGCGTGGTCGTCTACGAGGAGGACGGCGACGAGTACGCGAGCGTCGTCGGCGTCGGCCCGCTCGAACGGGTCGACCTCGACGAGCTCACCCCCGAGACGATCGCGCAGTACGGCGAGACGCAACGCCCCCTCTTCGAGATCTGGGCCGACGACAAGCCGGAACTCGACATCGAGCTCTACCGCTTCGCGCCCGAGACGCTGACCGGGCGGACGGTCGTCGTCGAGCGCGACGAGGAGTAGGGAGTCGCAGCGTCGTTCAGCGCCAGACGGTCGACTCAGTCACGAACTTCTCATCGTTGGTGACGATCGCTTCAGTGCCCCGGACGCGATGGTTGGCGATGAGCAGCGCGTCGTGGAGGGTGTATTGGTCGATCAGACTCCCATACACCGCGAGGTCGTGGTCGTCGCTCGGAGCGATCCGTACCGGCCCGTCGGTCACGAGCCCACGTAACACCGCGTTCGGAGTCGTTTCGACCTCGACGCCTGCGATCGATCCCTTGTTGACCGCGGTCCAGATCGCCTCGCTGACGGCGACTGTCGGGGCCTCAACGATGTCGACACCGCGCTCGGCGCGTTCAAAGGCGTCGTCGGCAGCGGGCGGCAGGCTGTCGACGAGGTACCGAGCCATCGCGACGCCATCGACGGTGTAGCGGGTCACGGCTGCCACTCGCTTCGACGCTTCTCACGGATCTCGGCTTCCATTTCCGCGGCCATCTCCTCACGCTTCTCCTCGGAGACGTCCTCGTCGACGAGCATCCCGCGGCCCGCCGACCCCGTCGCCTTCCGGACGCGAATTCCGTCGTCGGTCTTCTCCCATCGAAGCTCGTCGCCTTCCTCTAATCCAAACTCCTCGCGGAGCGCTTTCGGGATAGTCACCTGCCCTTTTCGTGTGATACGGGTCGTTCGATTTTCGCTTTCATTGTCAGTGCTCATGCGAAGTACTACGCACTGTACTACATTAAATACACCGAGCGTTGAGAGACGGTCGCAGATGAGTATTATCGAGTCGATCAGGACCCCGTAGTCAAACGTCCGAGAGTGACGTTAGCCCGTCTCGATCCGCGTCCTCCAACTCCTGAAAACGTCGTTCGAGGTCGCGCCGCCGGCGCTGCTGTGCGAGTTGCTTCAGGAGGTCGTCGTATGTCTGGCCCGGTTCCTTCAGCTCGTGGAGTACCTTCCGAGTTTCCTCGGTCACCGGAATGTGTTCGTCCGCCGACATGGTTCTGTACGAACGTACAGGGTAGACAGTTGTAACAGTTATCCCGGCTCTCGATGAGACTCGATCCGTCCACGCTTACCGGGTTGTCGCACTGCGAGCGCCAGCGCCGCCGCTGGTCGAGCGAGGCGCGATAAAGAAAGACCGTGTGTGAGTCGGCCCGCGAGGGCCGATGGTTGCGAGGCTACGAGTCGCGACCGTTAGGCAACGATGTTACTCGTTGCGGCGGGTCGCGAGCAGCGCAGCGGCGATGAGGGCGACGAGCGCACCGAAGCCGGGCGTTCCGTCGTCGTGGAACTCGCCGGACGAACTCACGGTCACGACGAAGGTCGATTCGGTCCGAAGTCGTTCGCGCTCCATTGGGTGTCACGGCGGCGTGGTGTCGACCATGGGTATCACCGTGGCGTGGCGGGCTCAGGTGACCTCAAACTCAGATTTCGGAATCTCGCTCCAGGGTGGAGGAACGCGGCCTCCGCGGCGAGCCGCTCATCTAATAGTACCAGACACCGTCACGCGACTCGACTGCGAGTTCCGTGCCACGGCAACTGTCAGTAGTCGTCGCGTGACAGCGTCCGGCACGCGATGATCGATGGTAGCCCTACTTCAATCTGTAGTGTTCGTGCAAATTTTTGTCACAGAACAGCGGTCTCGTATCAGGCGCACTGCCACTCGCTGTCGCTCACTGGATGAGCGGGATAAAGAAAAACCACGTGTGGGTCGGCCCACAAGGGCCGATAGCGAGAATGACAAAGAGACAATCACAAATAAATTATAGAGATCAGTATAATAAAATGAGTATTTTGGATGGATTATCATCCAGCAAGAATACACCTGTCGGCTGGATAGCAATCCTCGGCTTCATACGGCTGTGTTGAATCGCCATACTGCTGCGAGGTAGGCCGCTAAATCAAAGGAGCTGAAGCGGGAGACTTCAGTTGCCTATGACCCAAATCNGGCTGTGTTGAATCGCCATACTGCTGCGAGGTAGGCCGCTAAATCAAAGGAGCTGAAGCGGGAGACTTCAGTTGCCTATGACCCAAATCTCCCGCTTCATCGGGGAGGTTGTGCCGGTTGCTCAAAGAGTTACTGGCGATGGAGGCGAATCCGCCGCCCCGGACGGTGGCGGCGGATTCGCCGACTACGCACTCGTTTCGCTTCACTGTCTCCGGATTTACCTCGATTCGTCGTACCGCATGACGATCGACCTGCTCAAAGAGATGCCACAAATAACTGGGGAGATCGGCCTTGACGCGGCCGATCTCCCCGCACCGTCCACGTTGTGTAAGGCGTTCGACCGGATCAGCATGAGCGTCTGTCGAGTGCTGCTGCGCCAGTCGGCGCAGCTGCACGATCTCTCAGAACACGCCGCGATCGACGCCACATTCTACGACCGCTCACCAGCCAGCCGCCACTACTGCCAGCGAATCAGCTACCGCGTTCAGAAGTTGAAAGTCACGAAACTCGTCGATACAGCGTCGCAATCCGTCCTTGACGTTCACTGCTCAACAAATCGGGAAGGAAGCGACGCAGACCTTGCTGAGCAGATCGCCCGCCGGAACGCGGGCGATCTGCGGTCTCTTGCGGCCGATAAGGGCTACGACAAGCAATCGCTCCGCGAAGGTCTGCGTGAGCTTGGGATCAGACCGCTGATCAAGCACCGTATCTTCGCACCGTACGACCACGCACACAACGCCAGAATCGACGATAACCGCTACAATCAGCGCTCAATGACTGAAACCGTGAACTCGAGTATCAAGCGCTCGCTCGGCTTCGCCGTGCGAGCGCGGTCATGGTTCCGTGAGTTCCGCGAAATCGCGCTGATGTGTGTCGTCTATAACATCAAACGCTTCGTCAAACAGTGAATCCCTCCGCCTTACAGCGATTCAACACAGCCCTNCGAAATCGCGCTGATGTGTGTCGTCTATAACATCAAACGCTTCGTCAAACAGTGAATCCCTCCGCCTTACAGCGATTCAACACAGCCCTTCATACCGAATGTCATGGTGAAGGCGAGGCCTCTGACGGGTGTTCACTGCGATAGATGCTAGAGACAATCACATGGACATCTGAGAGTGCTGTTCTACAGAAACCACCAGAGTAGTATCATAAACAGACATGAGAGACAGGTCGTCGAGGCGAACACCACGGGGGTAGCCCCCGCAGCGGTTCACCCCTAGCACTGAACTTGGAACGTGTCTTTCAGGGGGAAGACGGGGACACGACAGTATCCGACAAGACACCCTGGTATCGTTCCCACAACAGAACGGCCGGCGGGAGCGCAACGATGGTGAAGATAAATGAGTAGATCACGCTCAACGCCATCAGTAAGCCGAAGTCCCCAAGGACAGGGGTAATTGCGAGCGCAAGCGCACCGGTCCCGAGCGACGTGGTAAGCATACTTCCGAGCAACGCACCACCGGTCCCAGAGAAGGTGATTATCATCGATTCGAGCGCGTCTGCGTTCTCGTTGTACTCGTCGATGAACCGGTGGGTTGCGTGGACGGAGTAGGCAATCCCAAGTCCAATCGAGATAGAGAGGATTGTCGCAGTCAAGGCGTTGAGTGACAGCCCAAGCGCTCGCATCGTCCCGAGGAGGAACGCGATCGCGATTACAATGGGGAACAGGTTCACAATCCCGAGTAGTGGCTTTCCTTCTAAGACCCCGTATGAGATGATCAGGAAGATCCCTGTCAGCCCCATCGCGAGGACAAGCCCTTGGATTGCTGAGTTAAAAATGATATCTGTGACCGCATCGAAGACCACGAGCTGTCCCGTCGCTGTCGCCTCAAGTCGGAAGTTCTCAGCAAACTGTCGCGCATCAGCGGCGGCCTCACCTTGGGTCGCACTCGCGTCGATCGCGTAGTCGATCTGAGCGTTCCGCCGATCAGGAGTGAGGTACTGCGCGGCGCGGTCGCCGGCCGGTGACGCGAACAGCTCGTCATAGATCCGCTCAAGATTCCGATCGGGAACACCATTCCCGTCGACGTCACTCCGGGCAACGAGGCGACCAAATTTAGGGTCGCGTTCGGCCTGTGACTGGATCACAGTAACGATGCTCGTCGGGCGAGCACTGCCACCAGCACCAACAGCAAGTGCTTCAGGTGGGTTGTCGTTCGGGGCCGCAAGCGCCTCTAGGGCGTGATCTTCTTCGAAGTTTCCTTCTACATATATCGTTACTGATTGGTCTTGACTCGTAGAGAAGCGGTCTTGTAACAGCGAGATGGTTTCGGTGACCGTGTATTCACTCGGCGCAAATGGTTCTGGAAGGGTAGTGACGTACTCGGGTAACTCCTCAGGGGGGAGGAAGTCCTCAGTCTCGAAGGAGGTGTCGACGCCGCTGCCGTACGCCGTTGCCATTCCTCCCGAGATGAGCAGCACGACAACGAGCGCAATCGGCGCGTACTGGCTGATCTGCGTCGGGAAGCTGAGTAGCTTGCCGAGCGTCGAATCACTCGAGGAGATGGGCGCGGAGTTGAACTCCGGCACACCGTAGGCGTCGCGGAGCTTGTCGACCTCGAGCTTCGCCGCCGGCAGGAACAGCCCGAAGATCAGGAAGGTGAAGATGATCCCGATCGCCGAAGCGATACCGAGGTCGCGGATCGGGCCGAGATCGGAGATGACGTTGGCACCGAATCCGAACACCGTCGTGGCAGTGACGATGATGAATGCGATCATTAGCTGGTTGTTAGCCTCCCGCATCGCCTCGATGGCGCTGTACCCCTTGACGGTCTCCTCGCGGTACCGATTGATTATGTGGATCCCGAAGTCGACCCCGACGGCGAGCAATAACACCGGGACGGCGATCATCTGTTGGCTGAACGGAATCCCGGAGTACCCGAGGAAGCCGAACGTCCACACGACGGTCATCAGCAGCGACAGAAGCCCCAGAGACAGGTCGATCGGGTCCCGATACGCGACCACCAGAAAGATCAACAGCAACACCACAACGACAGGCATCACGATCGTGAGCGAGTCACCGATGACGTTCGCCGTTTCGGCGTTCGTCACACCTGTGCCGAAAGCACGGATGTCACTCGGGTAGTCGTTGGTAATCGACTGAACGGTTGTCTGGAGTTCCTGAAGCCCCGAGAAACCGGCCGGCACGTCGTGTGACACGACAGTGATCGATGCCGATGCGCTGACGGCGGTCGGGTTGAAATCTGTGGACAACGCGCGGCTAAACTGCGGGTTCTCAGACAGTTGCCGGACCGTCTGTCGAACCGTCGTCGGGCTCGCAGCTTCGAGCGCGCGCCGCTTCTCGGAGATTGTCGTCGCGGAGGGGTCGATCGCACTCGCGACAACCGTCGCCGGACCGTTCACCGAACCGACGCGCAGGTCGTCTCGTTGTGAGAGATCTTCGAGTAGTCGCAGCTCGCGTGTAAGCTCCTCTTTTGTGAGGACGTTTCCACCAGTGTGAATGAGCTGGGTCGACTCGCTATCGGTTTCAAACGGATCGTCAAACTCTTTATTAACTGCGTCGAGCGCTTCCTGCTCAGCAAGCCCTTCAGTGAACGCATCAGTCGCCCCAGTGTCGGTGCTAACGAGTCCGATCCCACCGGCAAACACCGCAGTAAGCACTAGAAACGCGACAATCACCTGTCGCGGCTGGTCTACGATGGCATCGTTGAGCCGCCGGATACCCGCCTCGATCCGATCACTGAGAGACATCAGCTACTGCCGCCTCCGATAGACAACCAACCCGCCGGTTCCCACCACGAGTGCGGCGAGAATGATAATGGGGAGCGGAAGCCCGCCACCTTCACTGGCAGTCACCTCGATCGGCACCCGGTAGGTGTCCGAGAGTTGGCTATCACCGTCAACGTCATCATACCGGAAATCAAGCGAGATTGGGTAAGTACTCCCGGGCGTGGCTGAGTCCGTCGTGGAAAGCTCAAACGTCATGGTCGTCGATTCACCGGCGCCAAGCGACTGGACATACCCGGTGTCGGTGTCACCGGTTTCGAGTGGATCATTCGCGAACAGCCGCGCTTCAAGATCGCTTGCTGGCTCGCCGAGGTTGTTCGTCACGGTCACCTCAACGGTCCGCGTCCCACCAGCGTCGATGCTGCGGTTTTCGATGGCGACGCTGAAGCTGTCACGCTCCGAGGCGACCTCGGCGTTTACGACGACATCGCTGTAGGCGCGAGTCGCGCCTTCATCGTTGCGGTACTGGACGGCAACGTCGATCGTTCGGAGGCCCGGCTCAGCCGTACCGCCGACGGAGAGTGGCAGTGTAAACCTCGTCGACTCGCCAGAGTCGAGCGATCCGACCGCCGCAAACTGTTCGATGGGGATGAGATTCCCAGCGGTGTCGGCATACCGGATGACGACGTTGTCTGTCGCGACCGGTCCAGTGTTCTCCACGGTGCCGGTGATTTCTCCGTCTTCGCCGACGCGGAGCGTCGACTCAACATCTTCGATTGCGAACGTCTGTTCGGTAAGCGGCGTCACGCCCGCAGTGAGTCCCTGATCAGCTCGTGAAATGCCTTCGCGCGTTTCGAACGATACCTGCCCGGAGATCGGGTACTCCCGGACCGGCGCTGTCGACGTGAACGAGACATCGTACGGAATGGTAACCTGCTCACCTGGCGCAATTGAGCCGACCAGCGCCGCGTCTGATGCGCGCTGCCCGAGTGCGAGGCCCGAGCTCAGCGATTCGAGTGCCACGGTAGCGTCGTATGCGGCGGTTGCACCAACGTTTTTAATTGTTGCGTCAAGTGTACCGCGGTCACCAACTTGGGCGTCGGTTGAAATATCGACAATCTTGAATCGGGCGTCGTCGGTGACTTCAACGTCAATGTCGACAGTGGTCCTCTCAGAGTCATCACGGCTGACACCACCCACGACTTCGCCAGTATACGAATACTTCAGCTCAACTTTAATTTCATATTCTCCCGGCTGTGTTCCGTTCGGCACAGACACTGCGATTGGAGCTTTGCGAGGGTTCGCATCTCTTACCGCACCTAACGCGAGCGTGCCAGTTTCCACTGTGAGCGGTGTGTCGTCAGCTTCTGCGGTGAGCTGAACGTTCCGCGCGGTTGTAACAATCTCACGCGATGCTGGCGTGCCACGGTAGAGGTCTCCATCATTGACAATTTGAAGCGTTACTTCATTTGTTCGGCCCGGTGTGACTTCGGGCTGTGTAAGAACCACAGACAGATCCGGTGAACCACTGATAACACCAGAGGTCTGCGGCTGGATAGAAGATTCTGTCGAAGATGCGGTTGAAATATCAGTAGTGGTCGTATCTGGTGAATTTAATGGCGTTAATCCAGCCGCGACTCCGATAGTACCACTCGTGAGCATTAATGTCGTTACAACAAGTGTGAGAATTGACTGTCGGTTCATCAAATCGACCTCACGACGGTGTTACCGGCCGAAGTAGGCCACATACATACAGCGTGCGTTATAGCCTCACATACACCGATTGTTCCGTAAAAGTGCTTCATTTGCTGTGTCTCATACTAGGTACTCGCGAATTGATAAACGTATTGTTCCTGGAGTTCTAAAGATGAATCGATGAAAGCAAGCCAACTCACAAGCGACATTCAATTCGAAGCCATATGAGCCGATTTACTGATCGGGATAGAGAGCGGATTCGTTCGCAGTTACTTGAAGCTGGCAAAGAGCTATTTACACAGTTTGGCTTTGAACGGACTCGTATTAGTGATCTAACAGCAAGGGCGGAGATTGGGACAAGCACATTCTATCAGTTTTTTGATTCGAAAGAGGAATTGTACGTGAAGGTATTACTCCTAGAACGGCAACGTCTCGAGGAGAAGATTGCCGATGTAGTCGCCGAAGGAGAAACACCACGGGAGGAGGTGCGGTTGTTTCTGAAAACAACGCTACATGAGGTTCAAGCAAATCCCCTTATATCTGCGCTCATAGTAGATGGGGAACTGCGAACGGTTCAAGATAAGCTTGAAGAGCTGGAAGCTGACAGAGAGTTTAGTGACAATCACGATACCAGCCCGGACCTTCCATTTGCTGAGCGCTGGGCAACACTTGACTCGTTCAGATATGACAACCAGGACCTTATTGACCAGCTGTTTATTTCGCTCGTGTTCACAGTCCGGTCACGAAATGCACCTGTCGGAGCTGATAGCACAGTTGATTACGATCAAGTTGAGAACGCACTGGTTGAGACGGTTGTCGATGGGCTGTTCGATGATAGCTACCAAGACTGACAGATTGCCAGTGAGCTACAAAGCACCCGTCTCAGTGAGTCAGTGTGCTCAATGGAGACTAGCTAGGCGAACCGATACAGACGGAGAATAAAAAAAACAATCAGTGGGACAGTAGTCGCACCTGATTTAAGTATACCTAACCGGGTATTGGCCTCGAGCGAGCAATCCAGTCCAAGCAATAGATAGCTGTAGTGTAGACGCTGGGCCGATCGTTACTGGTGGCTAATATGTGATAGCGTACTGAACGGAAGCCGATGTGAGGGTTACCCCTGCGTGCTTGTTCGCCAGTGTCGACCTCCTCAAAAAGAACGCACAGTATGTGTATCACCAGCGCTGTTAAACATGATTTTATATGATCCAATAATCGACATAACAGTATGATACGGAGGCGGAAGCTAACGCTGTTGATTGGAGGAACCACTGTCTCGCTGTCTGGTTGCCTATCAGGTGACAATTCGACCGGCCCTACTCGTGAGGAAGGCGGAAAAGCAGCAATTGATAGCGCTGAAGAGAGCATAGACGAAGCGATAGAGCTCATTACAGCGGAGTCCTCAGTTGAGTTCGCCCGCCAGCCAAGCGAGCCAATTCAAACGGGTAGAATCACGCGTGCGCTTGATGATGCTACCATAGCACTCGACCGTGCCGCAGATAGTGGGGCCACCGCCACTGATCAAGAGATACAACCATACCGGACATATACGAAGATACTTAGAAGTCAAACAAGCGCACTGGGATCAGCCAAGCAAGCAATCGACACGATAACAGCAGCCGATGTGTACCGACAGACAAAACGATACGAAGATGCGGTAACGGAGATACACACTGCGAGTGAACTGCTGACAGCAGGGTCAAGTACTGTCGAATCCGCTCGTGTCCGGCTTGAAGATCTTGATATTGGCTCACTTAATTCGAACGTAGTCAATCGCAGACGAGTTACGGACATCGATAATAATCTTACCAGATTATTTAATGAATATCAGTATTATACGTCCGCAACAGTCCGTTTTTACAGGGGACTGGCTACATACTGGACAGGAGTAGAAACATACAATCAAGCGCGGTACAATGAGGCAAGTGCTGTATTTAACGAGGCAAGTAATCAGTTTGATGAGGCAAAAAATCGGTACAAGGACGCTGAAAGGGCGGTGTCGCCACCAGCCAGAACCGTATTTATTGAGCAAACGTGTGTGTCAGAGTCGATGTATAGATCAAGTGAACAGTTTGTTGAGGCGGCGCTAGCAGCTCAAAGAGGAGATACTGAACGCGCTGAGGAGTACGTCAATCAGGCAACTACAACACGAAATCACGAATGTGATGTTTAGTGGCCAGTTGTCGGGTAACGTATATATTCGACCGTAGGAGTATATCCCACCTGTCGCAGCTAAGAGCACAACGGCCACATTACAACCTCTTTAGGCGAAAAACCGATATCTGATATTAGCTGTACTCTAGACCGTAGTGTCTCGTTATTCTCGCTCAGAGCAGACAGATTACAGTTACAGCTACACGGTGGTTTACGGCTAAAATAAAACCGCGTGTGAGTCGGCCCGTGAGGGCCGATAGTTAGGAACTGCGAGTCGCGAGCGCAGCAGCGACGTTAGTCGTTGCGGCGGGTCGCGAGCAGCGCAGCGGCGATGAGCGCGACGAGCGCGACGAGCGCACCGAAGCCGGGCGTTCCGTCGTCGGTCTGGCCATCACTACCGTCGGAACCATCGGAGCCGTCAGACCCGTCGGAACCATCGGAGCCGTCAGACCCGTCGGAACCATCGGAGCCGTCAGACCCGTCGGAGCCGTCGCTACCGTCGGAGCCGTCGGAGCCGTCGCTACCGTCGGCGGCTTCGAGCGTCAGCGTCGCGGTCTGGCTGTCGTCGTCAGTGAAGACGCCGTGCTCGTACTCACCGGCCGAGAGCGAGTCCGTCGGCACGTCCGCGAACTCGACCGTGGTGCTGTTGCCACCTGCGAGAGTGACATCCTGACTGGCGACCGCGTCACCGCCAACGCGGAACTCGACAGTCTGGGTGGCCTCCTGCTCACCGGTGTTCTCGACCGTAGCCGTGATGGTCAGTGCGTCACCGACCGTCGCGGTCACGTCCTGCGGGTTCAGCTCCGAGACGGTGAACGTCGCCGGGCTCTGAACCTCTTCGACGACCGTGCCGTCAACTTCCTCGGTCTCAGACAGACCGAGCTGCTGGATCGAGACCGTGTACTCGTTGTCCACGGTGGTGTCGCTGAAGTCGAACTCAGCACTCCACGTACCGTCGGCAGCCACCGTGACCTCGTCCTGCGTCTTCACGAACGAGGGCTGAGTGCCGGTGTCGGAG
This sequence comes from Halorubrum distributum JCM 13561, assembly GCF_000337395.1. NCBI lineage: Archaea > Methanobacteriati > Methanobacteriota > Halobacteria > Halobacteriales > Haloferacaceae > Halorubrum > Halorubrum distributum. Next base: position 51,468 of record NZ_AOJF01000032.1, read on the forward strand.
CGGGCGCGAACGGAGAACTCAGTGCCGGGTGCGGCGTTCGTCGAGCCCGTCACCGTCTGACCCGCCGCGTTGCTCACGTTGTACGGATCCTGGTCGAAGGAAGCCGTCCGCTCGTTGATCGAGAACGGCGTCGAGACCGTGGTGTAAGAGTCTTCGAACTCGTCCTGTTCGACGTCATCTTCGGGGTTCAGGAGCCGCTGGTCCTGAACCGTGAACTCGACATCGAAGCTGACATCTTCGTCGTCGGCAACATCGCCGTTGTCGAATCCGGCATCAGCCGTGTCGAAGATGAGGTAGTACTCGTCGTTCTCCTCATCAACAACAACGTCGAAGTTCGACGTCTTGCTCAGGTTGAGGACACGAAGGTCTTGGTTCGGTCCCGCGCTGCTGCGGGTTTCTTCAACACGAATCTCGACAGCCGTGTCACCGTTGAGCGTGTTAGAGACGTTGGTGGTTGCGAGGAACTCCAACTGGTCTGCCGGGTTGTCAGCGGCGCCAAGCGTCGTGGTGCCAACCGTCGCACCACTGCTGGCAGCCTCAAGAGCGCCCTCCAGACCGCTTGCGCTGATCTGGTGGATACTCACGTCGTCGTACGCGACGGCCTCACTCTGCGTGATGAGGTCGTTTTCGATTGCGCTGCTCAGGGTGCTGATCTGCTCGTCCTCGTCGGCGCTGGTAACTTCATCAGCGTTGTCGTTCGAGGCGGTCCAGACCTGGACACCCTCGGTCGTCGGCTCTTCAAGGAACATCGTCGCGACGTCGTCGGAGCTGCTGAGCGTGTCAGCAGCGTCCTGGTCGTCGTTGCCCGTCGCGAACGAGGCCGACGAGATGTCGTAGTCGCCGGAGGCGAGGATGCCGTCGATCGTTTCCTCGTCAGCACTGGCGGAGAACTCAATGGCATCGTCTTCGTCGTCAGTGTCGACAACGGAGACGGTCTCATCAATGCCGAGCCCCGCAGTGTAGGTGTTGAATGCCAGGGTGATCTCGTCGTCATCACCGAAGTCGGTGATCGAGACGTTAGCCTGGTAACCGAAGTCCTCCTCGTCGCCAATCACGACGGTTCCTTCGTCGGCCGCACCATCAGACACGACGGTGAACTCGACGATGTCACCCTGCTGCTGAGTGAGGCTGCCTTCCTCAATGTTGACCTCACCGTCGCCGGTGTCAGTCACGTTAATCGAGGCAGTGTCCTCAGCATCGGTGTCAGCGACTTCAAAGGTGAACTCGTACTCGCCGGTGTCGATGTCGGTGAAGTTCGTGTCGACATCGCCGTCGGTGACGTCCTCAAGCAGGAGTTCCTCATCTTCGAGGTCGCCGTCGGACGTATTCGTCGTGTAGGCGTCGTCGAAGATGTTGTTGAGTTCGTCCTGGTCAAGACCCGACGAAGAGACGATGAGGTCCCACTGCGGGCGGTTCGAGTCAACTTCGAGGGTCGTCGTCGCGGCAGAACCGTCGTTGCCGGTCGAGTCGTCCTCGAAGTTCATCGTCAGCGACTGCGGGCTGACTTGGAAGGAGCCCGTGTCGTAGTCGTTTGAATTGGTGGTCACGCCGGTCGCAACGCCATCCGAGTTGTTGAAGAGGATGACCTCATTACGGTTGTTGGCGTTGACGACGACGTAGTCACCATCAAGATCCGACGTATCAATCGTCGCGTTCCGGTCGTCGTCGAGGACGAACCCGTCTGCGACGGTGCCGATGTTGTTATCAGCCGAGTCGTAGGTACGAATCTCGAACTGATCGGCCGTCGGCGAGGTTGTGCTGTTCGGAATCGCGAGGCCAATCTCTTGGCCCGCGTAGTACGATCCACCATTGGTGAAGTTGGCGTCACCGCCAACAGTACCAGTATTGGCTGCCGCTGCGGGAGCAGCCGCGAAGCCAACTGCAGCCATGGAAATTACCATGACCGCAGCGAAGAAGACTGAATTAGCCTTCTTGCGTGTAGTTGTTTCGTTTGTCATTGTTGTGTTGTGTTCTGCGTCGCGACAGTCTGCTTTGTCCTCGCCTGCGTCGCCCGTTCGTCGTCTGCCAACACACTCGATGTGGTACGGCCGGACTTGACGTGGATTACTCGCAATCGTGTCGCATTGTGGGGTAGGGGCTGCGGACGATGATTGAGGCGGTCAGTATAAGTACTTTGTGTCGATCGTCGGAGTGTGTGAACACGTCTCACAGACGTTTCAGGCTCTGAGGCGCCGGTTTTCGATTTCGAGACACTTGGAGCGAGGAGATGTGGGATATGAACTAGCGAGTCATCAAAAAGCCTCTCGACCGAAACAGGTACAAGCCGAGGTTGACATGTTCGAACAGGGCCCCACGGACCCACGCGACCAGGCAGTCACGCTGGCGGTAGGGGACGTCCGGTCGTCTGGGTCCGTCTGGCTCCATTCTGCTATGAGCGACGGTTCCTCCTTTTGAGCTGATAGCAAATCCGAGAGGGTCATCTACGTGGGCGGGATCGTCGTCCGATTGCCAGCGAAGACATCGCTATCGGTCACTGTAACGGTACGATTTCCCACCTGGTACTCGCCGGGATGTGCGACTCGAATCGTCGCCGTCCCGTTCGTGACCGGTGCGTCGCGTGCGTATTCGTACGTTGCGGCGTCGCCGTCCGCACCGACTGTCACCGTCGTCGTCGCAGTCACCTGCTCGTCGCTCGGGTCCGACACCTGAATTGTCGCTCCGGGGACGACCGCAAACGTGCGTACGCCGTCGTCGCTCGCGAGCAGTTGGTAATGCCCGGTCGCGGCCGTGTCGTTGACGCCGAGACCCAACCCGTCGTGGAGCGCCGCGTACGTGGTGTTTTCCGGTGCGCCCTCGCGGTCAGTGACGACGACGTACCCGACCCGGCCTTGGAACTGATCGTACCAGTCATCCGGATCGGACGATGCGAGGAACTGATCGTGATTGCTCCGGGCGTAGCCGTACCCCTGCGACTCACCGTTCACGAAGTAGTTGTACATGCGATTGTCGCCCCACTGGCTCAACACGAAGTTCTGTGGGTACTCGCGGTCGACCTCCTCAGCGTGCGAATCGACCGTGAGCGCGGCGTCGAACTGCGCGCGGTCGTGCGTCGTCTGCCCGACGAGCGACGGAAAGAGCAGCAGATTGAACAGCAACACGACCAGAATCGTCGCGACGAGATACCCGCGCACGCGAGTGCCGTCCGGCAGCCCGAGGGACGTGATCGAACCCTCCTCGCCTGTCGCGTCTTCTTCCCGAGCGCGAGGCGGCTGGGAGTCGGAGTCGGCGGGTCGACCCACGACGGCGACGGGACGTGCGATATCGATCGCCGACAGGAGATAGACGAGCCCGATCCCCGCGAACGGCGCGATCATGATCGCCAGCTGGCCTGCGAATCGGACCTGAACCGTCGCGAGCAGCGTGTAGTACCACGCGAAACAGACCACGACGAGCCACCCCGGCTCGTAGCGGCGAGCGACCGCCCACGTCGCGACCGCGAGGACCGCGACCGCGAAGTAGAAGCCCAGCCCGAGCTGGAGCAGTGGGCCGAATATCACCGCGAAATCCGGACTGAACAGCGAAGCCGTCTCGGAGATCCCCTCGCGGAAGAAGAGGTCGTCTGCGCGCGTCCGAATGCGCTCGATGTCACCCGGGCGGAGGCGCGCGTAGGCGACGAGTCCGCCGACGGCGACGACGGCCTCGGCAGCGACGAGCGCGAGCGGCGGCAGCGAGACGCGACGCCACAGCTCGCCCAGCCCGACGACGGCGAGCGCCCCGCCGGCGACGAGGACGGGCGTGACCGCGGCGATCGACTCGTGCCAGCCCAGCGCGAGGTGCGCGGCGAGCGCCAGCGCGGCCCCGAGCGCCAGCCCGCCCAGAAGCGGCGCGTTGGCGGCGATCGGGGAGACGTCGTGCCGCACGTCGAGCGTGACGCGGAGCCCGGCGACGGCCGCGACCGGGACGAACGTGAGCGGCGAGCCGCCCCAAGCGTGCGCGGAGGCGGCCACGGCGACGGCGAGCCCGAGCGCAACGAGCCACATCGTCGCGCCGCGTGCGTGCTCTCGGGCGGCCGTCTGCGCGTCAGTGTGTCCGATCCGCCGCGCGACGTCGACCCCGAGCGCGGTCAACGTTACGACGAGCAGGCCGAGCCACAGGTACTGGTGCGCCTGATGGTCGAGGAAGCCGACGGAGGTGTACACGACGTTGGCGGGTGCGAGCCCGTAGAACAACACCGCCGCGAGCGCGACGCGCACGTCGCCGGTGAGCAGTCGCGCGAGGCGATACACGAGGTACCCCAGACAGACGGACGCGACGACCGGGAGCCACGCGGCCACCGCGGGCGCAGCGTCGACGCCACCGAGCAGGACCGTCACCCACCAGTTCGTCGCGTGGGCGAGCGGACGCGTGCCAGCGGCCCCGCCCATGTCTGCGAACAGCCCCAGATCGAGAACACCGTCGGCGCGAGCGGCGAGCCTCTCCTGCCAGTAGCGGAAAAAGTACGTGTCGTTGGCCGGCGAGACGACGAACCCCTGCTGGAACACCGCGGGCGCGGCCACGAGCCGCGCGCCGGCAACCGCGAGCAGCGTCCCGACGAGGCCGAGCAGCGTGAGGGGGTCGACGTCGGCTGGAGTGGGGAGTCGCGACAGCGCGGCCGTGGCGGCATCGGACGGTGTCGACGTAGTGGCATTCTCCTCGGCGGGCGCGTCCGCGCCGTCGGCTGGGGCAGCTCCCGCCTCGATCACGGCGCGGATCGCGTCCGGATTCTCGAGGCGATAGCCGTCGTCGACGGACGTCGCGAGGTCGCGGGCGACGAGCTCGCCGAACTGGCCGGAATCGAAGGCGATGTCGGCGAACGTCCACGGCGCTCCCTGAGCGTCACGCTCAACGAGGGCCGCGAGCGCGTCCTCGACCTCGGGGTGGGCGGCGAGGAACTCGCGGGCGGCCGCCGTCGTCTCCTCAGGCGCGGGCATTGGCTGTCACCTATTGGGGGCGCCGATTAGCGGTTTCGGTCGCGGGCGGGAGTCGGCCGCCGTGATGAAGGTGTCGTGAGGGTAGTCGGTTCCTACACCGGTTCAGGGGCGGGAAACATAGTGTTTAACTCGGTACATGTGACAGTAGTCGATAATGGATACGGGATGGCGGTACCGCGCCGCAAGCGTGGGGGGCGTCGCCGGGCTGGTCGCGCTCGCGGTGATGCTCGCCAACAACGGGACCGTTCAGTCGGCGGTGTCGTTGGTGCCGGTCCTCGGGCGCCTCCCCGTGGATCCGCCCACCGGGGCAGAGTTCGTCATCGAGGTCGCGTTGACCGTCGTGGTCGTGACGGGCGCGTTCGTCCCGCTGTATAAGCCGCGGCCGCGACGGATCCTCGATATCGTCGCGCTCGCGCACAAGCGCACCTTCGTGGCCGTGTTTGCCCTCGCGACCATCGGCTACTTCGATTACACCTACAAGGTGCCGCGGCTCACGCTGGTGTTGATCACGCCGCTGTTGGTGGCCGTGCTCCCAGCGTGGTTCATCTGGCTGCGCCGCCCGGAGGCGCGCAGCGAGCGCGCCACTATCGTCGGGGACGACCCCGCACAGATCGAGGAGATAGCGCGTGGCGCAGACCTTCCGCTGCTCGGCTATCTCTGTCCGACCACGGTCCACGCGTTGACCGACGCGCAGTCGGTCGCCGAGGATCCCGGCGTCAGATCCACCGGCGTCGCACACGCCGCGGACGGCGGCCGTCAATCGGCCGGACTCGCGCGGCTGGGCGGCCTCTCGCGGCTTGAAGATATCCTCGTCGAGCAGGATATCGACACGGTCGTGTTGGCATTCGACGAGCCCGACCGCGCGGAGTTCTTCGGCGCGCTCGATGCGTGTTACGAACACGGGGTCGCTGCGAAGGTCCACCCGGCCCACGCGGACACGGTGTTGACTGACCGGCCAGACCCGAACGCGTCACTCGTCGACGTCGAGATCGAGCCGTGGGACATCCAGGACTACATGTTCAAACGCGGCTTCGACATTGCCTTCTCGCTGACGGGGCTGCTCGCGCTGTCGCCGGTGATCGCGGTCATCGCGCTCGCCGTCAAGCTTGAGGACGGTGGCCAGGTGTTGTACCGGCAGGAGCGGACCGCGGTGTTCGGCGAGACGTTCCCCATCTTCAAATTCCGGTCGATGACGCCCGAAGACGAGTCGGCGATGCCGATCGACGACGACGACAACGACCGGATCACGCGGGTGGGGCGGCTGCTCCGGCAGACACATCTTGATGAGATTCCGCAGCTGTGGTCGATTCTCCGCGGTGACATGAGCGTCGTTGGCCCGCGCGCGGTCTGGACCGAGGAGGAACATCTACTCGAGGACGAGGCCGAGACGTGGCGCAAGCGGTGGTTCGTCAAGCCCGGCCTGACCGGGCTCGCACAGATCAACGATGCGAGCAGCGTCGACCCCGGGGCGAAGCTGCGGTACGACCTCCAGTACGTGCGCGAGCAGTCGTTCGCGTACGACCTGAAGATCGTGGCACGGCAGCTGTGGATGGTTGGTGTCGACGTTTGGAAAGCACTACGGCGCTAAGACGAGCCGCGATCGGCCGCTTCAGCGCCGCAACACATGGGAGAACCACGGCGTCGCTTTGGGACCGGGATAGTGGTTAACTCACCTGTTCGACCAGCGTATCCCGATGGCCCTGGATCATCGCGATAGTCACGTCTGCCGCCGCAGCGACCGCAGCCTGGGTCAGTCCGCTATCGTGGTCCTGCCCGGCGACGTATAGACAGGCGGCGGCGAACCCCGTAGGATGGACACCCGCCGTGACGGTCGCGTCACGCGCCCGCTTAGCGAGGTCTCGTGTGCGCCGCCGCACGAAATCGGAACAGTCGAGCGCCGCCGCGAGCCGAGGCACGAACTGCCCGGGAGTCACGGGCGGCGTGGGAAGCCCGAGTTCGGTGTTAAGCGCTTGATAGGCAGTTTCCACACGAGATTCAGCGACACGAACGAGAGCGGCCACCTCGCCGAGCAGGCGAGCCCGGGCACACCGGCAGGCGGCGAAGACGCTGGCCGCAGCCATCGACTCGATCGACCGGCCGCGCAACAGGCTCTCGGCTTGGGCGCTCCGGAAGAGCTGACAGGCCTGATCCCGGAGCGATTCCGCGAACCCGAGCCTGCTCGCAATCCGTCGCACCTCGCTAAGGCCGTGCGCGAGGTTCCGGTCGGCCTTCGACTGGAACTGGCCACGGGCCTGCTCGCGGCGGAGGCGGCTCGCCGAGCTGTGGGCGAGGCGTTCGCGGACCAGGAGCTCACCTTCCAACTTACGCTGTACACGACGACCGACCCGTACCCGGCCGCGACACTCGTCGACCAGTTGGATTCGCGGCTTGCGGATCCCGACGTGGCCGCGACCGAGTCGCTGCGCGCTCTCATCGCCGCCTACCGTGACCAACGGCCCGCTGAGCTGGCGGACACCCACCGGGTGCGCTACTTTCTCGGCGTCGAGGTGGCACCAATCGAGGTGTACGAACGCCACCCCGATGAGCGGACGCCCGCGGAGCGGCTCTCGACGCTGCCCATCGTCGGCGTGTTGGCGACGCCGTTCGTCACGCGGCGGGACCGGCTCACGGAGGCGGAGTTGCGGGGCGCCCAACTCGAGAAGCTGCGCGAGCGGGTCCGGACTGTTGAGACAGAGTTCGTCGGCAAGCTGAGCGACTGTACCACCCGGCGACTGACGACGGCGGAGCTGTTGGGGCTGGCAACACAGTTCTGGACCGGCAGCGACGTCGAGACACTGCCGGTCGCGGCGCAGGCCGGCGTCGATCACCAACGCCGGGAGGAGACCGATGCGTGAGTTTGTGGCTATGCTTTCCGGCGTCGAGTCGGTGGCCCCGTCGACACTCGTCATAGGGTTAACCGTCAGTGGCGGCACTCTCGTCATTGGGTTCCTCGTTAGAGTGTGGCTACAGGCACGGCGTCCACAGCGGGATCCTGAGGTAGACCTGTCGGCGTTTATCCAGCCGCCGGCGGAGCCGCCAACGCCGGATTCGGACGTGCGCTCGCCTTAGGAGCGACACCAAGATGCGGCCGCGCCGCCCGCAGTCGAGTGGGAGAGTCGGTGTGCGCGCGTGGGTGACGAGTGGATGACGATGCTGTATATCGCCGACTGGCCTGACCAGCCGAGCGACGGGTATCTCAGCGAGCTCTTCACGCTGACCGACGTCCGGTTTCACTTCACCGCACACTTCACCCCGCGTGACCAGGAGCGGGCACTCGATCAGCTCCAAACCGCCGCAGACGACCTGAAAGTAGACGCCGATCTGGAGTCGAACGTGCGGAGCACGTACCTTCACAACCGGGCCGACGAGGCTGCCGCGACGTATCGTGCGCTCGAGGCCGGCACCTGGGTGTTCTCACAGGGCGTGTTTGTTACTGTGCGGGCCGACAACCGTGAGGAGCTGCGGACGGCCACCCGCCGGGTGAAACGTGTGTTGCGCGAACAGCCGGCGAAGCTCGCACCGAAGACTGCGATCTGTTCCCAAGAGCGCGCGCTGCGGAGCGCAGCGCCGTTCGGCGGGGCACCACTCGATCGGCAGACGATCGGGTTGAGCGGCGCGGTAGGTGCGCTGTTGGCGTCGCCACATCGCCCCACGCTGCTAGAATCGGACGGCGTCGAACTCGGCGTACACCGGCATACGGACACGCCGGTCGTTGTCGATCCGTTTGCCCGGGAGAACGGGTATTCGACCTTCACGGTAGGTGATCCGGGCTCCGGGAAGAGTTTCAGCGCGAAACAGCGGTTCATCCGGTCGGTGGCACATCACAAGGATCGGATTGGGGTGATCTTAGAGCCGCTCAACGATTGGGCCGGGGTAGCCGAAGCGTTGGGCGCCCAACGGATCACAGTAGGTGGGACGCTCGGGATTAACCCGCTTGAGATCACACCGCCCTCTAAACAGGCACGCGGGCGGTTAGGGGCTGACGCGAGTCCCCTCACCGAAAAGCAGGAGCGCGTGAGTAGCTTCCTGGCGAACTTCTTTGCGCAGCGGGGGATTTCGTTGGGGGACCGGCGGACGACGCTGGAGCTTGCCATCGAGACGGCCTACCGAAACACCGGCATCACCGAGGATGTGACGACCCATCACCGGGAGAGCCTGACACTCCGCGATGTGATCGATGTGCTTGAGGAGTTGGTCGATGATCCCGATGAATTCACGCTGCGGACGGAGGCGGAAGCCGAGAAGCTTCAGGCGGACACCACGTGGCTTATCGACCAGTTGCGGCCGTTCGCCCCGGACGGCCGGTTTGCGCATCTGGGGCGGTCAAGTGAAGTTGATTTCGCGGCCGAGGACCTCATCTATCTCGATTTGGCCCAGCAGGAGGGGCGCGTCGGCGGCCGGACGAGTCTCGTGATGTAGCTGCTCATCTTGTTGGTGTATGAGCGCGCCAAACAGACCGACAAGGAGGTCGTCTTTGTGATCGATGAGGCGCGCTACGTGTTGCGTGACGCGGAGAATCTCGCATTCTTGGAGGCGATCTTTCGGCACCACCGCCACCACGATTTGTCAATTCAGTTGGTCACCCAGACGGTCGATGAGTTCTTCGAGCGAGCTGAAGCGGAGATGATCCTCGATCAGTGTGCGATCAAGCAGTTCCACCGCTTAGATGGGATGGACGACCACTGGGCCGCAGAGTTCGGGTTGAATGACGCGCAGAAACGATTTGTTCAGGAGGCGGTGCCGGGCAACGAGGAACTTGGGTACGCGGAAGCGCTGGTGGGTGTGGATGGGGAGTGGCGTGGTATTGAGGTGCGGGCGTTGGAAGCCGAAAAGCGGGTTATTGAGGGAGAGCGTGTGGATCAGGAGAATGAATAACACCAGCCACCAGCCGCTGGCGAAAGCGCTGGGGCAGTCGGTGGTGAGACAACAGCAGTGTCGGTATCGCTCGTGATGTGGACATGACGGCGATCTCACGAGAACCGCGCGGGTTTTGTGGTGGCCGGCTGAACGACGCGTATGCGCATCCTCGTGACAGGCGGGGCCGGATTCATCGGCGGCCACCTCGCTGAGTCGTTCCTCGAAGACGGCCACGATGTGACGGTCCTCGACAACCTCGAACCCTTCTACGCCGAAGGGATCAAACGCCACACGCTCGACGTCCACTGCGAGGTCGCCGACGACCGGGATGTCGAGTACCGCTTCGTCGAGGGAGACGTTCGGGATCCGGCGACGGTTCAGGAACTCGTCACCGATGCGGATGTCGTCGTTCACCAGGCCGCGCAAGCGGGCGTGCGCGAGAGTGTCGACAACCCCCGAAAGGTGACCGACATCAACGTCGACGGGACGGTCAACCTCTTGGAAGCGTCGAAAGAAGGGGGCGTGAATCGGGTAATTGTAGCGAGCTCCTCGTCGGTGTACGGGAAGCCGAAGTCGCTGCCTTACGAGGAGGACCATCCGACCGAGCCGGTGAGCCCCTACGGGGTGACGAAGCTCACACAGGAGCACATGGCGCGGGTGTACACAGAGCTTCACGGGCTGCCGACGATCTGTCTCCGCTACTTCACGGTGTACGGCCCGCGAATGCGCCCGAACATGGCCATCTCGAATTTCGTTTCACGGTGTGTGAACGACGAGCCGCCGGTGATCTACGGCGACGGCCAGCAGACGCGTGATTTCACGTACGTGGCCGACGTGGCGGATGCGAACCGGATGCTGTTGGACTCGAACGCGGCCGACGGCGACGTGTTGAACATCGGGAGTTCGGACAACATTTCGATTCAGGAGTTGGCCGAGACCGTGCGCGACCAGTTGGCACCTGAGTTGGAGATTGTCTATGAGTCCGCGCGCGAGGCCGACGCCGAGCACACGCACGCGTCCGTCAAGAAAGCTGGCAAGGAGATCGGCTACGAGCCCTCGCGGACGATCGCGGAGGGCGTCGGTGAGTTCATCGAGTGGTATCAGGCGAACCGCGAGTGGTACGAACCGTTGGTACGGGAGTCGTAGGCGAACCCACTCACATGGGCAACAAGACAGTCATCATGGATGCTCGAACACTAATTAGCGCGATTTTACGCGGAGGAAGTCTCCTGGAAGACAGACCAAGGGAATGGGATTTGTATACAGTAGAGGATCTATTGAAATCACCAGTAGATGAGATGTGCTGTTCCGGGTACGGGGGTACAGATAATTAGTTCAATCTCAAAACCTTGATTGAAGATTCAGAAAGGAGTAATGAGAAGTTATGGTGATTTTGAACATATTATCGGCTAAAGATTAGTTGGACTTGCTATCTTGGTCGTAAACACAACAACCGTGACAACCGCAAAGAGCAAGTTTGCCCTTACAGATTCAGAAGTTCTGTTACTAATCGTGCTCGCAGGCGTATCGCTTCCCTTCATACTATGGTACCGTTGCGAAAAGTCGGCTTTTAGTGAGGTTATTGATTGACTCAATTGAATCTTTCTTCAGATATATCCTCGTCTGACAACCCTCGGACTGTACTGTGCGGTTCATTGTTCTTCTGTCTTGACTTACTCAGAGTGTGCGGTCTACATTATGAATGAGAGAGGCAATAGTGAGTTCACGGAACTGCTTCCACCAGCGTCGTGACCGGACGAACCGCCCCCACTCGAACGTTGAGTTGACGGTCTCAGATTGACTCCGCTGGCCGTAGATATCAGCGTCTAAGTACTCGTTCCGTGCTTGTGGAGCGATGTGAACGGATCGACATTCTCGGGAGTGCACCTGATCAAGACGGAGCAATCTGGCTATGGTGTTTCCGTGTTGTTGTCACGTGGAGATTGAAAATTGTGTTCACCTTCGCATCGACCAATCGTGTCACTTTGAACTGCTGAATCGTGAGTTCAGCTCGTTTCGTATATTGTTTCGAGACATGACTGTTGTCAAACATTGACGCACCAACAACACGCTTGTCGGAAGTAGCATCCCTGAGAGGGTCATAAGAGAAACCCTTCCCAATCATATCAAATAGATTAAACTCTTTACAGAGCGCTGATGGCGTAGGTAGTTCAGCTAATCGAAGAGTTCCACGGTTGCGTGGCATTTCGATCAGTTCGTCAAGCAGACCACGGTAGGTCTTGTTCTCCCAAACTTTGATACAGAGCAGAACAACGCACTGAGGAAGTGTATAGGGTGTTTGGAAATTTTAGGGAGCATCGAGAGATAGCTCAGCATGCCAGATTGATTGCCTTTTCAGTGAACTAGAGGATCTACAACTTCGGGAGAGCCTTCATCCTATAGGATTACAGAATAAATCTATGAATATCTGAGGATTTCAACAGAGCCGAGTGAGATATAATATCAGTTATCTTTTTTGTAGATGGTATCAGAAAAATTTTCTGGATAGTCGTCAGGATCAAGCCTATTAGCATAAAGTTGATGTACAGATTGGGCTGGGTCAGTTTCTGTACCATCTAAGAATTTATTCAAAGCGATCTCGGCAGCCGTCTTAGCATGTAACTTTGGTACTGTTTTTAATTTCCCGAAAAGTGATTTTTCAAGGAATGGTTCAATATGATTCACATTACGTCCAAAACTATCGACAGACAACCCATACCAACGTAATTTTTTATCCATTGAATCAAAATAATTTTCAATCTGTCGGAAGAGATCGTCTTTGGAGATGCTATATGTCTCATTAAGTTTCTTTATGTGGTATCCATCAGTAATGTTGTGCTTCTGAAGATAATACGCTTGTAGTGATTTTCCGAGATCATTACTGAAGTCTTCTGTTGCAATGTGAAGCTGTTCGTATTTTGGATTATATAGCATAGGTCGAGCTGGGTTTCTGACTTCTAAGATTGGCGTACCATCCCAGTGTTCTTCCTCACTCCGTGTAGAATAATGATATAGTTTTTCCCAACCAAACTTCACCAAACATATCATTGGCAATATTTGATGGATCACATATTGAGGGGGGAAGTCCATCGCTTCCCGTTCAAATAAATCAACTGAATTCGCCGCTTGGGCGTCATAGATAATAAATTGATCACTAAAATGTCCTGGAGTATAACGATCCTGAAAGAAATTGGTTCGTCCTTTGAAAGCGACAGCAGCGTTTCGTTCTTTCATATCTTGGATTAACTGCTGGAGTTTTTCTTCCGAAAGTTGCCAAGCATCAGCATGTAAGTGCATCACATAATCAACATCAGCAGCTATAGCACCCCGGACCGCAGTTCTAATTGTATTAAATACACGGTATTTAAGATTTGCACTTCTCCGAAAGTCATCCATAGATGAATCGTATTTAATATCTGCTCCCTGTTGAAAACTATCAATATCAGAATTAAGATCCGCAATCCGATCCTCAGCTTCTGGATGGTTTGAACATACAGATATGAAGTAGTTGCCTTCCCAATTCTCTCTGATAATATCAACTAGAATTCCCAAATCATCAAACTTGTCGTAAAGCGATATTGAGATACCAATCATTGTTTAATTATATGATAGTATGCGTTTATGTATTTATATTATGTTCTTGTGCGAAATTTGGTGCGAAATCAACAATATCTTCCGGAGTGCCAAGTACATGTACTGACTCATTGTCTGTTTCTTTTGCCATGACTTCATATTCATTCTCAATACACCATTGATATAGCGGACAGATATACTTTTCACCATATTTGTGTTTAACTGTTTCTCCCATCTCTTCGTACGCATTTTTAAACAACATCCATTCCGCAAAGTAATAGAAGCCAACTGTGGCAAGATTCGAGATGCGTTCCTTTTCAGAAACACTCTGGACCGTCCCGTCATCAGCAATGTCTACAAAACTCCATCTGTCACCCAACGCCGAAAATACTGGGATCCAACCATCTCCCTGGATATCGATTTTTTGTATTTCGCCTGGTTCCACATATGTATCTATATTAAAGATGGCTACTGGATCTGAATCTTCGATTACTGCGTCTGCGTGAAGGGCAGTAGTTGCCTGGCCGTCTGTTACCTCCGTTACATCCAGTATTGTATAGTCCTCAATGCCAAGTTTCGCACATTGGTTTTTTATGAATTCTTCGTCATTAATTTCAGATCTTGTTATGAATATGAATCGATTACTAAAAAATGATGAAAGAGATGACATAGCATAATTAAACATAGGTCGGCCATCGATTTCCAATTTATGCTTTGGTTTCATGATTCCCTCACTTTTAAAGCGACTGCCCCTCCCAGCCATAGTTATTAACACAGTTATATTGGATGTGTTATTTTCATCCATATTTATCTTATAAATTCCGAGCTATATTTTTCGATCCCTTGCCCAAGCATTACATATTGGCGATCTGGTTTATCAGAGTGTAGTGGAAGCATACTAAGCCACAGAAGACTCTCTATCGCTTTAATTCTGTTGAATTCTTGTGGGTAACGTGACTGTAGTAAAGTGATAAATAGATTCTGCCGTCTGTCATGGTTTTCGTTATTCCAGATAGAGTAGTTGATTGTGTCATCTTGAGTGTTAACAGTAAAACGATCATTGATGATGAATTCGTATTGACCACAGACACTATGGGTTAATTTAGCCAGATCATATAAGTAATCACCATGAATATCGTATGATCCAAACTCTCCACGGGGATCAACAAGCTTGATTTTGTGACTCCGCACATCCACCATAATATTTGAAAGCGAAAGATCTCCGTGTATTAGAGTAGGTTCAAATGTATCTAGAAGATTTCGTTGTTTTAGATCATCTTCTAATCTCGTGGCGATAGTTTTTACTGAGGGATACTCAGTTCCGTTTATCGTAAGTGAATCACTCTCAAAATATTTCTGGAGATTCTCTTGATCACTAGCCTGGGAAAGCCGACTGATCGTTTTGTTAAGAAACATTTCTTCTCGTGCAGATGCCGCCATATTCGCACTCTCTGCTTTGTGACTCCGGAATCTATCGACAATATCTAATATAGATGAGAATATTGTCTTCCAAATGTGAATATCATGGCCTCCATACAAATAGAGGTCACTTGCTTTTGGATAACCGACAAATTCTAATTTTATATATGGATCTTCTTCAGTAGAATAATTTAGTACGTGTGGAATCAAGGGTTTCATATCAGCTGGTAAGTTATCATACCAACGAATTTCTGGAGATAGGATTTCCGTATTATCACTTTGTTTTTTTACGATGAATTTATCTTTGTCGACATGTAAATGATTAAACCCTCGTGTATTTAGATATTCAATACCAGCAGCATGATACGTATCAAGGTGTCCAAGATCAATCCATCTGTCTGGCTGACGAAGATCATAATTTTTATTGGATAAATATTCTAGCAGCGATGTATAATATGGGTCATAGTCATTGATACTTTTTTTCTCTAATGTCTGTTGGAGCACTTGGTGAAAAGAATATGGATTGCTAATCTGAAACTGACCAACGAAAGTTTTCTTTTGCTGCTCATTTCCGTTCGTGTATTTTGAAGAAATTTCACTAATCCGATCATCTGATGAGGTTTCGAATGTTGTCCACCGAAGTGGGTGATCAACATAGTCAAATGAGATTCTGTCTCTTTGATCGGAAGAACTCGTTGGATAAACTAGAGTATCTGCAAAATGAATAAACATCCCACTGTCATCGATTAATCCGAGCTCAATCCCTTCACAGATACCTTTTTCAATCGTCTCTCCAAGTGAATTTGGATCATCTACATCAATCACTTCCCAGTCATATTCCGAACGCTCCTGCCAATTTCGAATCTTTTCTGACCCATCATAACAAAGAATGATTCGGCAAAAGTCAGGAGAAGTACCAGCTTCTTCGTAGGATTGAGCGATGTGTTCAAACGCTGTTTTTCCGTCAAGGGGAATCATTCCTGTCGGTATTGGACCAAGATCAAGTTTTAATTCATCAGGGACAAGTCCCGCAGATGGAATCAAAAGTGTGTTTGACATATAATTAGTCTTTGTAGCCGATGTTCTCACTAGAGAGAATAGCTTGAATTTCCGATTCAGTTTTCTCTACAAATTCCGTAGGTCGGACTGCTTTATCATCAATATAGAAGCCTTTGTGGCCACACCATGGCTGCCCATAATATATTTCATCAAATGGGATATCATGTTTGTTAAGCCAATCATGAAGTACAGGAGCGGTTTCCGCATTTATTTTTCCTAATCTTCCCTCATGTGTCCGCATATTTCTCGCAGTCTGAAGAATAATATAAAAACCGCGATCGTCATATTCCCGTAATTTTTCAACGACTTCAGTAACTGGTTCTCGTTCACTGTACTCTTTTTTTGGTTCTTTTTTTGCAAGAACTCCGTCGACATCAACAACAATGCGGTTATCTTCCTCTATATCCATTATTAGTACTTTACAGACACGCCGGTAACAACTTTACGGTGTAGTGCGTTGGATTTGGGGGCAAAGGTCAAGCCTGGCGACCTGACAAGTTCTTTCATTTTCAGTATAGTCCCAAGTCATGGATTGTCAGTTGCCATTTCAAACTGATGCGGGTCTATCTGGAAGCTGGCGACAATCTGCCCGTCGTCTTGATTATTGATTAAGTACATCGGGTTCAACCACCCGATATTTTCGTCCGCATGACTACACTGCTTAAGCGTATGAGAGTCGTACAGGTCGAAGCACGGGGCACGACGGAAGAATATACGTCGTGCGGTGTAGAAACAGAGACTGATCTGGGTACGCGAACACTCCTGGTCGATTTGTGGGTTCGAGCGTGATCGCGATGTGAACGTGGCGATGAATGTCTTACAACGCGACTTTGCTGAATTAGGGTGTGGCCTGAATAGATGCCTGGGAGACTGCGTTCCCTACGGACACCGGTTTGTCTACAAAGCGGGTCATCGAAGCAGGAAGCCCGGGGCTTAACTTCAAGGACCGATTCATGGTGTACGCTGCTCCGGCCGTCGGCCAAGGGTGGGTATCAGGTGAATGAGACCGTAGATCTGTTAGTACGGGCTGTGATGTGGCACCCTTGCGGCTCGGCAAGCACATGAATGTGAACACACCGGGGGACCTGGAGCGGACAATTTGTTAGTCTAGGAGTTGACGGTGGGTGTTAAGTGGATTGACACGGGTCTTGAGTGGATCGCGAGACGAGACCGACGACATTATTCGGGTCGCCGCCGGAAATCGGACAACTCACCGCTATGTCATCGTCAGATCCCGAACCAGTCTCCAGACGCGAGAAACTCGACGCCCTCCGCGATGTCGCTCGGTATAATCCGAAATATACGACAGCGGTCATCACGCTGGGTATCGTCGCCGCAGTGCTTGAGGGAGTGGGACTGAGTTTCATCCTCCCGATCGTCGAACTCGTCCAGCTCCAAGATCCTGCTGCGGAGGCGGAAGGAATACTCGCAGTGTTCGTTACTGCCTATCAGGCGCTTGGAATCCCGTTCACACTGGGATACGTCGTGATTGGCGTGTCCGCCGTGATGGTCGCGCGGTACACGACCAGTTTCGCAGTCGCGTGGTTCCGAGAGGCGCTCCGAACCTACTACATACGGGACCTCCAGACGCGGGCGTTCCGGAACGCCTTGAACGCACGCGTGGAGTATTTCGATAAAGAAGGGTCTGATGACATCCTGAACGCGATCGTCACGCAGACGAACTACGCAGGTCGGGTGATTCAAAATGGGATCCAGTTCTCCCAAGAAGTGTTCCTCGCCGGCGTGTACTTCGCCGTCGCGTTGGTGATCGCGCCAACCTTGACGATCATCACCGGCGTCGTCCTCGGTGGGTTCTCAGTTTTCTTCCGCCGGGTTCTCGATTCGGGGTACGATGTTGGGGACAAGGTCGCCGAAGCGAACGAGATGCGACAGGAGGCCGCACAGGCCGGGACGCAAGGCATTCGTGACGTGCGGATCTTCGGGCTCGCAGAGGAACTCTTCGAAGACTTCACGGACGCAATCGAACAGTTCACGCGGTCGCGGATCGTCCTCCGACGCAATGAGGCCGCAATCCAGAACTTCTACAACCTCGTCGTCGCGGTGTCGGTGTTCGTCCTAATTTACCTCGCGCTGACCTTTGCGAACCTTACGGTCGGCGAACTCGGCGTGTTCCTCTTCGCGATGTTCCGACTCGGACCGAAGGCAAGTCAAGTGAACACGCTGTACTACAGGGTGGAGAACAACTTGCCGCACCTCGTTCGCACCATCCAGTTTACCGACGAGCTGGCAACGTACAACGAACCGACTGGATCGAGTCGAGACGTCCCCGAAGAGATCCGAGAAGTCGAGTTCGACGACGTCCGCTTCTCGTACGACGACGAAGAAGATGTCCTCCGAGGGATTGACTTCACGGTCGAGAAGGGCGAGTTCGTCGGGTTCGTCGGGCAGTCGGGCGCGGGGAAATCGACGATCGTCTCGCTGCTCGCCCGGCTGTACCCGGTCGATGACGGAGAGATCAGAGCGAACGGAGTTCCGATCGACGAGATGGACATCGCGGAGTGGCGCGACCGGCTCTCGATGGTCAGACAGGACCCGTTCATCTTCAACGACACGCTACGGTACAACCTGACGCTCGGGAATCGGGAGGTGTCTGACGAGGAACTCAACCGCGTGTGTTCGATCGCGAAGGTCGACGAGTTTATCGACGAACTCCCGGACGGCTACGACTCGTTGCTGGGTGACGATGGTGTCCGGCTGTCGGGCGGTCAGCAACAGCGCGTCGCGCTTGCGCGAGCGCTTCTCGAAGACGCCGACGTGTTGATCCTCGACGAGGCGACGAGCGACCTCGACTCAAATCTGGAAAAGCAGGTCCAGCAGGCGATCGAAGAGATGGATCGAGACTACGCCATCGTGACGATCGCCCACCGGCTGTCGACGGTGAAAAATGCCGATCGGATCTACACGATTGAGGAGGGGCGAGTCACAGAGACCGGACAGCACGACGAACTCGTTGAGAAAGGTGGGAAATACGCGGAGCTGTACGGGATCCAAGCGAGTCGATAGAGTAACAAAAGGGAACAAGTAGAGACAAAACACATACACAGTCAAAATAATGAAGAAAACAGTTGCTTCGATTGTGACTACGAGGTCACAGTACGCACGCGTCAAGTCAGTATACCAAGCCCTTAACGAGGATTCTCGAATAAAATTCGACCTGATCGTCTCCGGTGGTGGATTAGTACATCGATTCGGAGACCTTACAGAGATCATTGAAGCAGAGGGAATCTCAATTGAAAAGGAGATACACACGCTGTTAGAAGGCGGTGAACCTGTTACGCAAGCAAAAACGACGGGTATGGGTCTGATCGAGTATTCGACTGCGCTCGACGAACTTGATCCCGACATCTTGCTTACGAGCGGTGATCGGTACGAAACCATAGCAACCACGATCGCAGCATCCTATCTCAACATACCCGTTATTCACATGGAAGGTGGCGAAATAACGGGATCAATTGACGACAAGGTTCGTCACGCTACGACGAAGATGTCTGATTATCACTTTGTCTCAACGGACAGAAGTATGGAAATTGTGAAGCGGTTGGGAGAGTCCAGCGATAGAGTGTATCAAACTGGCTGTCCGTCCACAGACATCTGTGAGACGATAATCCAAGAAGACCGGACACACTACGATCCACAACCAGAATACGGTGGCGTAGGCGATACAGTCGATGTAACTCAGGATTTCATCTTAATCCAGTATCATCCACTCCCAACGGAATACGAATCTAACTACGAGAAAATACAACAACTAATTGACGCCTACAAACAGCTCGATATCCCGGCGTTCTGGTTCTGGCCGAACATGGACGCAGGGACTGATCAAGTTTCGAAGGCAATCCGTGAATACAGAGAGACCAGTGATCCTGACGACGTTCATTTCTTCATTAATTTAGATCCACACGATTATCTCACCTTAGTCCGGAATTCGGAATGTGTCGTGGGAAATTCAAGCGTCGGAATTAGAGAGTGTTCCTACTTTGGCGTCCCCAGCGTAAACATCGGGGATAGACAACAATCTCGCGAAAGGGGCCCAAACGTTCTAGATGTTCAGTGTGAAGCGGACGAGATCCGTGAGGGTATCCAGGAGCAGTTGGCTCACGGGAGCTACGAACAGTCCGAGTTATACGGAGACGGAGATGTATCTGAGCGAATCACCGATCTGATTGCTGAAATAGAGCCGGAACTCAAGGAGCCAATGACACCTGAACTATTAGGGATCGGGGCAAAGGCCGATCAGAAGATCAATGACTGATGAGAAAGTCCTCGGATTGATTCCCGCACGAAGTGGGTCAAAAGGGGTCCCAGACAAGAATATACGGGATGTTGATGGTAAGCCCTTGATCGCTCACTCCATTGCGGCCGGTCAGAACGCCTCTTCAATTGATACCGTCGTCGTTTCGACTGACGACGACGCGATCGCGACAGTAGCAGAGCGGTACGGTGCTCGAGTTCCGTTTATACGTCCGGATCACCTCGCTACTGACGAGGCACCGACTGCGCCAGTTATCAAACACGCCGTAGAATATCTCCGGAAACAGGGAGAGGAGTACGATACATTCGTTCTGCTTCAGCCCACATCCCCACTTCGGACGGAGGAACACATAGATGAGGCCCATTCCCAGTATGACCGCTCAGATGTCGATTCACTCATCTCGGCATACCCAACGTATGATACCCGATGGCAGCAAACGCCCGAAGGCGCTGAGAAACTGAACTACGTGGATGCTGACAAACGGAGACAGGATCGCGACCCGGAGTACGTGATTAACGGGGCGGTCTACGTTACAGACGTTGCCGAGTTTATGGAAACAGAGAATATAATCACCGGTAAAACTGGGATATACGAGATGAGCGAACGAGAGTCCGTTGATATTGACACACCGTTTGACCTATGGTTGGCGGAACAAATTCTATCGAGGTGGGAAGACCAATGATTGAGATTGACGGTCGAAAGATCGGCCAGAACGAACGTCCATACATCATCGCCGAAGTAGGGATCAATGCGCGAAACGACGTAACGCTCGCAAAGCGATTTATCGAGGTCGCCGCAAATTCCGGAGCGGACGCAGTAAAGTTCCAGACCCATCTCGCCGACGCGGAGATGGTCGAATCCGAGATGCGATCCGTCGGCGCAGGTGAGGTGTACGATACTGTCGCCGATTGTGAATGGTCAATTGAAGAGCACCGTGAGCTCCAATCGCACGCAGAAACACACAATATTACGTTCTTATCGACCCCGTTCTCTACTGAGGCGGTAGATTTACTCAACGAAATCGATGTGCCGGCGATAAAGATCGGTTCTGGCGAACTAACTAATCGACACCTCATAGAACGCGCTGCCAGTACAGGGAAGCCATTACTGATATCAACTGGTATGAATTCGCTTGATGAGATTGAAGCAGCTTGTGACTACATTGATGACGTGGTAGACGAGTACGTACTCTTTTATTGCGTCTCTGAGTACCCAACTACCGCTGAGGACTTTGATTTCGAGACAATCTCAATATTGGAAGAGAGATTCAACGTTCCGGTTGGGTTCTCAGATCACTCAACAGGAGTTGAAGCTGCGAAGGTAGCGATCGGAAATAGTGCCGCCCTGATTGAAAAGCACTTCACGATCGACCGACGATTGCCAGGACCCGATCAAGAGGTTTCAATTGAGCCAGAGGAATTAGAAAATATTTGTAGTTTTTCAGATCTATATCATAGAACATCCTCAAGAAGGGAAGGACTACACACAGAAGAATCAGAGATTAAGAAGTGGGCACAACATAGTGTAGTTACAAGCAGGCCAATTGAAAGCGGTGAGCAACTGACCAAAGACAACACAACCACAAAACGTCCAAGTAACGGTATTTCCGCAGACCAGTATTTTGAACTATTGGGAACGGAAGTGAATAGATCGATATCAGAGAATACGTGTCTAACGGAAAGCGATCTAAACGGCAGCACTTGATCTGGAACACGATTTTAGGTTGCTCACTCGGTAGCTAATTAACAACGCCCGATGCGCCGCCGTGCCGAAACTCGTTACAATCGTACCGAGGGAGTGCCTGCGGTTGTGTTCGGAAATCGACCGGCTGGATGTCTCTCGACTCGACATTAAAGCTGAACAGACAGTCGACATCGTCTAGAACAGCACGGGTATAATCTGTGAATGTATGGAAACCACCATAGGGATAACAGAATGTTCGCACATCTAACTGGTCAACTGTGGTTGATAGGTAGTCAAATGACGACACGATCTCGTCTCGTTGGTCTGACTGGGAAAGTTTCGAGAACACTTGGTGCGAGATAGAGTGCGATCCAATAATCATTCCGGCGTCTTGCATTTCCCGAAGTTCTGCGGGTCGAAGATAGAACGTCTCAGGGTCAAGGTCCGCGGCAGGGAACTGCTCGCAGAGCGTGTTCAAGACATCTTCACGGTGCCCGTAGGAAATGAAGTAGTTAAGGATACGTTTGACCGTTGTGACGCTCTCAGTATTATTCTGATTCTGGTAGGTTTCGGTGTGGAACTCCTCACGGCGCGCGTCCGGTACCATTTCATCATCTACCACGTCCAGCAACGGCTCAAGCACCGCGTCACCACCGTACTTTCCGACGAGTGCGTGGACACGGTGTACATTCAGCGCCATCCCTTTGGTGTAAGGACCAGTCGGAATGTAGAAGATTCCCCAGAGCCCTCGGCGCTGTAGTTCGGGAAATACCCACTCGTAGTGATCACGCAGTCCGTCGTCGAACGTGAGAATAACTCCGTCCGGTGGGTCAGCGTTGCCACGGACTGCTGCTAGGAACGCATCACGATCTGCGAAACCAAACTCGTCTTCGAAATAGTCGAGTTGCGCCCGGAAATCCTCGATATCAAGGTGATAGTACCAAGGTGCGTCAGAGGCGTTTGACCGGACGTAGTGGTACATTACCGCCTTCATCGCGACTCCAAGATAGGGTTTTTCACGAGCGGTACGTCCGCAGTCCGTTCGTCTTGGTCCGCAAGGTAGTCGTCGACGAGTCCATCGTCAAAGTTCTCGTACAACTGTTGTGTGGCTTCTGTGGAATAGTCGGACATCGTGTAGTAGTGTTCGTTGTCGGGTGTTTCCGGTTGCTCTATGTCACTCAAGTCACCAAACTTTGTGATAATCTCCCGATATGGCCCGACCATGTCCGCGATAAGACGGTTTCCGATTTGATGAGGTGTATCGCCGGGCTTGACACGTGCTCGGATCTGGTGAATAATATCTCCGGTGTCGACGCCTGCGTCAAGATACATGAACGTTGCGCCGACGTACTCGGGTTCACCATTGACGAGCGGCCAGAAGTTCGTTCCTGTCCCTCGGTAGTATGGCGAGAGACCAAGATGGACGTTCAAAAACCGGCCCTCGTATTCGGAGAGAAGGGGGTCTTCGATAATGGAGCAACCGTAGGCAACAAGTAAATCTGGGTTGAGGTCAACGATCTCCTCGTAGTATTGCTCGTCGTTTATGTCGCCGTTCGGAATCTCCTTATGATTTGAATTATCGGGAGTATAATCGACAAAGTGGCGAAAGAAGTCGTCTTCAGATTCCGCACGGGATTCGAGATGTCGGAGTTTGACCTCGTCGCCTTCCTCGCGAACACGGTCGATCGTCGACCCATTCGTGCTCTCGCAGTAAGTCTGTAGGATGTTGATATCGTCGTGAAGCGCGATTGCTTTCCGGACGAATTGATGGCGGAGTTGAGAATTTGTGAGAATGACTACGTCGACCATACTGCTTCGCGGTTAGGGAAGAGATTAGGTATTTCGGATCATCAACGGATTACCACGGCGTTCTAAGTTGGATGACTCATTTTAAACACTATCGAGCACGTCGTAGACCCGCTTATCCGGTGGTCCTTCGTACCTAATCAGGCCGTACTCGCGTAGTTTCGTCATGAGCGCTTTCCGATCGGGGTCTGCCGATATCCAGTGTACAATTGCTCAGCCGCAATCTTGTACCGATCGTGGAGTTCGGAAACCGCGATCTCACCAGCGACTCGAATCAGTTGGCTGCTGAATCTCTGCCTCCCCCCTGGGGTCGGTAGATTTGTCCGGATTAACGATGGCGGATTTAACTTTATCAGTCGTGAAGCGCGTGAAAGACGATTCACAGACATCACACCGATCCGAATCTCCAGTTTCTGCTGAGGTAACGCAGTCCCCGCTGTTGCGTCTAACAAAACTATAGAGCCAATGATTTATAGGTAGCCCAAATCGGAGAGTCGTCCTCTTACGCCATCGTCGTCAATCGATTTATGCTCACGATTGACCGGATCGAAGGTGTTATCCTCAATTCCAATCTCCGATTTATCAACTTCGAACCAAGGTACCTCGCGTAAAATCGGATGGACGATCTGGGGATGATCGTATATTCCGAATTCACCGAGGAACTCTCCGTGATCCGATGTAATTACAACTGGACAATCGACATGTCGGGCAAGTCGACGAATCTCATTAAGCGCAATTTCGAGATTGTCGGTGTAGCCTCGCCAAATATCTTCATCAGTAACAATGTCTTCACGAAGTAAAGCCTGATATCCCCGTCCACCAGAATTTGAGATTTCTAGATCATATTTCAGTTCGTCGCTCCATGTTACATCATATTCAAGGGCTTCTTCCAGAGATATCTCGGAGTTCGCTTCTAGAAAGCTCCTCCGCTCTTCAGGCGAATAGTCCCTACCAAACTCCTGCTCCTGATGATCTAGAACGTAATGTGAGAATCCTTCTTCACCGATGAATGGAAGATGGGGTTGGAGGTAGTGTGCAACGAGTCGTGTAGGCCGGTCACGAGCTGCCTCCTGTAACACGATGTCAGTCATATCCGATGGATACACCGATTCCACCTCGTCGTCCCACGCAAAACTGTATGCGTCAATAAACCGTTCAACATGATCTGCCGCACAGAACGTGGTGTAGCCGAAATCGGAATTTCTGGGCTTGTACTCGAAATCTCCAATTATTGGGTTTGAGCTGATATAAGTCAAGTCGTACTCGGATGTCCACATCTCTGGACCCCATTGTGGTGTCAGGCTACCAGGACTCCATACCGACTCCAAATCACCCATCAGATAGTTTCCAATCACGGACTCGAACACGTCAAACCGGCATGCGTCAAGGACAACCAGAACAAACTCATCGTTTGAGTCTATAAACTCGTAGATCCGCTCACGCTGATCGGCGGCAGATGACTTTGCTCTGTATGCTCGTCCGTACAGCGATAGGAGACCAGGGATCGACTGATTTCTAATGAAGGGAATAACTCTGTGTGGGTTGTGTATTCCCTTTTTTATCAATTGAAATGCTTTCTTCATCATTTTAACACGCGGTCCATCCTCATAAATAACTCTTCCGCTCTTTGGTGAAAAATTACAGACATAAATAGCAACAGACGATATTCAGCAGCAACGATAGTGTGAGCGGTCTATACGGTTGGTTTGATAATCATCGAACCATTGCTATATATTCTCAGTCTATCCGATATCCAGTCGACATAATCAACATATTCTGCCGATTCAATATATTCGAATAGGCTTAAGTAAAAATGCCGTAGATTGGATCGAAGTCCCTAACTTATAGGCGAAAACAGCGAAGACCTTCACGAGATTCATCGTGATTCTTCTCAGACTCCAACTTATCTGAACACTACACAGACATCAGACGGTATTATTTTATTGGTGTGATTTTTATCATCCTGTATCCATGGAATCACTCCCATCTGTGTACTGTCCCTACTCTGTCGATGACCCTCTACTTCAATTGATCGGCAACACGCCAATAGTTCCATTCAGCGGAGCAGAACATGGAAACGTCTCATGTAAACTTGAGAGTCGAAATCCAACAGGCTCAATGAAAGACAGGGTTGCCTTGGGGATCCTATTAGAAGAAAGCCAGAACGGAGAGCACGAGACCGTTGTCGAAGCCAGTTCGGGGAATACTGCGGGATCGGTTGCCTTCGTTGCTAACCGGCTCAATCTAGACTGCCATGTGACTCTTCCAGCGTCGACCAGTACGCACAAAAAAGGATATGTCCGAGCCTTCGATGCCGAAATACACGAGTGTCCAGATGTTTCTGAGGATCACCCCGAGTATTACCATAATGTCGCAGATCGCCTCTCAGAAAAGTTAGACGCGTATTTTATGAATCAGTACTACAACTCTGCGAATCCTGAAGTTCACTATGAGTGGACGGGACCGGAGATCTGGTCCCAAGTCGGTGATGATCTGACACACTTAGTGTGTCCGATGGGTACCGGTGGAACCCTCAGCGGCACGGCTCGGTTCCTAAAAGAGTCCGTCGAGGATTGTGGGCGTGACATCACTATTGTAGGCGTCGACGCAACCAATTCAAACATCTCGACCGCATTTTACGGGTCAGAACCCGTAGAGTACGAAACAACGGTTGAGGGACTCGGCAAAGGCCATGAACTCCCGACGATGTGGTTCGAATACATCGACGAGATCCAGAGCGTCGAAGATGAACAAGCCTTCGAGACGGCCCGACAGGCAGCACGGGAACACGGTTTGTTGATTGGGCCAAGCGCAGGAGCGGCATTGTCGGTCGCAACCACGATAGGAAATACAAACCCCGACGCCGAGGTTCTGAGTGTCGTCTGCGATGGCGGTGAACAGTACTTTGATAGCTTGTTTGTAGATGGAGTGTAGTTTTAAATGAGATATAATATGGAATTTAATGCGCGTGGAGATGATAATAAACAGGAAGTTGGAATTATTCAACCAGACCGTTTAGGTTCAACTGCGTACCAATTGAGAGTATGACTATGATCGGCCGAGAGATAGAGGATCCGGTACTTGGGATTCTCGGTGGGATGGGACCGGAAGCTACGATCAACTTCCAGCGAGAATTGCTTGCTGAGACGCCCGCGGAAATTGACCAGGACCACATCGTCACATTAGTTTCAAACGATCCGAAGATCCCGGATAGAAACGCAGCGATTCTTGACGGGAGTGAAAGTCCACTACCGCGACTACAAAAAAACGCTAAAACGCTAAAAGAGGCCGGCGCAGATGTTATCGCAATGCCCTGTAATACGGCTCATTACTACTATGGTGATCTCAAAGACAGTATTGAGGCTGAATTCATCAATATGATTCAGACAGCATCGAATACACTTGAACAAAATGGAGTTGAACGAGCCGGTCTGCTAGCGACGAAAACAGTACTTGATGTTGGAATCTACGACTCATACTTCGCTAACTCGCCAGTAGATCTTGTA
The DNA here is from genome assembly GCF_000337395.1 of Halorubrum distributum JCM 13561. Classification (NCBI taxonomy): domain Archaea; kingdom Methanobacteriati; phylum Methanobacteriota; class Halobacteria; order Halobacteriales; family Haloferacaceae; genus Halorubrum; species Halorubrum distributum. The sequence goes on from NZ_AOJF01000032.1 coordinate 78,575, forward strand.
GCGCCCGAAAATAAAACCCGGCTGATGGAGGCGATATACGCGGTCAAGCGAGGTGACCATAGAGAAGCCACCCAAACACTAATTCCGGTGATCGAATACCTCGAACGCCGCGGTTGTGAGGCGCTTCTCATTGGATGTTCTGATCTCTCCGTACTGTCGATTGAATCGGAACTAACCGAGTACGATCCGATTACATTGCTTGCGAGAGAATCTGTTGAACGGGTTACTGAACGAGGATAATGCAGCCGGTGAGAACTCGATAGGGACGATGTTGGGGTGCTATTGCGATCGAAAACATTTCCTAACCAATTGAAGTACGTTATAATATGTCGCGGTTCCACCTGAGTTCCGACGAGTCTGTACATGAGGCTGCGCGCGAATTATGCTCAGCAGCCGAACTCACTAAAGCAGGTGAGGTCACCAACAAAGGGATCAATATCTCGACATATGAAAAACGAACAATCGAGAATACGAACCTTACTGTCTTTGAAAACGGGGGATTTGTCGCCGTCACTGGCACTCTAATTATCAATGGTAAAATGGGTGGTGAGGCACTCGAATCGGTTTATGATACGTTTACTAATGGTGGAGCTGCCGCTGTTCGAGATCAGGCCTTCGGCCACTACGCAGTTATCGTCGGTAAAGGCGACCAGGTAACGGTTTTTGGGGATCCGAACGGCGTATACGAGATCTATTACACCACACAAAATGACTGGGTCGTTTCGAATTCACTTCATCTCTGTTCGTCGACTCTCTCGGAACCAACTGTTAGAAAACACGAATTGCTTGTTAAAGCACTCGAGGTTTCAGAAGTAACTGATTCCACAATCTTCACGGATGTGAAGCGGCTAGAGGGCTCGGAGCTGCTATCGATCGACACGAGCGAAGATGAGATCTCAGTAGAGCCGATGTCGAGACCACAGGCTGGCTGGGAGTACCAAGACGAATCTATTGAGACTGTCGTTGAGGATTACAGTGAGCGTGTTATGTCTGTGTTCGCAGACATCACAGCGGCCACATCAGATATCGGAATCCAAGCCACTGGTGGTCTTGATTCCCGGTCGGTACTTGCTGGGATATTACAGCAGGAAACCAATCCCGCGATCCTGTATGCTGTTGGGAATTCGCCTCTGACGAACACCAAAGATAACGACCTTGACGTAGCACGTAAATACGCGCAAGAATTTAACCTTGATTTCAGACAGCTGGATTGGGGTGGATCACTCCCGACAGATCGATCAAAGTGGACCGCACTATTTCGGAAATATGGGTATCGATACAATACTTACGGTGCGACAGAAAATTTCTACGACAGTTTGGCGTCTTCGGCCGTACCCGAGCTTCTAATGAGTGGCTACGCGTTTGGTACCGTTTCCAACCATTATTATTGGGAACTGACCTCGTCAATGCCGATTACATTGAGAGAGATCGTTGAAAATCACTTCACATATGTCCAGAAATTCTCTGATGATCAATTCGGTCGGAAAGACAAATATATAGAACAACTCTATACAGACTGTCAGACAGCCCTCAATCGTCATGGTTTACAAGTTAACCCGGGCGAGGAACTTCCTTTAGAAACATTCGTTACCGTGATCCAGTTATTGAACGGGCGACCCCAGTCTGCCTATGTAAATATTGCTAATGAATTTTCGTTCCATTTGGCACCCTACGCAACGTTTGAATTGAGTCGACCAATGCTTGATTTCCCACCAAAACACCGCCGTGGAGAACGCATCCGGGTCAAATTGCTTGAAGAGTTATACCCCAACGTGCTCAATATTCCGATGTTCTCGGGGACTGCTCAAGCAAAGATTACAGAGGACAGCGAACTCGTATTCCCAAAATCGCCATCGGACCGGTTGGTTGATTTCGTTAGCCGAAACCTTCCACAACCTCTATTGTCACAGATCCGTCCAATATATCAACATCTGAACTCCGGACCAGTTGGAACTGAGACATATAACGAACTCAAGCGATCGTATCAATCCCGGATACAGGATAGCGAACTCACCGCAGAGGACTTTGATCTGGAATCATATACAGGTGATATCAGATTGCCAGCTAGACTCGTACACTATGTCCATGGGATCGAAGAAGTCGGGTACGGATCAGTCGTTGATCGATAATCTACACACAGATATTGTTAAGATATACTATACCTATAGGAATAAATAATAAGCATAAGTTATTTCGACGATGGTATCAAATCAAACACTACATAGATCAACAATACGAACGACGATGACTAGTAGACGATCGTACCGAGGTGACCGTCTCTTCAAACCCGATTAGTGCGGTTTATCGATCAACGATCGCTTATTTGAGCACCACTCCGCTGATAATAGTTATTGATTTACCTCTAGGTGAGGACAACGCGTTTGTTGATGGAAGTAAATGCTACTGAATACGAGTCTCTTGAAAATGAGTTAGACTTATTCTCAATTCGGGTCGATCAGATCCCAATCTGGGAACGAATACGCTCTAGCGTCTTCCGAGAGATCGCCCGCGAAAAAGGGCGCGGACAGGCTCACACACATAGTGGAGATGGAGCAAAAGACTACCTCCATGGCTTCTCACTATGGCTGAAAAATATCGCTGACAAAAACCCGTATTTCGCCGGCGAACACGACTTCATCTTCTTCGGCCACCAACGCAGAAAGCTCGAAGAAGACGGCTATTGGTGGGATCTTTACTGCGATCCGATCCATGAGCAGGGTGAACTTGACTACGTCCACATGGAAGCACCACATCTCTTGTCACATCGGAGCCCCGCGAAGACGAAGAACCTCAAATATCTTGAGCTCATACAGTACGGAGGAACCCTCCAACGGAAACTCGGTCTGCGCTCGCCGTCACTCCCCGACGATGTCGTCTCGCGACTCCAAGAAGCTGAAGTAGAGATCCGACGACGCTTCGACGTCGACATCGATGTCGTCTCGGAAGCTCAAAATGCGCTCCATATCCGGAACACGACACTCCCGCTATACGAACGACTGTTAGACAGAGTTGATCCCAAAGTCGTTGTCCTCGTCGTCTCGTACGGGAAGGAAGCGCTCATTGAGGCGTGTAAGCGGAAGGAAGTCCCCGTCGTTGAACTCCAACACGGCGTGATACACGATCATCACTTTGGGTACTCCTACCCAGAAGGCGAGACCAAGACTACGTTTCCTGACTACCTCTTGACGTTCGGCGAGTTCTGGAACGAAAATGCCCGGTTCCCGATCCCTGATGACCGCGTAATCCCCGCCGGCTACCCGTACCTCGAACAGCGGCTCGACGCGTACGACGATGTCGAACCCGCCGAACAGCTCTTGTTCATCTCACAGGGAACGATCGGCCGCGAACTCTCGCAGTTCGCCTTAGAGGTTCACGAAGACGACCGGATCAACCACGAGGTTGTCTACAAGCTCCACCCGGGCGAGTACGACCGATGGGAAGACGAGTATCCCTGGCTTGCTGCGTCGGATATTCGGGTAATCGACGAACCCGAACCACCTCTCTACCAACTCTTCGCGGAGTCGAGCGCGCAGATTGGAGTTGGATCAACCGCAGTCTACGAAGGGCTTTGTTTCGATCTCAATACGTTCGTGTTCGAGGCAGATGGTGCGGAGATGCTCAGACCACTCGTTGAGAACGGGGCAGCGTCGATGGTCGAGAGCGTCGACGAGTTGGCTGGAGGGTTGGGTTCAAGCACTGCCAGCCAATTCGATCGTGAGTGGTTCTTCGAGTCAGACTCGGTGGCGAATATTCTCGAGGAGTTGGAGCGAATTCGTGACTCCCATTACGAGTAACAAGGACCCGTAGGCTACGAAACACAGCATGGTACGATGAAAGATAGAACCAGCAACAGTAATGTGGTCCCAACCCGTTCGGACAGGTATGACAGAAGAAGCCGAAGAGGAAAGTAACCATCTCGATGATGTGAAGGACGGCGCAGGATGTACCGAGATATGGGAGTCACTCAGTGCCAAACGAAAGGAAAACGAATCTACTGAGGACCAGTAGCAGGCATTTATGAGTCTTGGATTTTGCTCAGGTACCACGTCTAAACAAGGCTCGAAAACCCATATTTCGCTGAGAAACACGACTTCTGCTTTGGCCGCCAAGGACGAAGGATCGAGGAGGATAGGTACTGGTGTGACCTGTACCACAATTCGATCTACAAGTGGGGCAATCTCAACGATCCCGAAGTCGTCGTCCTCGTCGTCTCGTACGGGAAGGAAGCGCTCATCGAGGCGTGTAAGCGGAAGGAAATAGTCGTCGTTGAACTCCAACACGGCCTTATATACGATCAGCACTTTGGGTTCTCCTACCCAGAAAGCGAGACCAAGACAACATTCCCGGACTACCCCCTGACGTTCGGTGAGTTCTGGAACGAGAACGCTCGGTTCCCGATCCCTGATGACCGCGTGATCCCCGTCGGCTACCGTACCTCGAACAGCGACTTGACAAGTACAACGACGTCGAACCCTCAAAGCAGCTCCTGTTCATCTCACAGGGAACGATCGGGCGCGAGCTCTCACAGTTCGCTCTGGAGGTTCACGAAGACGACCGGATCGATCACGAGGTCGTCTACAAGCTCCACCCGGGCGAGTACGACCGCTGGAAAGACGAGTATCCCTGGCTCGCCGACTCAGACGTGCGCGTGATCGACGAGTCCGAGCCGCCTCTCTACCAGCTCTTCGCGGAGTCGAGCGCACAGATTGGGGTCGGATCGACCGCCGTCTACGAGGGACTCTGTTTCGATCTGGAGACGTTCGTGTTCGAGGCGGACGGTGCGGACGTACTCCAGCCGCTCGTGGAGGACGGGGCAGCGTCAAGGATTGAGAGCGTTGACGAGTTGGCCGGGCAGTTGGGATCGGGTTCCGCGGGTCGGTTCGATCGTGAGTGGTTCTTCAAGTCGGATTCGGTGGCGAATATTCTCAAGGAGTTAGAGCGGATCTGTGACACGCACAGTAAGTGATCTGAAGATCTTTATTTGAGTTCAAGAATTATAACATTAGTAGGAAAAATATTCAAATCAAATCTCTGATACAAGTAAACTAATTTAGATTTCATATTGTTAATTGTTTTGAAGCCTGAGTATCCAAATAATGATGAGAAGAATTGGAAATAGTATCTAAATTTGATTGGATCGCTTTTTATAGCCGCTGCAAATTCGGTCTTTGCTTTATTCATGCTATTTTTTTCAACATACTGAAATCCGCGGGAATAGTGTAAATAGCCTGTGTTAGATTTCTCAATTGTTTTTTTGTGTTTCGAAATCAATTGTTCCAAGGCAGATAATCTACGATCCGGATCTGAAGAGATTTGTTCATCATGTATATGATATTTTACTAGAAAATCAGAGATTGGATGTAGTTCATAATACTGTAGAAATCGTATTAGAAAGTCCATGTCTTGGTAGGCTTCTAGCTCTTCGTCTAGTAATTCAATATTATCAAATATATCTGAAGAGAAAGTAAAAGATGAAAACCCATTTGCTGAATATCTTCTAATTATTTGCTTGGGAGAGTCCAGCACCTTCTTAGCAACAGAAGAGCTATGGAAAGTTCCGTTGAGATATTCTTTCTGGGATGTATATACCCCTTTTGCCGATCTGGGGGCTTGTTCAAGATACGAAATGGCTTTTTCCAAATGATCTGCCGCAAATTCGTCGTCAGAATCCAAGAAAGAAATATATTTGCCGTTTGACTTCCGAATCCCTTCATTTCGTGCTGCGTTTGCGCCTTTATTTGAGCCAAGTTCGATAAATTGGATCCGTGAGTCAGAGTACTGGCTAATCATTTCTTTGGTTCCATCTGTTGATCCGTCGTCAACGATTATAAGTTCAAAATTTGAATAGGACTGATTGAGAACACTCTCGATAGCGCGTGAAAGGATATGGGACCGGTTGTACGTAGGAATAACTACCGAAACTAGCTCCATACTGGCTACAGCGAAAGCAAATAAAATATGTTTTCGGTTTTGAAACTCGTATACACCCTATCATTTTCAACAGATATTACATACATATTCTCCATCAAATTCGCTTAGTACTAGAGGCCACATATATATGATAACCCCATTCAGTTTATTCGTCATCTAACACCGTTCCATAATCGCCCTTTCAAACTTCTCGACGAGAACCTCTTGGGTAAACGACTCAGAGACAGTTTCTCTTCCACGACCTCCGAGTTGTTGACGGAGATCTGGGTTAGTTTTGAGCCTCTCAATTCCGGATACGAACCCATCAACATCAGTAGGGTCATACAGGAATCCGGACTTACCTTGTTCAACGTTTCTCCCGATACCACCTACATCGCTACCGACTATTGGGAGTCCAGCAGCCATTGCCTCCAAAACAGTAATACAGAGGCCCTCCCACAGTGACGGTTGAAAATAAATATCGAGATCTGCGAGGAATGACGGCACATCCTCCGCGAGTCCGTAAAGCGTGACGTTCTGTAAATCTCGTTCCGTTATTTTTTCCTGAATCGCATCGTATAGTTCCCCGTCGCCTACAATTTCGAATCGGATGTTCTCATCCTGAAGTCGTTCTACAACATCCAGTACCATTGGATAGTTCTTTGCTTCCGAGAATCTCCCGACGGTACCTACTGTGACTTCCTCAGTCTCCCTGTGTTCGACCGTTATGTAGTCGTCCAAATCGATTCCGGCTATCGGCACCGTATGAACGAGATCCGGATCGAGTCCGAGGTCAGATGTCAACATCTCCGAAACCGGCTTCGAATCAGCGAGGACGACATCGCTAAACTGGGACGTGAATTTGAAGCTCGATCGCCGAAAGTCGCTTTCGAAGAGGTTCGCGTGATGCCATGTGGCGATCGTCGCGTTTGGCTGTAGTAGCCGGCACAACCGAGCGAGCATACTAGAGTGATAGAGGGACCCAACGATCACGTCCGCCGTGCGAACTGTTGGGTACAGTTCTCGCATGGTTAAGATCCCGATACCGGATTTGAGTCGCAGATCGACGACTCGCACCCAGGAAGGAATCTGGTTCGTGAGGTCCGGGCTGTGACCGTCCAAAGCGAACACAGTCACGTCGTACTTGTCGGGATCCAAACCGTTCAGTAGTCGGCACATACCGACCTCAGCACCACCGGTGTACAGAGAATTAATGAAGTAAACGAGTTCCGTCCGAGAACCGGGGGGTGAGAGGTGGCCGTCAGTCACGTCGCGATAATTCTGCCTCCCAAGCAATAAAGAATCGTTTCGGCATCGTGTCGGAAAACGAGTATCCTCTTATATACTCCGCTCATTGACCCGATAAGTAATGTGCGGCATCTCCGGCGTTTACGCCGTCGACGACCCACCCTCAAAGACGGAACTCGAAGCGATGAACGCATGCCAGCGTCATCGAGGCCCGGACAGCGAGGACTACTTTCTCGACGGTTCGCTCGGGTTCGCACACAGTAGACTCAGTATCGTCGGACTCGACACGGGGGACCAGCCGATCGAAAACGAGGACGGATCGGTCGTCGTCATCTTCAACGGGGAGATATACGGCTACCCCGAACTCCGAGACGAACTGGAATCTGCCGGCCACACGTTCACTACAGATACGGACACAGAGGTCCTCGTACATCTCTACGAAGAACACGGATCGTCGTTCGTCTCGCGACTCGACGGGATGTTTGCGTTCGCGCTGTGGGACAGAGACAGAGAGAAGTTGATCCTCGCCCGCGATCCGCTCGGGATCAAGCCGCTCTTGCTCGCCGATGACGGGGGACGGATCGGGTTCGCATCGGAACTCCCGTCACTTCTCCGGTCAGACGTCGATCAGGGAGAACTCGACGATACGGCGATCGCGGAGTACTTTTCGCTTGGGTTCGTTCCGTCCCCCAAGACCGCGTTCGAGAACATTCGGAAGGTCCGACCCGGAGAAGTAGTGACTGTCTCTGATAAGGAGACGAAGCGTACCCGTTTCTACGAGCCGTCTATCGACGCGGTCTCCGATTCCTTCGACGACGCGAGTTCGACGCTTCGAGACCTCGTGACTAACGCGGTCGAGAAGCGGCTGATGAGTGACGTGCCGCTCGGGACGTTCCTGAGCGGCGGTGTCGATTCCTCAATCATTACTGGGGTCATGTCCCAACTCTCCGAGGAGCCGGTTCAGACCTTCACGGTCGGCTTCGAGGACGACCGCTACGACGAGTCCGACATCGCTCGGAGCGTCGCCGAGTACCACGACACGGATCACACCGAATACGTGGTGTCCGCTGATGACGTTCGCGAGGTGATTCCCTCGGTCCTCGGTCAGTTGGGGGAACCCTTCGCGGACCCGTCGTTGATCCCGACGTACGTCGTCGCGCGTGAGACGAGTCAGGACGTCAAGGTCGCACTCTCCGGTGACGGCGCAGACGAACTGTTTGCGGGGTACAACCGCTACCGTGGAGAACACTACTCCAAGCTGTACCGAACGCTGCCGAACTCGATCCGATCGATGCTGATCGAGCCGATAGTAGACCGGCTTCCGGCATCGAGAGAGACACGTCTCGGAGAGGTGTTTCGAAAGGGGCAGGCGTTCGTCGACGCCGGATCGGACGACATTCACCAGCGACACTTCCAGTGGGTCCGTAAAAGCTCGGATGAGACCGATGCCGCGTACGTGAACTGCGATCCGACGGCTGCCGGAACGTCCGTCATAACACGGGAACACGAGGAAGTCGAGGAATGGCTCCCGAAAGAGAGACGAGAAGACCTCGATCGGATTATGGCGGTCGACACGTATCACGGACTGTCGAATCAGATGCTGCGAAAGGTCGATCTGGCGAGCATGTACAACTCGTTAGAGGTTCGTGTGCCGTTTCTCGACACGGCTGTCGTCGAGTACGCCCTCGGCCTGCCGACCGAGTTCAAGATCACCGCCCGAAACCGAAAGCGGATCCTGAAGCACGCCTTCGAGGACGTCCTCCCCCACGAGGTGATCTCCAGATCGAAACAGGGATTCGAGATGCCGATCGGTAATTGGTTTAAGAACGACTTAGCCGATGACTTCCGGTCGGTCGTGTCGGAGTCGACCGCAACGCAGATCGACGCCGAGGCCGTTCTCAATCTCCACGAGCGACATACGAGCGGCCGGCACGATCACGAGTGGTTCTTGTGGAACGCCTACGTCTTCGCCCACTGGCACCGCCGAATGGTCTCGGAGGGATACGTCGCCGACTGAGCGAGTCCTTTTTATTAGTTCAGTTATCAAACCTGGGTATGGTCGTTTCGGCGGTTCTCGTCGCTCTCTTTCTGCTACTGCTCGTCACTAAGTGGTACGGGAACCGCTTGTTCCAGCTTGCTGCCCTCCCAGCGTTTTTCGGCCATCTATTTGTCTCGATCGTCGTACTCCCTCGGCTTCCCTACGGATGGGATATAGCCAAATTCGATAATGTCGCGTCCGCACTCATATCCGGCGAACTCGTGTCTGCCTCTTCCACGGTTACTGCCTACGGAACGTTCCAAGGCCTACTCTACGTCTTCTTCCCATCAGAACCGGTGACCGCAGCGGTGTTCAACGGGCTCTTCGCCGTGCTGGTGTACATCCCGGTCGCCTATCTCTATCGGTCGCTCTACCCGTGGATGTCGGAACACAACTACGGAGTGATGGCGCTGATCCTCTATCTCCCACTACCGTTCCTCTTTTTCAGCCTACCAATGCGAGACGCGCTCTCCGCGTTCAGTTTTCTTTCGTTGCTCGCCCTCGGAGTGTATGCGCTTCGAGAACGAGACGCTGCGGTGGGGCTGACAGTGGTTCCGTTGTGGGCGATGGTTTTCCTGTTACGGCCCGAACTCGGCCTCGTCGGGCTCCTTGGATTTGGTGCCACGGGAAGCGTCGATCTCATCCGAGCCCTTGAACTGGAGCTATCAATTCCATCGCTCGCGGTCGTCTTGGGTGGTCTCGGTGCGCTCGGGTTTGGTCTGTTCGCGGAGGTACTGTATTCCTTCGAGCGTGTGAACGCCGAGCTCGCCTACCGCGCACAGGGTGGCGCAGTTTATCTCGACGGGATGCAGTACAGCTCGTGGTTCGATTTCCTGCTTGCGGCCCCCGGGCGCGCGCTCTACTTCGTATTCACGCCGTTTCCTCTCCACGTCGAGTCGGTATTCCACTTGCTCGCCTTTACCGCAGTCCCGATCGTGATCGTTCTGTTCGTCGGCGCGGTCCGGTCGCTGTACGAGTGTGAGTTCGACGAGACGGTCGCGGTCCTCCTGATCGTCGTGTTCCTCGCCGGCTCCGCCGGCTACGGCGCGATCAACTCCAACTTCGGGACCGGCGTTCGCCACCGAATGACCTTCGAATTCATTCTCGTCATCATCGCCGCGCCCGTGATCGCGCGCTGGGAGCTACTCGTCCGTGAGTGGCTCGGTGTAGTTCCACGTCACCGCGACGAGCACGACGAACAACAGCGCGAAGCTCAGGAATTGGACGGTCACGTGCAGACCCGAGGAGAGTATCCGAACGAGACTGGCGAGTAACCCCAGTCCGAGCAGTCCCACCAGCACGCGCTCGTCGTTCAGCGCCCGAACCACCAGACTCCGTTCGGCCCACTCGACGATCTGTGCCGAGACGCGGTACAGAAGAGAGTTCTTGATGATTTCGACCGGACTCAGCCCCATTACGCGTTGACAGAAGAGGCGGTTACTTATGAGTTCTTCTCGGCGATCGATTCGAGGGCATGCGTCGTGCTCTCGACCGTATCGGCCCATCGGTGGTCGTTTAATTCGGTTTGCTCGGACGCCGTACCGAGATCGCCGATCGCTTCGAGGAGACCGTCCGCGAACGATCTGTCCCCGTCGTCTGCGACGACATGGCCTCGCTCTCCGAGCATCGGCGTAACCTGATCCAGATCGCTCATCACTATCTCCAGCCCGCTCGCCATCGCCTCTAACACCGTCCGCGGCACCCCCTCCGCCCGACTCGGTAACACCAGTACGTCTCCGCTCCGGTACACCTTCGGCATTTCGTCGTAGGGCACGTGCCCGAGGAACGTCACCGACTCCCCGATTCCTAGCTCCGCTACCTGCGTCTCCAAGTCTTCGCGTAGCGCGCCGTCGCCACACAGGCACAGCTCCGCGTCCGGATGCTCCGCGAGCACCTCCGCGAACGCCTCGACCGCGAGCCAAGGTCGCTTCCCCTCCGCGAACCGCCCGACGAACAACACCACCGGGCCGTCGGCGTCGATCAACTCGCTCTCCGGACCCTCCGGCGTAAATCGCTCCGTGTCGATACCGTTCGCAACGACCTCGATGCGCGAGCTCACGCCCAACTCCCGGACCCGCTCTTTGTCCACGTCGGTGTAACAGAACACCACGTCCGCCTGATTGAACGTCCACCGCCCGAGCGTCTTCAGGTACAGCGAGAACAGACGCTCCGGCGCGTTCTGACTGTACAGTCCATGGTTCGTGATCGCCAACGGAATATCGCCGAGTCGCCGCTTCAGCGCTGCGAGGTTCGTTACGAAGTAGCAGTGCGAGTGCGCGTGCATCACGTCGAAGTCGTCGCCGTCCGCGTGCCAGAGGTACCGCGCCACCGCGGGCGAGACGTCGTTCCCGAGCAGCGTCACGCCCGAAGAGACGCGGACGATCGTGTACCCGTGCGTCTCCTCGATCTGTGGCAGCGACTCGTCCTCCCGCGTCGTGAGCACGGTCACGTCGTGGCCCATCGCGGCCTGGTCTCGCGACATCGCGTGAACGTGGTAATCTCCGCCGCCCTTCGTGTCGGGATAGATCCACGGCGCGATACGGAGAATTCGCATACCGGTGCTACCCGACGGGTGGGGACAAACGTACCGGTTCGGCCCGAGGATCCGTCTCAGCACCGTGAATGCTCCACCTCGGAGGCAGAATCCTTATGATTGCCTGAACTGAATCGTCAGATCATGAAAGCAGTTGTACTCGCGGCCGGCGAGGGCACGCGTCTCCGCCCGCTCACCGAAGACAAGCCCAAGGGGATGGTCGAGGTCAATGGGAAACCCCTCATCACTCACTGCTTCGACCAGCTCCTCGACCTCGGCGCCGACGAGCTGATCGTCGTGGTCGGCTACATGAAAGAGAAAATCATCGACCACTACGGCGACGAGTACGCGGGCGTCCCGATCACCTACACCCACCAGCGCGAACAGAAGGGGCTCGCCCACGCCCTCCTCACGGTCGAGGAACACATCGACGACGACTTCATGCTCATCCTCGGGGACAACATCTTCCAGGCGAACCTCAAAGACGTGGTGCGACGCCAGCGCGAGGAGCGCGCGGACGCCGCCTTCCTCGTCGAGGAGGTCCCCTGGGAGGAAGCGTCCCGCTACGGCGTTTGTGACACCAACCAGTACGGGGAGATCACCGACGTCGTCGAAAAGCCGGAGGACCCGCCGAGCAACCTCGTGATGACCGGCTTTTACACCTTCTCGCCCGCGATTTTCCACGCCTGCCACCTCGTCCAACCCTCGAACCGCGACGAATACGAGATCAGCGACGCGGTAGATCTCCTCATCCAGTCCGGGCGGACTATCGACGCCATCGGCCTCGACGGCTGGCGCATCGACGTGGGCTATCCCGAGGACCGTGACGAAGCGGAGCGTCGCCTCGCCGGCGACGCCGAACGTGAGTCTGACGGGAGCAGCGAAGAGCCGGTCGAACCGGACGCGTAGATCCATCCGAACCGTCGGACTGCGACCATATTACTCGACAACCGAGCGCGACTGCCGCCACAGCCGATAGCGTCAAACACACGCCACGTGTTGCCGATCACACCGGCGCTTCAAGCTCGGCTACCCGCCGCACCCGATAGAACCGCACCCACCGCGTTAGTATCCGCCAACACACGGCGGCGATCACAGCCCCGACCGCGTTCACGAGCAGGTCGCCGAAGTCCGCGGTCCGCGCGTCCAGCGTCGACTGGAGCAGTTCGATGCTCCCACCGTAGCCGACCGCGACGAGGAACACGACCGCCAACACGGAGCGGTCACGCCACGGCGAGTCCTGAAGCGCGTACGCGAGCGTCACCGCGAGCCCGGCATACGCCAGCGCGTGAAGCCACGTGCTGTACGGGAGGACGCCGAGCGGCCCGGTCTGGATCACACCGCTACCCGGGGGCGTGAACACGGAGTAATAGAGGATTGTCGCCGCGACTGCGAGGACGCCTGCCAGGCGAAGCGAGCGTGGGACGAGCAGCACACGCAACCGATCCATTATGTCTGCTCTCCCGCACGAACGGCAAAAGCCTGCGGGTGGACTGCCGAACGGGTACGCTTTTTACCCGCGCGACGGTCGTCGCTGATAATGCTGCGCTCGGAGGGACCTCCATGGAGCTGATTGACGACGAAGGCCGGCTGTTCGGCCGCGTCAACGTCATCGACGCGCTCGTCGTGCTGCTTATCGCTGCCGTCGTCGTCGCGGGCGCCGCGTTCGTCTTCGCAGACGATCCGGAACCAGCGCCGACACCGGAGACGGACACGACGTACGCGACGCTTGACGTTGGCACCGTTTCGCCATACATAGTCGACACGATCGAAGAGGGCGACACCTTCAGCCCAGACGGTGCGTCGACGCTCCGCATTACGGACGTTCACCTCACGCCACAGGGCGAGGACACTCGTGTGGTCCTCCGGGTCGCGCTTGAGGGCGAACTCAACGGACAGGAGAGTCTCATCTACGGAGGCGCCCCGCCACGACTCGGCCGGGCACTCGACATCACCACCGACCGCTACCAGATCAGCGGCCAGCTCCGCGCCGTGGGCGAGAGCGACGCACTCACAACCGAACAACAGCGCGTGCTGCTCTCGAGTCAGGTCGACGCGGCCACCGCAGCCGATGTAACGCCCGGAGATGAGATCCGCCTCAGTGACCGTACAGTGGCCCGCATCGACAACGTAACCACCTACGCGACCAGCCAATCGACCCAACGACAGCTCCTCGTTGAGGCGACACTCACCGCCCACCGCCAGCAGGACCGGCTTCGCTTCGGCGGCAATCCGATCAGACGCGGCCAGACGGTGACGCTCCCCACGAGCGAGTACATCCTCGACGGGCAGATCGAGCAGGTCGGTGGCGATGTCGAGCTGGGCGCGACGACGACTCGGACCGTCACCCTCCGGATGGAAGAGGTCCGCGAGGACTTCGCAGACGCCATCGAACCGGGGATGGTCGAGCGCACCGGTGACACGACCGTGGCGCGCGTCACCGGCGTCGAAACGGAGCCGTCGCACATCATCGCCACCGGCGACGACGGCAGCGTCAACGTGGTCGATCACCCGGTAAACCGCGAGGTGACGATCACCGCTGACCTCCAGCTGCGGGAGACCCCGAGCGGGCTCACGTTCAAGGGCGACCAGATCCGCCAGGGATCGACCGTCACGCTCGATCTCGGCACAGTGACCGTGGAGGCGACGGTCGTCTCCGTGGAGCGGTGACCCACCCTATCGGTTCGCCTCAGCCCCAACACACATGAGCGCCCACCCGAAGATCCACTCAGATGAGTGATGAGACGGAGGCGGGCACGCCGCCCGGCAGCGCGGTACGGCGAGCGGCCCGCGAGTCGCGTCTCGGTCGCCTCTGGAGGTGGACCGCAGCAGCCGTGCGCAGCTCCTCCCTGTACCGCTGGCTCACCGCGGAGCCGGAGCCGGAGGTGATCGTGATCGACCTCAGGGAGACGTGGACGGTCGGCCCGTTCATCCGTCTCCTCGATGCGACCTTCGATCGACTCCTCCCCGCGTTCGACGACTCGCGTATCGCGAGCGCGATACGCGCCGGCGTGCGGTACACGCTGGCGGCGCCGGCGGTCGTCGTTGGCCTCGCGGTCCTCGTGGTGGGCCTCAGCCTCGGACTGGTGAGCGCCGCGGGCGGGACGCTCGGGACGACTCGCCTTGGTCTCACGGTCGGCGCGGTCGTCGCGGGCGTAATCGCGACGCGTGAACGCCGGAGTTGGGCGGCGCTCCGCGAGACCCGACCGGTCGAACTTCTCGTTGCCGTACTCGAACCCCCCGCGCCCCCGGACGAGTCGGAGTCGAGCGCAGCCCTAACCGACGGCAAACGCGATCCCACGGCACCCGATACTGACGAACCCAACCCACCTGAGCAGGACGCGACCACTGACGACCAGACACCTGCCGAGCAGAACCCATAATCGTCGCCTTTTACCTGTCCACCCGCCTCCGATGTCGATAGTGACCACCACGGAGCTGCTCATCGCCATCCTCGCCGGGATCGTCCAGGGCGTCGTCGAGTGGCTCCCCGTCTCGAGTCAGGGGAACCTCTCGCTCGTGCTCACGCTCGTCGGCACGGATCCCGCGGTCGCCGTCCAGCTCGCCTTGTTCCTCCAACTAGGGACGACGCTGTCGGCCGCGACCTACTACCGGACGGAGATCGCGACCATCCTCAAAACACTCCCCGGGTGGCGCCCCACGAACGCGTACGACGCCGACCACGCAATTGCGACGTACGTCGTCGTGGCGTCGCTGTTCACCGGGCTCGTCGGCATCCCACTGTATATCCTCGCCGTCGATCTCGTCAGCGACCTCACGGGCGGCGTCTTCATCGCCGTCATCGGTGTTCTCCTCGTGATCACCGGCCTCCTCCAGCGCGCCTCAGACAGCGTCAGTATGGGTGGCCGCGAGACCCCCTCGCTCGTCGATTCGATCCTGGTCGGCAGCGCCCAGGGATTTGCCATCCTCCCCGGGATCTCCCGATCGGGCGTGACGGCGAGCACGCTGTTGTTCCGTAGCTACGACCCGCCGACCGCGTTTCGGCTCTCCTTTCTCCTGTCGATTCCCGCGTCGGTCGGCGCGGCCGCCCTCACCGTTGCCGGCGCAGGCGGGCTTCCCGGCATCGCCCCGGTGCCCGCAGCGGTCGCACTCGGCGTCAGCGCCGTCGTCGGCTACCTGACGATCGATGCGCTCATGCGCGTCGTCGAGCGCGTGCCGTTCGCGACGGTGTGTTTCGCGCTCGGCGCGCTCGCGATCGTCGGCGGGGGCGGGATCGCGCTCGTCGTGTGATCTCCCAAGCGCATTCACCGTTCTGATCGGCTGGGCCATGCGTTTCAAGTCGGTACGAGTCGATTCTCCGGTATGGGAATCGTTCGGGATAGCGACCACAGCGACGGGGCGCCGACCGTCGGCGCAACGGGGATCCGCGTGAAAGACGTCGCGTCAGCGTACGAACACAGCGGGTACAGCCCCGACGAGATCACGCAGCTGTACCCCGACCTCACGCTCGGCGACGTCCACCGAGTGCTCGCGTACGACTGCGACGAGAGCAGGGTCACTCGTTTGCGTCGATAGTCTCGAACAGCGTATTCCGGTCCGCCTCGGAGAACCGATAGCCGTCTCGGTCTCGCAGTTCCGCAACGAGCGTCGACAGTTCCTCGGTCGTGGAGATCACGTCGCAGTGGATCGCCGCCTGAAACAGCAGTACGAGGTCCCAGACCTCGACGCCGATCTGCGCTCCGCGCGTGCCGACGTGCGCGTCGTCGGTCACGAGTCGCGCGTCGCGTTGCGACGCGATCGCGAGGCACCGCGCGTCGGTCGAGGAAAGCGCGTGGTCACCCAGCTCGTCCGCGAGTTCGAGTTCGGCTCCCGTCGGAGCGACGATCTCGAGCCAGCCGTCGTTGTACGATTTGACGGCGTCGATACGCGTGACGAAATCGTATCCCTCGGCCGCGGCACGGTCGAGTTCGTCGATGACCGACAGCGGCGTCTCGACGGTCTCGAACACCGACGGGAGCAGTTCCAACCGTTCGATCTTCGCGAGGGAACTCAGGACGTTGTTGTCGACGAGCGCCATCCGTCGATCTATTCCAGAAATGTTTCCAAGCGGTCCTCGCGGGCGGACTCGTCCAGGAATCCGGCCTCCCGGTCGATCCCCCGATCCGCGAGTTCGCGTTTGAAGGACTCCGTCGAGACGCCGGCCAGTTCGGCGCCGCGATTGAGACTCACCGCGCCGGTGCGGTACTTCTCGACCGCGAGCGAGAGCCGAAGCTCCGGACGCCGACGCAACAGCTCGCGGACAGCCTCCTCGACCACGGCATCGGTGTCGTCGTAGCCGCCGGCGGCCGCGATGGCGTCGAGATCTGCTCCGAGCCCGGACATACGAGACACTACGTCGGAATCACAGATAAATATGCTGTCGCGTCCGATCGAGCATCTCGTTGCGGACGGAGACGTCAGTGAACTCGGTCTCGAAACGGGCCTCGATGGGCGGTGTGAGAGAGGACGCTTCGTCTGTCTTTGCGCCGCTCACCGGTCCCGTTCGGCCTCGATCTCGCCTCTGATGTCGAGGACGATGTCGGAGTCGATACACCCGCCGAGACAGACGAGATCCACTCTCCGAACCACCGCAGCGTCGAGTGATCGCGGCCGATCACCCATCGACCGACCGAAGACAGACAAAACGTACTCTCTCCACCCGTCGAAGTCGAGAGCGCGGAACCGTGAGACAGACGAAACGGGCTCTCACACCGGGTTGCCGGTTTCGACGGGAACGGACGAAAACACGGACAGGGGCTGCCCGTGACGCGAGTAGACCGAACGGGGCCGAATCGATCGAGTCCGCGAGAAGAAGCGAAGCGCCGAACTTCAGTCGGCGCTCGACGCCACCGTCGCCGCGGACACACTCCGCTCGATGTCACCGTCGCCCCCACCGGCCCCCGACTCCGTCTCCGCCGCCAGCGTCTCCACGTTCGCGAAGACGAAGCCCGCGAACCCGACCCGGAGGAGGAGGTCGAGGTACTCCAGCGTCACCGTCGCGGTGAACGGATCGAACAGCCCGGCGATCTGGAGCATCGCCCACGCGATCAGCACGCCGAACGCGAACAGCGCGAGGTTCCGCGTCTTCTTGTAGAACAGCTCGCGGGCGGGCGCCTGGCGCGCCGCCGCGCTCGCCACGGGTCCGAAGAACAGCCCGACGAGCGTCACGTAGCCGACGAGGATCCCGAGGGTGCCCGCCGTCGCGAGCGGGCCCGCGAACACCTCCGCGAAGTCGTACCCGATCCGCATCGCGACAGTGATCGCGACGATCCCGCCGACGTACCGCCGGCTCACCCCCGCGACGAACGCCGCGAACCCGAACAGGAACGGGTACGCCACGTAGTCGGTGAGCAGCTGGCCGGCCTCCAGCGTGCCGGTGCCGACCGAGAACGTCCCGATCCCGGCGCCCCACGAGGCGATACCGACGCCCGCGAGCGCAACGACCGCGACGAACGGGTAGCAGTACCGCCGCAGGTCGGCCGGCTTGCGCCGCGCCAGCGCGAGCAGCACGACCGCGGAGACGGCGTAGATCCCCGCGGAGGCGAACCGCACCGTCGACGGCTCAATCATCGGCGCTCACCTCCGCGTCGCCGGCGGCCGGGCTCGCGGCGGCCGCGACCCCTCCGCCGGCGCCGCCCGCGTCCGCCCGCGTCTCGAACTGGTCGAGCCGCTCGGTGAGCGACGCGGTGCGCTCGGCGAGCGCCGTCGCCGTCTCCGCGAGGTCGCCGACGGTCTCGGCCGTCTCGTCCGCGGTCTCCGCGAGCGAGCGCGCTCGGTCGGCGGCGTCGGTCGCCGAGCCGTGGACGGCCTCGACGCGCGCCGCGACCGACTCGATCCCCTCGGCGCCCTCGTCGGTCGCCCGCGCGATGTCCCCCATCGCGACGTCGACGTCCTCGACGGTGCCGGTGAGCTCCTCGATCGCCTCCCCGGCGGCCTCGACCGCCGCGGTCGTCTCGTCGAGCTCCGTCATCGTGCGGTCCATCTCGCCGGCGACCGCCGACACGTCCTCGGTCACCTCGCCGATCGTCGCCTCGATCTCCGTCGTCGACTCGCGGGTCTCCTCGGCGAGCCCCTTCACCTCGTCGGCGACGACCGCGAACCCGTCGCCGTCGCCGCCCGCTCGCGACGCCTCGATCGAGGCGTTCAACGCGAGGATGTTGGTCTGCTCGGCGATGTCGGCGATCACGTCGGTGGTCTCCGCGACGCCGTCCATCCGGTCGTCGAGCCCGGCCACGAGGTCGTCGAGCTCTGCGAGCAGGTCGCCGATCGCGACGATCGCCTCGACCGCCTCGGTCGCCCGCTGTTCGCCCTCCTCGCCGAGGTCGGCCGCGGCGCTCGCGTCGCCCGCCACCTCGTCGGTCGTCGACGCGATCTCCTCGACGGTCGCCGAGAAGTCGTCGGTGTCGGCGGCCGTCTCGCGCAGCCGGTCGGTCTGCTCGTCCAGCTCGTCGGCCAGCCCGCGCATCTCGGCGGCCACCTCCTCGTTCATCGCGGCGACCTCGTCGGCCTCCGCGGCCATCTCCTCGCTCGTCGCCTCCACGTCGCCCGCGAACGACTGGATGTCCTCGACGGTGGTCGAGAGCCCGCCCGTCATCTCGTTGTACGCGGCCGTGATGCGCTCGATCGCGTCGACGTCGCTCTCCTCGTCGAGCCGGTGGGTGAGGTCGCCGTCGGCGGCGTCCTCCATGGCGCCGCCGATCTCGTCGGCGCGCTCCAACAGCGTCTCCGACATGGACTCCGCCTCCTCGCGGGCCGCCTCCGCCTCGCTCTGGGCCCGCTCGGACTCGGCGACCGCGTCCCGGAGCGACCGCCGCGTCTCGTCGAAGGCGGCGAACAGGCGCCCGATCTCGTCGCGGCGGTCGGACGTGGCGCGCGCGTCGAACTCGCCGCGCCCGACCGCCTCGGCGGTCTCCGTCAGCCGCCGCAGTTCGACCGCGACGTTGCCGACCAGCACGATTCCCAGCAAACCGAGGTTCAGCGTGACGACGACGCCGACCGACGTCAGCGCCGCCGTCGCCGCCGCCGGCGTTCCGACCGTCGCTACGTGGCCCGCAAAGAGAGCGACGAAGCCGAGCGTCACGGCGAGCGTCAGGATGACGGAGGCGCCGACCCGTCGCCCGTACCGCGTGGTGATTGCGTTCAACATACGTGTTGTCTGAAGGGAATAAGACTCCCCACTTAGGAGTGAAGGCCGAATTATACGAGACAATAATTTGAGCGGCCGGGCCGCGTTCTCGACCGGCTCCGGGATCCCCGAACGCGACCGTTCGTGGCGCTCGCCCGCTTCCGGATCACGACGGTCAGTCGATCCGAGGGCCGGGCTTTTCCCCCGGCCGCGCCACCGGCGAGTATGCCCAGCGTCAGCGACACGTACATCGAGAACCGCCAGCGCGTCCAGCCCACCCACACGAACAACTACGCCTCCGCACACGGGGGGAACGTCGTCAAGTGGATGGACGAGATCGGCGCGATGTCCGCGATGCGCGCCGCCGGCGAGACCTGCGTCACGGCCAAGATCAACGGGCTCGACTTCAAGCGCCCGGTCCCGCAGGGCGACACCTGCGTCATCGAGTCGTACGTGTACGCGGTCGGGCGCACGAGCCTCCGGACGCGGATCCGCGCGTACCGCGAGTCGCCGCGCACGGGCGAGCGCGAACTCACCACGGAGTCGTACTTCGTGTTCGTCGCCGTCGACGCGGACGGGAACCCGACGCCCGTTCCCGAACTGGAGATCACGGGCGAGCGCTGCCGCGAGCTCCGCGACGAGGCGCTCGCCGCGGAGCCGGACGAGGATCGGTGAGCCGCTCGCCGCCGGTCGTCCGGATGGACTCGGGGTCGTTGATTCGTCGGTGTCGGAGGTCGCGGCCGCAGCGGGGACGTCAGACGGCGTCTGCGAGGACGCGATCGACGTGGGGCACGACACGATCGGTCGACGCCGTCGACCGGCCGACCTGATTCAGAACGGGTTCCGAACAGTATTTGAGCCGGTCCGTGGTAGGGATGTCCGATGCCAGCGCCGGACGACCAGGTCATCCGTCTCCTCACCGACGATCCGGACGAGCGGATCGCCCACGACGGCGACGCGTCCCCGTCGGAGTCGACGATTGTGGACAGCCTCGAAGCGACGGTGAACGACCGCCCGGAGCTGTGGGCCGAGTCGGAGGTGAACCTCTGGAAGGAGAAGGCGGCGACGGAAGGGGCCGCAGTCCCGCCTCAGGAGGTCGTCCGCGAACTCGGCCACCCGTTACAGCCGGACATCGACCTGCTCGTCGGATCGGCGTCCGAGGAGGGGCGCGAGGGTCCGCTGATCGGCATCGAGGCGAAGTACTTCAGCACGTACAACGGGATCCGGGGCCACAACCTACTGCCGAAGCGCGTCGACGCGAACGGGAACGACACCGGCGGGTTCTACAGCGGACTGGGGCAGGCGCTGTCGCTCGTCTCTATGGGACTCGATGCGGTGTACCTCTGGCACGTGTTCAAGATAGACGACGACATCTACAGTACCGAGTCGGTCGGCGGAGACCAGACCCGGGACCACCGAGACGTTCTACGGGGGTACACCGGTCGTATCACGGAGATGCTGGACCGGCACGGAGTGCCGATCGGGTACCTCGCCAACGGGGTGGCAGTCGACTTCGGAAACCGGTTTATCCAGCTGTGTCCCCCGCGGAAGGCCCCGCGGTCCGAGAGCCGCGACACGGCGATTCGGGAGCTGTTCGACGAGGCCGTCTTGGGTTCGGGTCGGGCGACCGATTCCACGGCTCCGGAAGTGGCGCTGTCCGAGCTTCGAGGAAGCGGCGAGCGTGTTACCGTCGAGGCCGAGGTCAAGTCGGTCGACTACGTGAAGAAGTCACGGCCGCGGATGCCCGACCTGAAGGGGACGCTCCGGGACCCACGGACCGGCGCACAGGCCGCGTTCATCATCGACGCGGGCGTCGAGCACCCGTACATCGAGGCTGGCTCTCGTCTCCGGTTCGCTGACGCGATAGACCACTACTACGAGGGCGGCGACGAAGTCCAACTCCGCGTCGCAGACGACACCGCGATCCGGTCCGAGTGAGGGACGCGCGGACCGGGTCGGCGGCGAACTCGGATCGCCCGGTCAGTAATCCCCGAGCACGCCGAGCCGCCGCGCCCGCGCCGTCGCGTACTCGAACACGAGGTAGCCGCCGATCAGGTAGCCGACGGCGACCGCGACGAGCAGCGCCAGGTCGACGAGCGGGAACTCCCAGAGTCGGACGCCGTCGACCATCGCGCGCTGGAGCATGGCGCTGCCGTGCGCCAAGGGGAGGACGCGCGTCCACGGCAGGTCGAAGACGGGCGCCGAGATCAGCGCGACGAACCCGAACTGGAGCAGGTTGAGCCAGTTGCCGATCCGCTTGTAGAGGACCGTCACCCCGCCCGCGGCGAAGCCGAGTCCGAGGACAGACGTGATCGACAGCCCCGCGATCGCCACAACCGTCACCGGGGCGAGACTCAGCCGCGTCCCGGTCGCGAGGAGCATGACGGCGAGGATCACCGCGCTCGTGAGGAACGTCCGCACCACCTTCGCGACCCCCTTCAGCAGCGCGACGGGCGCGAAGCCGAACGGGGTGGTGATGTGGCGTTCGAGGGTGCCCCACTGCACCTCGCTGCCGATGTCGTTCGACACCGACGAGTACGCGCCCACCGACAGCGTCCAGAGGAAGTAGCCGACGACGATCCCCTCGATCGAGTCCGTCAGCGCCTGCCCCGCGAGCAGCTGGCCGCCGAGAAACAGCGCGGCGAAGAAGAACAGCGACACCACGATCCCCCCGATGGCGTTGGCCGGGTACCGCACGAAGATCAGGAACTCCCGGTACAGCACCGCCCGCGCCAAGTGGTAGTAGGTCGCCGGGCGAGGCTGGTCGTCGACGGCCGTCGCGTCACCGGACGCGCCGTCGGCGGTCGATTCCGCCGTCGACGCCGTCCCCGCGGACGCGTCGCCGCTCACGAACCCTCACCCCCGGACGCGGGGCCGGCGGCGCCGAGCCCGGTCCCGGTGCGCTCCAAGAACACCTCTTCGAGGTCGGGCTGAACCGTCCGAATGTCCGAGACGGTGACGCCGGCCGCCCGCAGCGCGTCGGTCAGGTCGTAGATCCGGTCGCCCCCGGCCGCGACCGTCACCGCGGGCGGGCGCGCGTCGCGGTCGACGGCGACGACCTCGAACCGCTCGCGCAGGTCGGCGACCGTCTCGGGCGTGAGGTCCGGGCTCGCCACCCGCACCGCGTCGCTCGCGGCCGCGCCGAGCAGCGCCTCGACGGTGTCGTCGGCGACGATCCGGCCGTTCGACAGCATGACGACGCGGTCGCACACCGCCTCGATCGTCGTCATGTCGTGGCTGCTGACGACGATGGTGAGCCCCTCCTCGGCCGCGAGCCGGCGCAGCTCCGCCCGGAGCGTCCGCGCGCTCTCGACGTCGAGTCCGAGCGTGGGCTCGTCGAGGAACACGAGTTCGGCGCCGCCCGCCAGCACGCTCGCGAGCGACACCTTCTGTTTCATCCCCCGGGAGAGGTCGCGAACCGCCGTGTCGGCCTTGTCCGCGAGGTCGAGCCGGTCGAGCAGCCGGTCGTGGCGCGCCGCCACGGAGTCGGGGTCGACCCCGCTGATCGTCGCGAAGTACCGCAGGTTCTCCCGGACCGTGAGCCGCCAGTAGTCGTTGCGCGCGCCCTCCAGCATCGCGTCCACGTCGGCGTACGCCGCCCGCCGGCCGTCGCGCACGTCGTTCCCGAACACCCGCACCGAGCCCGCGTCGGGAACCACGATCCCCAGCGCGCACTTGATCAGCGTCGTCTTTCCGGCGCCGTTCGGCCCGAGCAGGCCGACGACCGACCCGCGCTCGACCGTGAGGCTCACGTCGTCGACGGCCACCACCGCGTCGTCGCCGTCGCCGAACCGCTTCGTGAGCCCCTCGACCGCGAGCGCCGGCGGGTCGGGCTCGCCGTCGGACGACTCTGCGCCGCGTGCCGCGTCCGTCTCGTCGCGCTCGCGGGGACCGCCGCGGGCGCTCGTCGCGCTCCGTGCCATCGCCCTTCAGTACGCGCCGGCGGCGGATATATCCGCGCTCGCCGGCGACCCTCGGTGTGGACCTCGACCGCTTCGCCGCGGACGCCCCCAGCGACGATGCGCCCGGGGACGCCCGCGTCTGCGTCGTAGCGACGCAGGAAGAGACCTTCGAGCGCTGCCGCGCAGGCTT
Source organism: Halorubrum distributum JCM 13561 (assembly GCF_000337395.1). Classification (NCBI taxonomy): domain Archaea; kingdom Methanobacteriati; phylum Methanobacteriota; class Halobacteria; order Halobacteriales; family Haloferacaceae; genus Halorubrum; species Halorubrum distributum. The sequence continues at coordinate 102,521 of NZ_AOJF01000032.1, forward strand.
TTACCCCGCGCCGCGGTCGTACGACCGCACCCGCGCCGACTTCGACTACATGGCGTTTTACCGGACCGCGCCGGTGTCGGCGGTCACGCACTACGCTCGCGTCGTCGACCGGACCGAGCAGACGCGAGGCGAGCCGGGACCGATGGACGAGGCGGACTGGGCGGCGCTCATCGACCCGTTCTCCGAGGAGCGCGTGGTCGTGATCTTCGAGCTCGACGACCTCGTGCCGCTGGAGCGCCCGGTCGACAACGACCTGAACGGCGTCCGCGGCGCGTGGTACTGTACGGTCGCGGACCTGCGCACGGCAGAGACGCTCTCCGCGCTCCGGGAGTCAACGGAGACGGGTGCCTGACGCGGCGGCCGGGACCGCTCACCCGCCGTCGGGGCAGACGGACGGCATCGCTGCGCGGTCGACGCGCGCGACTCGGTCGTGTGCGGCGGGCGTCGTCCCGGCGTACTCGGGGTGGAGACAGGCGAAAAGCGCCTCCAGCGAGTCGACGAGCCGGTGGCTCGGTCGGTTGAACAGGCCGTTGCCGTCGACCGCGTAGGCTCGGTCATCGACGACCGCCGTGATCTCGTCGAAGCCGGGGCGGGCGGCGAGGTCGGCGACCGAGTCGACGGCGCGGTCGCGGTCGAAGCCGCAGGGCGCGACGACGAGCGCCTCGGGGTCGAACTCGCGTACGTCGGCCCACGCGACCGGCTCGGAGGGCCCGTCGGGCTGGAACGCGGGGTCGCCGCCCGCTATCTCGACCATGTCGCGCACCCAGTGGCCCGCGCGGATCGGCGGGTCGGTCCAGTCGAGGACGGCGGTCCGGGGGCGCCCCTCGTCGGCGACCGCGCGCTCCGCCCGCTCGCGGACCGCGTCGACGCGCTCGCGAAGGTCCGCCCGGAGGTCGCTCGCGACCGCTTCCTCGCCGACCGCCGCGCCGATCCGCACCACGTCGTCGAGGGCGTCCGCGAAGGAGTGCGGGTCGCAGGCGAGTACGTCGGGCGCCGGGTCGAGCCGCGCGGCGGCCGCGCGGACCTCGCTCGCGTCGACCGCGCAGACGTCGCAGGTGGCCTGCGTGACGAGCAGGTCCGGCTCCAGGTCCGCGAGCCGCGCCTCGTCGAGGTCGTAGACCGCGCCGTCGACGTCGCGCATCTGCTCGTCGATGTCGGCCGCGGAGCGGTCGGCGTGGGCGACGACCGTGCTCGTCAGCGTCGGCAGCTCGCGGGCGGCGGGCGGGTGGTCGCAACTGTGCGAGACGCCGACCGGCTCGACGCCGAGGGCGAACAGCGTTTCCGTGGCGGAAGGGAGAAGCGAGGCGACGCGCATGTCTGGCTCGAAGTCGCGCGAGGGCCTAAAGTGAGGGGCCCGACGCGCCGACGACGTCCGCGGTCGCCGTTGCGTACGCCGCTGCGAGATCGCCGTTCGGCAGCGCGTCGAGCGCGGCCGCACACCCCCACCGGACGCGGTCGCGGCGCTCGCCGGCCGGCAGCTTGTTCGTCGCCACCGTCTCGGCCGTCTCGAGCAGGGACCGCGCGGTGTCGACATCGCCGCGCTCGGCGGCCGCGCGGGCCTCCGCGAGCAGCTGATCGAGGCTGGCGCGCACGTCGTGGGGGACCTCGTCGGAGTCGGTCACGGGTCGGTCGCCCCCGACTCGGTGGCGCCCCCGTCGGGCGCCGCGTCCCCTTTTAGTTTCGCGAACGCGAACTCGGTGCTGCTCCCGAGCGGGTCGGTCGCGGTCCGCGTCTCGACGTCGGCGAACCCCGCCGCGCGGAGCTGGTCGAGGGTGCGCTCGCGGCCGGGCGCGGAGAAGAACATCTCGCCGCCCATCCAGCCTTGCCGCACCGTCTCGAAGCGGCCGCTCGGCAGCGTCGCGAGGAGCCGGCCGCCGGGGCGGAGGACGCGCGCGAACTCGTCGTACACGTCCGGGTGGCGCTCGCGCTCGACGTGAAACACCGCGTGGTACGCCGTGATCGCGTCGAAGCGGTCGGCCGCGAACGGGAGCGCGGACATCTCGCCGTGGACGAGCCGCGCGTCGGGGACGGTTTCGCGAGCGAGGTCGAGCCCGCGTCGGGAGACGTCGAGGCCGACGCTGCCCGGCGGGAGGTTCGCGAGCGTACGGGCGCCGTCGCCGCAGCCGACGTCGAGGACGAGCGGGTCGCCGTCGCCGGCCTCGGGGTCGCCGGCGAGCGCGTCGAGCAAGTCGTCGATCAGCGCCGCGTCCGAGCCGTCGGGGTCGCGGCGGGCGGCGTACGTCTCGGCGACCGCGTCCCAGGCGCGGCGCACCGCGTTGCGGTCCATACGGACGGAAGGAGCGCGAGCAACATGATTGATCGGGCGAGCCGGTGCCGCGTCGGCCGCGGGGGGCGGCGGTCGGGAACCGGCGGTCGGGAATTTATCACGGCGGGGCGCGAGGCCGACGCATGGAGATTCTCCACACCTGTCTGAACGTGGCGGACGCCGACCGGACCGCGGACTGGTACGTCGACGAGCTCGGGTTCGAGCGGTCGTGGGAGTTCACCACCGCGGACGGCGACACCCGCAACGTGTACGTCGCGGACGGGAACGGCGTCGAGTTCCAGCTGTCGGACACCGATGGCGAGGCGCCGAGCGCGGACGGCGACCGCTACGACCACGTCGCCGTCGGCATCGACGACGTCGACGCGGCGTTCGCGGAGATCGATCACCACGGCGTCAGGGAGGCGCCGACCGACCACCCGGAGGCCGGAGCCCGGGTCGCCTTCGTGAAGGACCCGGACGGCCACGTCGTCGAACTGATCGAGCCGCTCTGAGCGGGCGTCGCGAACCGCGTTCGATAGGGAATCGGGTTAGCGGTCTGCGCGGCGGACCACAGCGACGACGAGTAACGCGACCGCGACGGCGACCCCGACCGCGCCGAGCGTCTCGGGCGAGACCAGCGCCGGCTCGGCGGTCGCGGCGGCGGTGTCGATCGGCTGGTCGGCGGCGATCGGGTTGCCGCTCTCGTCGATGAACGCCCCGTTCACGTCGCCATCGTTCTGTGCGAGCGGGCTTCCCGCGAACACGACGCCGACAGCGAGCAGCAGCGCGACGATCACGACGAGCGTCGGGACACGGACCGAGGCTCGTCTCATCCGGCGATCACTGTCGTGCCTGCGTCGTCGGTTCGGGTGCGGCGGCGTATTGAACTCATGCGTGGAATTCAGTGGCGAAGCTATCGGAGTGAGTACCGCGACACGCATAGTATTTCGCCGATAGAACGACTTCGGTGGGATCCTGAGGGTCGTTCAGGATGGGCCTGAAATCCAAGGCAAACGCGTCGACCGCGTCGGTCGGGATCCCGGAGTCGATCGGCTCCCGTGCTACCCGGCCGATACCTCCGGCGCGGGCCGCGCGAACCAGTACCCGTACCCGAACGGGACGGCGCCCGTCACGACGCCGATCAGAACCGCGAGCGGCCCGAAGACCAGTCCGACAACCCCGAGCGCGCCCGCGATCGCCGCCGTGGCGAGGAGCCCGATCCCGAGCGTCGCGCCGGCGAGCAAGGCCCAGCGCCGCTGAGCGGCGAGGACGCCGGCGAGGACGCCTGCCGCGACGACCGTCGCGCTCGCGGGACCGGTGACGAAGCGGGAGAGCGAGCCGCTCTCGAACAGGGCGGTGCCGACGAGCGCGACCGGGAGCGCGAGCGCGGCGACCGCGGCGGCCCGGCGGGCGGTGAGGAGGCGGTCGCGCGTCGGCTCTCGGTAGCGGTACGCGAGGAGGCCGAGCGCGACCGCCGCGTACCCGCGGCCGACCGGCGTGAGGACGAAGCCGACGGCAGCGCCCGCGACCTGCGCGAAGACGGCCGCCTCGCTTTCGACCGCGACGGCGTAGTACGCCCCGTCCTGCCGGTACAGTCCCGACCGGAGGGTCCCGTTCGTCGCGGTCCCCTCGTCGATAGCGGTCCGCACGCCGGGCGACGCCGCGGCCGCTGGGCGCGCGACGGCGCCGAACACCGTCTCGGGGTCGGTCTCCCGCATCTCGATCGTCGCGTTCGTCGTCTCGCCGCGCGTCGACAGCGTCCACTCGTAGTAGCTCCCGTCGTACCAGACGTACGGCGAGTCGGCGTCGTCGAGCGCGATGTCCAACTCCGGGGAGAGCGACCCCTCGAAGGACCCGGTCGCGGCGGCGGTCCGGACCGGCTCCCGGTGCCGATCGGACGTGTCCGAGAGCCGCTCGTCGAGGTCGGTGACGTTCGGCGACGCGCCCGCGACCAGCTCCGGATTCTCGCCGGGTTCGACGGCCGTCGCCTCGTAAGTGATCTGCGTGTCGCCCGCGGTTGCGTGAAAGGCGAAGCTGAGTCCGAGACCGACGACGAGGAGGGCGAGGATCGCGAGCGTTCGAGTGGAGGGCGGCACGGACCGGAGTACATGATAAGCAGTTGTAAATTTGTGGATCGGGAGTCGGGGGAGGCCGAGACGGGGCGGCCGCTCACGGGACGGGGACACGCGAAAGAAACGTCGGGGTTCGAGGCGGGGTCGTCCCCGACCGCGTCAGTCGTCGGCCGGGGCGCGCGGCTCCGCCGGGGGCTCGGGCTCCTCCGTCTCGTCCGCCGGCTCGTCGACCGCGTCGACGTCGGGAGCCTCGTCGAGCTCGTCCGCCTCCTCGGACCGGTGACGCGCCTTGACCTCCGTCCACGTGCGCGCCTCGTCGTAATGGTGGCACATGACAACAGGTAACAAGGCATTGGGCATAATAAAAGTCACGCCGATACGGTCGAAATAGGACGTTTGAGCGGTTCTGTCTGCCATGTGTCCGAATGCCCATCGGCGGCTACTAGTCCGTCGACGGCTGCGGAATCCACGACCGCTCACGTATAAATGAGCGACTACACCTCGGCGACGAACACGGCCAAACCTCAGCCGTTCACTTATAAATTGGCGTCCGTGAATCGACGGCCAGCACCGCCAAAGCCCCAGTCTTTTAGTTATAAATGGGCAACTGTGTCTCGACGACGGAGACCTCCAAAGCCCCAGCCGCGAGGACTCGCGTGACTCGCTGCGCTCCTCGGTCGCTACGCTCCCTGCGGTGCTTGCGTCGCCAGGCTTCGCCCTCGCGGCTGCCCCTTTGAGTCCCGCCCCGCACCGCACAGCACCGCAGCCTCACGCCTCCCCAGCCTCGCGGTTCGCTCGGGGCTCCCTCCGGTCGCCCGTCGCTCACCGCGTCCCTCGCGCGTGCTCCTCGCGGCCGCCGGTGGCGGCCGCTCGCAGGCACGCGCCACCACTTAAAAATCGAGTCGAGCAGACGTAGATCGGAAATCCGGTTTCGCGGCCGTCTACGCGTCGCCGTGCGGTTTGACGAGCACCTTGATCGCCTCCCGTTCGTCCATCATGCGGTACCCCTCGGCGACGTCGTCGAGGCCCACCGTCTCGGTGAAGATCGGCGCGGGGTCGAGCGTCCCCTGGAGCACGTCGGCCATCAGCTCCTCGGCGTACGCGCGGACGGGGGCGACGCCGCCCGCGAGCGTCACGTTCTGCCCGAACATGCCGAACACGTCGAGGCCCTCGTCTTCGACGCCGTAGGGGACGCCGACGTACCCGATCGTGCCGCCGGGGCGGACGGCGTCGATGGCGGTGTTCATCGCGCTCGCGGCGCCGACGCACTCCATCACGTGGTTCGGCCCGCCGTACGTGAGCTCGCGGATCCGCTCGACGGCGGCCTCGCCGCGCTCGGAGACGGTCTCGGTGGCGCCGAACTCCTCCGCGAGTTCGAGGCGGTCCTCGTGGTGCCCGACCGCGATGATGCGCTCCGCGCCGAGCCGGCGGGCCGCGAGGACGCCGCAGAGCCCGACCGCGCCGTCGCCGATGACGGCCACTGTCGAGCCCTCCTCGACGCCCGCACTCACGGCCGCGTGGTGGCCGGTGCCCATCACGTCGGTCAGGGGGAGCAGCGAGCGGAGGGTGTCCTCGTCGTCGGCGTGGCGGTCGGGAACGCGAACGAGCGTGCCGTCGGCGTGGGTCGAACGAACGTACTCGCCCTGGCCGCCGCCGTTGTCGCCGCCCCACGAGTCGCCGTTCTCGCAGGAGGTGTGGAGCCCCTTCCGACAGAACTCGCACTCGCCACAGGAGATCGCGAACGGCGCGAGCACGCGGTCGCCCGGCTCGACGGAGGTGACGTCGTCGCCGACCGCCTCGACGATCCCCATCGGCTCGTGGCCGACCGGGGAGCCAGCGTCGCGGTCGCTGTCGCCGCGGTAGAACCAGAGGTCCGAGCCGCAGATCGCGGTGTGAGTGACGCGGACGATCGCGTCCGTCGGGGCCTCGATCTCGGGGCGCGGTCGCTCTTCCACGTCGATCTCGCCGGGGGCGTTGAAAACGGCTGCGCGCATACCGTCGGTGCGGCGCGAACGCACAAAAGCGCGGCGTCGTCAGCGCGGAGGTTTCAGCCCGCAGAAACGACAGCGTTCCGACAAAAAATAACGCTTAAACTGCGGCGCTGGCGAGGCGGAGGCGATTGGAAGAATGACACGGTGCGGCGACGCGAGCGGGGCGACGGATCGACCGGCGAAACGGGTGTTCGAACCGTGAGCGACGGCGCGACTCTCCGGATCGTCGACGAGCCCGACGACGACCCGGGCGGCGCGGTCCCCGCGCCGGTGCCGCCGGGCGACCCGGAGGCGTGGTACGCGCCGGACGTCCGGGCGCAGTACGAGGCGGCGCCGGGCGTGGTGGCGACCGTCCGCGAGCGCGACGGCGGGCGGTTCGGCTACGACGTCCGCGAGCCGCCGCTGTCGCCCGCCGACGAGCGCGCGCTCGACCGGGTCCGCGACCGCTTCTCCGCCGTGCGACACCGCCGCCCGCTCACCCGGGTCGGCGTCGTCGAGCGCGCCGAGCGCGGGTTCGAGCCGAAGTACGCGACGGCTATCGACCGGCTGGTCGACGCGAGCGCGGCGGCGCGGCGGCGGATCGACTACCACGCGCTGCGGGAGTTCCGGCTGCTCGGCGAGCTCACGCCGGTCGCCCTCGACGACCGGATCGAGGTCGCGGACGTCGGCGACGACCGCGAGCTGGTGGTCCACACCGAGACGTTCGCGCCGCTGGAGACCGGGATCGACGCCGACGCGGACTACGTGGAGCGCGTGGCCGCCGAGCGGCTCGCGCAGTACGCCGTCGAGTTCGCCGGCATCCCGGTCGAGGTCGTCGTCTACCGCGAGCGGCTGCTCGGCTCCGACGCGTTCGAGACGAAGTACGCCGTGCTGGAGCCGGACCTCCTCCCGGGCGACGAGGAACTCATCGAGGAGTGCAAGTCGCGGATCTGGGAGACGACCGTGAGCGACGTGATCGAGGACCGCGAGTCGTTCGTCGCCGCCCGCGCCCGGCGGTTCCTCTCGCGGCGGCTCACCGCGCGCAACACCCGCGCGTGGCTCGACGCCGCGCTCCACCGGGCGCGGGCCGCGCTCGCGGACCGGGGGCTCGCCGCGCCCCCCGTCGACTCGCGGTTCGCCCGCGACCGGCTCGACGACCTCGCGTACTACGTGTTACGCGACTTCGTCGGCGAGGGCATCCTCACGGTGCCGATCCGCGACCCGCACCTGGAGGACGTGGAGGCGAACCGCGTCGGCGAGCGCGTGAAGGTCGTCCCCCGCGCCTCCGTCCTCTCGGGCGCGGCGGGCGGACCGGGCGAGGCGGGGGGGTTCGACGGAGACGACGAGGCGGCCCCCGAAGCCGGCGCCCGCGTCCCGACGAACCTCGCGTTCGAGGACGAGACGACGTTCGTCGACGTGGTCACGGGGATCGCCGCCCGCGACGGCACGGAGCTGAACGCCTCGACGCCCTCCGCGAAGGTGAACCTCGAGCTCGACGGCGTGCCGCAGACGATCCGGTGTGCGGTGGCGCTGCCCGTCATCTCCGAGGGCGGCCCGCACGTCTCGATCCGGAAGCAGCGCGCGGACGCGCTCACCCCGGTCGACCTGATAGATCGGGGGACGCTGTCGGTCGAGCTGGTGACCCTTCTGTGGCTGTTGTACGAGCACCGCGGGGTCGTCCTCTTCGCCGGCCCGACCGGCGTCGGGAAGACGACGCTGCTCAACGCCCACGCGCCCTTCATCCCCTTCGACGCTCGCCCGATCTCCGTCGACGAGGGGTCCCGTGAGGTCCGGCTCCCCCACGAGACGGGCGTCTCGCTCACCACCCGCGACCACGAGGACGCCTACAAGACGGTGGGGATGGCGGAGCTGATGACCGAGGCGAATTACCTGAACCCCGACGTCGAGGTGATCGCCGAGATCAACACCCCCGAGAGCTTCGAGACGTTCGCCGAGAGCCTCAACACCGGCCACGGCGTGATCGGCACGACGCACGCCGAGGACGTCGAGGCGCTCGCCAACCGCCTGCGCGAGCGGGACCTCCCGGCGCGCCTGCTGCGCGAGGTCGACCTCGTCGTCTTCCCCCGGCAGGTCGACGGGGAACGATACGTCTCCCGGGCGATCGAACCCCTCTCCGAGGCCGCCTACGACGGGCTCGACCCGGAGGCGACGCGGAGCCCGACCGGCGACCCGAAGCGCGGCGGCGCGGGCGTCGTCGAGGCCGGCGGCGAGTCGGTCCGCTTCAACACGGTCGCCTGGCGCGACGGCGACGGGACGTTCCGGTTCCCCGGCGCGCCGGGCGGGGACGCGGACGGCGGGGTGGGGAGGGCGGGCGCGGCCGGGGCGGGCGACGTACCGGGCGACGGCCGCGGCGGGCCGCGGTTCCGCGTCTTCGACCGGATCGCGAACCGGACCGACCGCGACCGCGAGGCGGTCGCCGCCGAGTTCGCGTCGAAGCGGCGGTACGTGGAGTACCTCGTGCGCGACGGCGTCGACGACCCCGAGGCGCTGTTCGAGTTCCTCGCCGACCTGCGCACCGACGAGGCGGCGACCGTCGAGCGCGCCGCCCGGACGATGGACCGCGACGGTGACGGAGACCGGGACGACTCGTCCGAACGGGGGCGGCCGTGAGCCGGCGCCGCGCGACCGACGCGGTCGCCGGGAACCGTGACACCGAGGACAGGTCCGCGGACGACGCGCTCGCGACGGGCGGCCGGTTCGCGGTCGTCGACCGCGTCTGCTACGCGCTGTTCGCGCGCCACGCGAGCGACCGGCGACACGACGCCGACCGGAAGCGGTACCGCGGCACCGCGCTCGACACCGGGTTCGAGACGTACCTCGCGCGGGCGTACGGCCTCTCGTGGATCGTCGCGGCCGCCGCCTTCTTCCCCGCGCTGGTGGTCGCGACGGGCGCCGCGCCGGCGGTCGCGGCCGCGGTCGAGGCGCGGTTCGGGGCGGCGCTGCTCTCGGCCGGGTCGACCGCGGCGCCCGCGCCGACGCCGGACTCCGTGGGGCCGCTCCGGACGGCCCGCGCGGCGCTGCTCGTCGCGGTCGCGGTCGCGCTCCTCGCGAAGCGCGCGACCGTGGCGGCCGCCGGGCTCGGCCTCCGTTGGGTCGCCGCGACGCGGCGGACGGACATCGAGCGCACCCTCCCCGGAACGGTCCGGTACCTCGACCTGCTCTCCTCGGGGAGCGACGGGCCGCGGGCGATGCTCCGGAAGGCAGCCGCCGGCGACGCGTACGGCGCCACCGCCACCTCGCTGCGGAAGGCGCTCAACGCCGCCCGGCTGGCCGGGAGCCTCGACGAGGGGCTCCGGCGGGTCGCGCGGGACACGCCGTCGCGGGAGCTGCTCGCGCCGTTCCTCCTGAAGTTCCGCAAGCACGCGGCGACCGGCGACGAGGCGCTCTCCGAGTTCCTCGCCACCGAGCGCCGAATGTTATCCCATCGGCAGGACCGCGCCCGGAAGCGCGCGCGGCGGTTCCTCGAACTGCTCACGGAGCTGTTCGTCGCGGTGCTGGTGTTGCCGGCGCTGCTCGTCATCGGCGCGACCGCGCTGTCGGTCGTGATCCCGGAGCTGCTCCCGCCCGTCGAGACGCCGGTCGGCGTGGTGCCAACGCGGGCGGTAGTGCTGTACGGCGCCGTCGCGTTCCTCGTCGCCTTCGGCCTCGCGGCGGCGGTCGCGGTCGGCACGCTCCGCCCGCCGAGCCAGCGCGCGAGCTACGAGCTGCCGGCGGGCCCGCGGGCGATACTCGCGACCGCCGCGCGGAACCCCGCGAGCACGGCGGTCGTCGCCGTCGTCCCGGCCGTCGCGCTCGCGGCGTGGCTCGCGCTGGCGGGCTACACGCTCGTCAACGTCGTCCTCGTCGGGTACGCCGCCTTCGCGGTGCCGGTCGGGCTCGTCGCCGCGCGGCGCACCCGGATCGACGACGCGAAGGACCGCGAGCTGGCCGACTTCGTCCACGCCGTCTCGGGCCACGTCGCGCAGGGGCGCCCGCTCGAGGCCGCGGTCGCGGCGGTCGCGCGCGACGCCGATCTCGGCGTCCTCGACGACGACGTGGCGGATCTCGCGTTCGCGCTGCGCTCGACGACGGCACCGGAGGGGCCGGACGGAACCGCGGGCGACTCCGCCGACGAGGCGACAGCGGTCGACGTCCGCGGCGCCGCCATCGAGCGGTTCGTCGACCGCGTGGACACCCCGCTGGCGGCGCGGACGCTCGGGCTCGTCACGGGCGCCCTCGACGCCGGCGGCGACGCCGACGCGGTGTTCGAGACGCTCCGGATCGAGGTCGGGCGGCTGTACAGCGAGCAGCGCGCGCTCCGCTCGTCGATGCAGCCGTACATCGCGGTCGGCTGGGCCGCGGCGGTCCTCGTCGCCGGGGTCGTCGCGGTCGTGAACACGCAGGTGGTCGACGCCGCGCGGCTCGCGGAGATCGCCGCCGCGTCGGAGGCGGTGACGGAGCCGGAGGGGGTGTATCCCGAGTTGGAACGCTTCCGGCTGTACGTCGTCACGCAGGCGACGGTGCTGGCGTCCGGGTGGTTCGCTGGCACCGCGGCGCGGGGGCGATATGCGGCCTTGCTCCACTCGGGCGCGCTGGTGGCGTGCTGTTACGTGGTGTTCACGGTCGGCGGGCTGGTGTGAGGCTGCTCGAAGGCCGAGCGAGCGGCGCGCCGCCGCCCGAGCGGACGCGGCGCCGACACGAGGCTTTTCCACCCTGCCCCCGTAGTTCGAACCCCATGGACGAGAAGACCGCCGAACTCCGCGACCTGTTCGTCGACGCCACCGGCTCGGAGACGGTCACCGAACGCCAGGAGGCGGAGCGGGGGACCCTCGTCAATCGCGACGACGCCAGCGAGGGGGTCCGCGACCTCGTCGCCGCGATGCGCGAACGGTACGGCTTCTCGACGCCGCTCGACGACGCCGCCTACGCGCTGGTCGCCCGCGGCCGGTTCGACGACGCGGACGACGCGGCGATCGCGGCGGCGATCCGCGACGCGCTGCCCGACACGGACGGCGACAGCGACGTCGATCCCGCGGACGTCGACGCCGAAACCGTCCGGAAGGCGCGCTTCGACCTCCACCTCGTGCGCGAGTCGGACCGGGAGGTCGACGCGGGCGGCGGCGACTCCGATCCCGCGTTCGAGTACGCCGACCTGAAGCGGCTCACCGCGGCCGGGAACTCCATCGTCGAGTGCGCCGAGGAGTTGGACGCACAGCCCGACACGGTCGCCCGGTACGCCGCCGTCGCGCGGACGGACATCGCCTCCACGCGTGCGAACGACCGCTTCCGCGACGCGTTCCGCGACCTGCTCACCGACGCCGACATCGAGGGGTCGCTCGCGAGCGACGCCCGCGAGGACGGCCTCCGCGAAGCGACCGAGGACATCGAGACGGACGTTTCTTTATAAGTAACAGCAGAGGCGGGGATGAGCGGTTCCGAAGCCCCAACCGCTCGCTTATAAATGACTGACTTCGAATCGACGGCGAACACCTCCAAAGCCCCAGCCGCGAGGAGCCCGTACGCTCGCTGCGCTCCTCGTCACTCGCTTCGCTCGTTCCTGCGGTGCTTGCGTCGCCTACGGGCTCCTCGCGGCTGCCCCTTTGAGTCCCGCCCCACCGCACAGCAGCCGCACCTCACGCCTCCCCAGCCTCGTCAGTCGCCTCCGCTTCGCTCCGGCGACTGACTCCCTCGCGCGTGCTCCTNCCCCAGCCTCGTCAGTCGCCTCCGCTTCGCTCCGGCGACTGACTCCCTCGCGCGTGCTCCTCGCGCCCGGTGGGCGCTCGGAGGCACGCGCCACCGCGGTTCTATTTATAAGTGAAGCCGCGGCCAGCCCGTCTCGTGACCCTCGTTCCGTTCAGCGACCTGGCCCGCGCGGCGTACTGCCCCCGACAGCTCTACTACGTCCGGCGCGACGACGAGCGGAGCGTCCCGCCGAAGGCGCGCGAGCGAATCGACCTCGCGTTCCGGTACGACGAACTGGTCGACGCGCCGGAGCGGGTGTTGCGGCAACTGCCGCTCCATCGGTCCCCGGCCGCGTACCGCCGGAATCTGGACCGACTCCGCGAGCGCGAGGCGTACGACTCCCTCGTCGACCCCGCGAGCGAGCGCGGGTTCCTCTCGGGCAAGGACTGCCACGGCACCGTTCACAAGGTGCTGGAACCGAGCGGAGAGCCCGACGACCCGGACGAGACGGAACCGTCGCCACCGCCGATTCCGACGCTGGTCTCGTCGGGCGAGCCGCCGGAGAACGGCGTGTGGGAGCCGCAGGCGGTGCGCGCGGTCGGGCTCGCGAAGGCGCTGGCGTGGGAGCGCGAACGCGAGATCGAGCGCGCGCTGGTCGAGTACCCCGCGGTCGGGGTCGTACGCGAAGTCCGACTGACGCTGCGGAAGAAGGCCGCGTACCGCGAGGCGCTCCGCGCGGCGCGGGCGATCGACGGCCCGCCGCCGCGCGTCGACGACGACCGGTGTAACGCCTGCGACTACGCGGCCGAGTGCGGCACCCGGCGGCGGTCGCTGCGGTCGCTGCTGGGGTGACGCGGCGCGCGGCGGTCGACACCGCCCCGCGGGCCGCGATCAGGGCGAAAAGGAGGTCCCGCACTCGGTACAGGTGAACCGGAACCGGCCCTCGTCGGTGAGTTCCGTGTCGTGGACCCGGTCTTCGCCGCAGTCGCGGCACTCGACGATCGACTCGATCTGGTCCCAGTCGTGGCGCGCGCCCGGCGCGCCGATCGCCCACGCGACCACCTCCTCGTCGGCGTCCTCGGCCACGAACCCGGACTGGAACTCGCCGGGCGCGAATCGGATCGCCTCGTCGGGGCCGACCTCGACGCGCTCGCGCTCGCGCCCGACCTCGAACGTGGCGGTGCCCGAGCGCACGTAGAATATCTCCTCCTGGTCGCCGTGAGTGTGGAGACCGCCGGAGAAGCCGTCGCCGGGCGCGAGCTCGAAGTAGTTCATCGCGACGTGGTCGGCGCCGAGCGCGCGCGAGACCGGCTTTCGGATGTCGTGAACGCCCATCGGGTTCGTGACGACGTCGACGTCGTCGATCGCGGCTCGCTCCATGCGGGGTCGGTCGCAGGGGACCCCCCTAACGCTACCGGCGGTCGCATCGAGGATCCCTCGACGAAACCCGGGTCACAGCGAGGATCGCTCGGCCAAACCTGACGCGACCCGGCAGTTTATACGTGTGTACATCGTTCGCACGGGTACGAATGACGCGAGACACTCGCGATCGTTCGGAGGATAGAGGAAGTCGCCTCGCGGCGGCTGGCCGCGAAATTCTCCGACGATAACGACTCCGGGGCACGACCGCCCCGCGGCGGCACCGACCCCGAGACCACCGCAGAGCCGACGGACTCCCTTTTGACCCGAACACCACTCACCGACCTCGACGAGGTACAGCTGCTGGACACAACCTTACGCGACGGCGAACAGATGCCCGGCGTCTCCCTGACGCCCGGCGAGAAGGTCGACGTCGCCCGCGAGCTCGACGCCGCCGGCGTCCACCTGGTCGAGGCCGGCTCGGCGTGCACCTCGGAGGGCGAACGCGAGGCGATCCGCCGCGTCGCCGACGAGGGACTGGACGCGACCGTGACGAGCTTCGCCCGCGGCGTGAAACGCGACGTCGACCACGCGCTCGACTGCGGCGTCGACGGCGTGAACCTCGTCGTCCCCGCCTCCGACAAGCACGTCGAGACGAAGGTGGGGTCGACCCGCGACGAGGTCGTCGAGACGACGGTCGAACTCGTCGAGTACGCCAAAGAGCACGGCCTGTGGGTGGAGGTGCTCGGCGAGGACGGCTCGCGGGCCGACCTCGACTACCTCGAACGCCTGCTCGGCGCCGGCCTCGACGCCGGCGCGGACCGGATCTGCTACTGCGACACGGTCGGCGCGGCCGACCCCGAGCGCACCGCCGAAGTCGTCTCGCGGCTCGCCGACCGCGGTCCGACGAGCCTCCACACCCACGACGACCTCGGGTTCGGGCTGACGAACGTCCACGCGGGGCTGGCGGCGGGCGCCGACACCGTCCACGGCACCGTCCTCGGCGTCGGCGAGCGCGCGGGCAACGTCGCCCTCGAAGAGGTCGCGATCGCGCTCGGCGAGTCGTACGACGTCGACACCGTCGAGCTCGAACGGCTCTACCGGCTCTGCCGGACGGTCTCGGAGGCGACCGGCGTCGCGCTCCCGCCGAACAAGGCCGTCTGCGGCGCCAACGCCTTCGCCCACGAGTCCGGGATCCACACCGACGGCACGCTGAAGGACGGGACGATGTACGAGCCGTACCCGCCGGAGACGGTCGGGCGCGAGCGCCGGCTCGTCCTCGGGAAGCACGCGGGCCGCGCCGGCGTGAAGGCCGCGCTCGCCGAGCACGACGTGGCGGTCGACGACGACGAGCTGCGCGAGGTCGTCGCCCGCGTGAAGGAGCTCGGCGAGCGCGGCAAGCGCGTCACGGACGCCGACCTGCTGGCGATCGCCGACGACGTTCGCGGGCGCGAGCGCGAGCGACACGTCGAGCTCGTCGACCTCTCGGCGACCTCCGGGGGAAACCTCCCGACCGCCTCGGTGCGGCTCCGCGTCGGCGACGACGAGCGCGTCGCCTCCGGCACGGGCGCCGGCCCGGTCGACGCGGGGCTTGAGGCGGTCCGCACGGCGCTGGCGGGCGGCGGGGACGGCGAGCGCGGGAGCGACGACGAACGCGACGGCGTCGCCTTCGAGCTCGACTCCTACCACGTCGACGCCATCACGGGCGGCACCGACGCGGTCGTCACCGTCGAGGTCGACCTCTCGCGCGGCGACCGCTCGGTGAGCGTCTCGGCGTCGGACGCGGACATCACCCGCGCGAGCGTCGTCGGGATGGTCGACGGGCTCGACCGCCTGCTGGCCGCGGAAGCGGACGCCGCGGACGCCGAGCCGGGCGCCGTCGCCGACGACTGAGCGGCGGCCGTGCGCGCCGCGTCTGACGAGGTTTTTACCTGATGGCGTCCGACCTCGGGGTGTGAGCGTCGTCGTCGCGATCAAACCGTCCGCGCGCAAGCGGAACGCGAAGGTGGGCAAACTCGTCTTCGAGGACGGGACCCGCCACGCGTTCGAGAGCCGCGCGGCCGCCGAGCGCTGGGCGGACGACCTCTCGGCCGGCGACGGCCACGTCTGGGTCGCGAGCGCGCACCCCCGCGACGACGGCGACGCCGACTGTTACCTCGTCTCCCGGGCGACGAACGCGAAGCTTGAGGCCGCCTACGACAAGCGCCGGCGGCGGCTCCGCGGCGACGCGGGCTCCGAGCAGGAGTCGCTCGGCGGCGAGCCCTGACCGGCGGTCACTCGTCCGCTGGCGGGTCGCGCTACTCGTCCGCTGGCGGGCCGACGACGTCCCCCTCGAACCCGGAGACCGCCTCCATGACGGCCTCGCGGTCGGCGTCCCCGACGTCGAACTCGCGCAGCGCGTCGTCGAGGTGGGTCGCGACGATCTCGAACTCCGCGTCGGTGATCCCCAGCTCCTCGTGTGCGGTCGCCATCTCCTCGCCCTCGTACCGGATCGGGCCGCCGGTGACGGCGCTCAGGAACTTCGTCTGGTGCGAGCGCTGGTCGGCCATGTCCACGTCGTCGAAGTAGTGGTTCACCCGGTCGTCGGCGAGCACCCGGTCGTAGAACTCGCTGACGATCGCGCCGATCGCCGGTTCGCCGCCGAGGCGTTCGTACAGCGTCTCGTTCGACATACGCCGGTGACGGACGCCGGCCGTATCATTGTTCTTCTCCCCGCGCCGTCCGCGCCGCGTCACGGCGAGTCGTCCGCGGGCGAGCCGTCGCCGGACGCCGCGTCGGACTCGGCGCCGGGCCCGGACCCGCGCGCGTCCATCATGTCCGCGGCGCGGCTCGCCCAGTCCGTGTAGCGGAAGCCGGCGGCGACGACGAGCGCCATCCAGACGTAGGCGGCGGACACGCCGACGTACGCGCCTTCGGGACCGAACCCCGCGGTGCGCCCGAGCAGCCACGAGAGCCCCAAGAAGAGGCCGAACATGCCCGAGACGCGCGCGACGAGGGGGATCCGCGTCTCGCTGGCGCCCTGGAGCGAGCCGGAGAGCGCGGAGAAGCAGGCGAGGGCTGCGCCCGCGACGCCGTACACCCGCGCGAAGTCGACCGCGGACGCGACCGTCGCCGCGTCGTCGGTGAACACCGGGACGATCCGCGGGGCGGCGACGACGAGTCCGAGCCCGATCGCGCCGACCGTGAGCACGCCGAGGCTCGCGACGGCCCACCCGTTGAACCGCGCGCCCTCGGGGTCGCCCTCGCCGAGCGCCTGCCCGACGAGGATCGACGCCGCGACGTTGTAGCCGCGCGAGAGCGGCCCGGTCACCTGCTGGTAGACGCGGCGGCCGATCTGGAAGCCGGCGTTGACCGTCTCGCCGAAGCCGAGCAGCAGGGCGTTGAACGGGAACTCCGCGATCTCGGAGCCGAACCCCTCCAGCACGCGGGGGGCGCTCACGACGAGGAGCTGTTTCGCGACAGTGAGGTCGCGCGGCCGCGCGAAGTCCGCGTCGGTCCACGAGCCCCAGATTGCGAAACAGAGCAGCCCGGCCGTGAGCACGTTGGCGCCCGCGGTGGCGAGGCCGACGCCGACGACCTCCAGCCGCGGGAGGCCGAACAGGCCCAGGCCGAGGACGACCGACCCCGCGATGTTGACGGAGTTTGCGGCGATGTTGACGTACATCGGCGTCCGGGTGTCGCCGGTCCCTTGGAGCGCGCGGGCGCCGACCAGGGCGACGTGGCGGGCGGGGGCGGTCGCGAACACGATCGCGAGGTACGTCGAGCCGAGGTCGACGACCGCGGGCGAGGTCCGCTCGCCGACGAGCCGACCGAACACGTCGATCGCGAGCTCGCCGAAGAGGAACCCGAAGAGGACGAACGGGATCCCCGCGAGCGCGCCGAGCAGGATCGCCTGCGTCACCGCCTCGTCGCGGTTCTCCGCGGCGCCGGCGCCGGTGTCCTGCGAGGAGAGCGCGATGGCGCCGCCGCCGAGGCCGAGCCCGATCCGCAGCGGGAACCGGGCGTACAGGTCCGCGAGGCCGATGGCGACGACCGCGGCCGGCGAGAACAGCGCGGTGACGAGGATGTCGGTCGTCCGCATCGCGGTGCGGAACGTCTGCTCGGCCATGACGGGCCACGCGAGCGAGAACACGCGCTTCCAGACGCGCCGCAGCCGCGGGAAGTCCATGCGTCGCGTTCGACGAGCCCCCGCGGTATTGATATACCGGAGCCGGTCGGCGTCGCCGGCACTCGGCGTCGCAGGGGGCCGATCGCATCTCCGACCGACAGCATCGGACGGTGAGCGCCCGAACGTTGAAGCCCGCGAGCGACGCACGGTCCCCATGGACGTCTTCGTGTACGGCACGCTGACCGAGCCGGAGCGGGTCGCCGCGGTCCTCGGCTCGTACGTCTTCGTCGGCCCGGCGACGCTCGACGGGCTCCGGCTCGTCGAGGGGCGGTACCCGACGCTCGCGCCGGGCGGCGAGACGGCTGGGCGGCTCCTCCGGACGGACGAGGTCGACGCGCTCGACGCGTACGAGGACGTCGACGGCGGCCTGTACGTCCGCGAGACCGTGCCGCTCGACGCCCCGAGCGAGCACCCGGACACTGCCTCGGTGTACGTCGGCGACCCCGACCGGCTCGACGCGGACGCGACGTGGCCGGGCTCCGGCCCGTTCGGCGAGCGGGTTCGATCGGTCCTCGACGAGCGCGACGTGCGGGTGCGGCTCACCCCCCGAGATCCCGTCTGACGGAGCGATGACGGCGCCGCAGTCGTGCGGTTTCACTTTCGCTCTGGTAGCCTCACCTTTTTGTGTTCCCGTCGCCTCGTTTCAGGTGCACGTCACACGCGTGCATTCCCCCCCTTATCACCCGTGAGCCGCCGGGCCGTCGACCCGGATCGGCGCGGCGGCCGGGGCGGCGACCGCGGCGCCGCGGCCGCGACGCGCGGCCGCTTGCCGTCCGTTCTCGCGCGGGGTCGACCGGAACCGATTAGCGGCCGGCGCGGCGACGAGGTGGCATGCTCAGTCTTGCCGACATCCGCGAGGCGCGCGAGCGGGTCTCGGGCGTCGCCCGGCACACGCCGCTCGAGCGGTCGCGCTCCTTCTCCGAGATGAGCGGCGCGGACCTCCACCTGAAGCTGGAGAACTTCCAGCGCACCGGCGCGTTCAAGATCCGCGGCGCGATGAACCGGATCCAGACGCTCTCGGACGCGGAGCGCGAGGCCGGCGTCGTCACCGCGAGCGCCGGCAACCACGCGCAGGGCGTGGCGCTGGCGGCCAGCCGCGCGGGGGTCGACGCCACCGTCGTGATGCCGAAGTTCGCGCCCGTCTCGAAGGTGAAGGCCACCCGCGGGTACGGCGCGAGCGTCCGCCTGGAGGGCGTCGACTACGACGAGGCGCAGGCGTACGCGCACCGGCTGGAGCAGGAGGAGGACCGCACCTACGTCCACGCGTTCGACGACCCGGTCGTGATGGCCGGGCAGGGGACGCTCGGCCTCGAGATCGTCGACGACTGCCCCGAACTCGACACCGTCGTCGTCCCGATCGGCGGCGGCGGGCTGATCTCGGGGGTCGCGGTCGCGATCAAAGCGCAGCTCCCCGACGTGCGCGTCGTCGGCGTCCAAGCGGAGGGCGCGGCCTCGGCCGCGAAGTCGCTGGAGGCGGGAGAGGTGACGGAGATCGACAGCGTCGACACGATCGCCGACGGGATCGCGACGCGGTCGGTCGGCGAGGAGACCCTGGAGGTGATGGCGGAGTACGTCGACGAGGTCGTCACCGTCGACGACCGCGAGATCGCCCTGGCCCTCACGCTGCTCTTGGAGCGCGCGAAGACGCTCGTCGAGGGCGCCGGCGCGGTCGCGCTCGCCGCGGTGCTCTCCGACGCGTTCGAGTACGACGACGGCGAGACGATCGTCGCCGCGCTCTGCGGCGGCAACATCGACCTCAACCGCCTCGGCACCGTGATCCGGCGCGGGCTCGTCCAGATGGGCCGGTACCTCAAGATCACGATCGATTTAAAAGACCGCCCCGGCGAACTGGAGCGCGTCTCCAGCATCGTCGCGCGCACCGGCGCGAACGTGTACGCGGTCCACCACGACCGCACCTCGCGGGACGTGGCCGTCAACGCCGCCGAACTCGAACTGGAACTGGAGACCGACGACGCCGAACACGCCGCCGACATCGTCGACGCGCTCGAAGCCGAGGGGTACGAGGTGGAGATTCTGTCCTAAACCGGGCGAACACGGTGAGTATTTATAAATAGATCCGCGGTGGCGCGTGCCTCCGAGCGTCCGAAGGACGTGAGGAGCACGCGCGAGGGACGCGGCGACCGGAGCGAAGCGGAGGGAGCCGCGAGGCTGGGGAGGCGTGAGGTTGCGGTGCTGTGCGGGGCGGGACGCAAAGGGGCAGCCGGGAGGCCGCCGGAGGCGACATAAGCACCGCAGGGAGCGAACGGAGTGAGCGACTGAGGAGCGCAGCGAGCGTCCGGCGGCCTCCCGGCTGGGGCTTTGGCGGTGTTCGCCCCGGCAGCAGCCACGTGTCACCGAGCGGCTGGGGTTTTGGAGGCGTTCACCGTCGATCTGCGGTCATCTATTTATAAATGAACGGCAGGGACTGTGGTGGTGTTCGCCACGACCGTGGCTCACTCCGATGAGTTCGTGGAGTTGTCCGACCGTGCGGGCGCCGAAACGCTTCCGCTCACGCTCGTCGACCCGCCGAGGAGCGAGGAGTCCGAGTCGCCGCGCAGCGTCGTGACCGTCTCGCCGTCCTGTTTCACGATCAGGGTCCACGGATCGTCGCCCGCGGGAATCCGCATCGTGCCGTTGTAGCGGACGACGCCCGAACACGACCGCGACGCGTTCCCCGCCTCCTCGATCGGGACGTCGAGGACGTAGGCGGACTCGTTCAGCCGTTCGAACGTCGGGCCGCCGACCGCGTGCGAGGAACTCGGCAGGGAGACGTTTCGAGCGTACGTTATCTCGGTGTTCGGACCGCCGGCGACCACCGAGGTCGAACCGTTGGCCGCGAACTCGTCGGGACAGCGGACCTCGTCGGTATCGAAGTGGAGCAGCGCCGGCGGGTCGCTCGCCCCGCCGAGGAGGCCGCCGGGCCCTCCCGACACGGGGCCGGCGAGGGCGACGGCGCTACCGGTCACGAACAACGCGAGCGCAGCGGCGACGACGACCAGACCGCGTCTGTTCATCACGTTTCGAACGACGGGAGAGGCGCAAATAGTACCGCGTATGACTCAAAGAGGAGTTTGCGTCACCGATCGCGTCACGGGGGTGGACGGAGCCGTCGAGACGGTGAATCGAACGCGTCGGAACCGACGGACCGCGCTTCAGTCGTCCGCGGCCGCGGCGTCGACCTCGCCTTCGTACAGCTCGCCGGCGCGCTCGCGCTCGGAGAGGTACTCGTCGGCGTCGAGCGCGGCCTTCACGCCCATGCCGCTCGCGGTGGCCGCCTGCTGGTAGTGGAAGTCGACCACGTCGCCGGCGCCGAAGAGACCCGCAACGGCCGTGCGCGTCTGGCCGCCGCCGCGGCCGCCCTCGGTGATCAGGTAGCCGTCGTCGTCGGTCTCGATGCCGGTCCCTTCGAGGAAGTCGGTGTTCGGCGTGTGACCGATGGCGTAGAAGACGGCGCCCACGTCGAACGCGTACTCGTCGACCTCGTCGGCGGTCGCGGGGTCGTCGAGCTTCTCCGTCGGGTGGCCCTCGGGGTGCTCGACGAGCGTGACGTGATCGATGCCGTCCTCGGGGGTGCCGTGGATCTCCGTGAGCTCGGTGTTGAGGAGCAGCTCGATCTCGCCGTCGTCGACCTTGTCCATCACGCGCTCGATCCACACGTCCTCGGCGCGGAACTCCTCGCGGCGGTGCGCGATGTAGACGGTGTCCGCGAACTTCGTCAGGAAGTTCGCCTCCTCCATCGCGGCGTCGCCGCCGCCGACGACGAGCATGTCCTCGTCGCGGAAGAACGCGCCGTCGCAGGTGGCACACGTCGAGAGGCCGTACCCCATCAGATCGTCCTCGCCCGGGACGCCGAGCGTCCGGGCGCTGGCGCCCGACGCGGCGATGACGGCGTCGGCGGTGTACACGTCGCCGTCGGAGAGCGTGACCCGGAAGTGCCCGGCCGGCTGCTTCGAGACGTCCTCGATGACGCCGTTGCGGGCCTCGGCGCCGAACTTCTTCGCCTGCTCTTTCATGTCGTTGATCAGGCCCGGCCCGGAGATCCCCTCGGGGAAGCCGGGGTAGTTCTCCACGTCGGTCGTCAGGGTGAGCTGGCCGCCCGGCTCGTCGCCCTCGATGAGCAGGGGGTCGTTGTTCGACCGCGCGGCGTAGATCGCCGCCGAGAGCCCCGAGATACCGGTGCCGGCGATTATCAGTCGACGGTGTTCGACGATGTCGTCAGTCATGTCCCACAGTTGGCCGGCGCGTCGTATGTACGTTGCGACCGTTGCGCGATTTCCGCACGACCGGCCTGCCACTCAGTGCCAATCGCTCGACGGCGACACCGCGGCCGGCGTCCTACCGGACCGCGACGAACACGCTCCGATCGTCTCCGGGGCCGTACCCTTCGGCGACGTCGACGTCGTCGAATCCGGCCGCGGCGAGGGCGTCGGCGATCCGATCGTCGGTGAACGGCGTCATCGGGCGGCGGTCGACGAACGGGTCGCCGTCCGGCGTGAACGTCACCGCGCGCCAGTCGAGCCGACCGTCGCCGGTCGCGACGTGGTGCGCGACGCGGACGTACTCGACCGCGCCCTCGGCGTCGCGGCCGACGTCGAGCCCCGGTCGGTTCCCCTCTGGCGGCAGCGGAGAGTTGTCGAAGACGAGGACGCCGCCCGACCGCAGCCGGTCGCGGAGGCCGGCCAGCGCGGGGCCGAGGTCGGCCGGCGCGAGGTGGTTCACGACGCCGCGGATCGCGACCGCGGCGTCGAACGACTCCGCGTCTTCCAGGTCCGGATCCGGAAGGCCCGTCAAGCGGAACTCGACCGCTCCCGGGGCGTCGCCGTCACCGACGCCGCCGTCGACCCCGGCGCACTTCTCGCGGGCGACGCCCAGCATTCCCTCGTGGACGTCTATCGCGGTCACGTCGAGCCCGCGCGCCGCGAGCCGGCGGGTGTGCTCGCCGGTGCCGCAGCCGACCTCCAGCAGGCGCTCGGGGTCGACCCCGCGGTCGGCGAGCGCGTCGAACACGAAGGCGACGTCGCGGTCGTACTCCCACTCGGACTGGATCGCGTCGTACAGCCGGGGACGCTCGTCGTAGAGTCCGTCGGACATGGCGTCGATGGAGAGGGTATCGACGGCCGGCGAGGAGTGTCTTGCGCCGCCGCGAGAGGGGTTCGCACGGCGCCGCGAGAGGGGTTCGCACGCCCTCGGCTCAGTCCGTCGGGAACTCCGGCGGGAGCCCGGTCGGCTGCGCGGGCGCGTCGGCGAGCGCCTCGAAGAACCGCCCGGCGACGAACGCCTCGACGACGTCCGGCAGCGACTCGGACTCGGAGACCTCCGAGAGGATGCCGAGCGGGACCTGCGCGCCGGCCATCGAGGCGTGGCCGCCGGCCGAGCCCACGGGGTCGAGCGCGTCGCGCAGCAGCT
Organism: Halorubrum distributum JCM 13561; assembly: GCF_000337395.1. Taxonomy (NCBI): domain Archaea; kingdom Methanobacteriati; phylum Methanobacteriota; class Halobacteria; order Halobacteriales; family Haloferacaceae; genus Halorubrum; species Halorubrum distributum. The sequence continues at coordinate 125,444 of NZ_AOJF01000032.1, forward strand.
CGCCGGCGTCGAGGTCGGCGCCGCGGGCGCGGGCGGAGCCGTAGATCACGCCGTCCATGTAGCCGTAGACGAACGTCACCGTCACGTCCTCCAGGTCGAGGAGCCGTTCCGCCGCCTGCGCGAGCGCGTCGCGGTCGGTGATCTCGCCGACGCAGGAGGCGGCCACCGGCCCGCGGACGTCGCGGTTCTCGATGGCGGCCGCGAGGACGCGCAGCGTCTCGGGACTCACGCTCGGGCTCTCGACGCGTTCGAGCGTCGACTCGTCGGCGTGCGCGAGCAGCGCGGCCGCCGCCTCGAAGTCGTCGATGGCGGTCGCGCGCGTGAAGTCCTTCGTGTCGATCCGGATGCCGTACAGAAGCGCCGTGGCGAGGTCCCGCTCCGGCGCGATCCCGTACCGCGAGAGGTACTCGGAGATGAGCGTGCTCGTCGCGCCGACGGCGGGACGGATGTCGACGAACGACCCCGCGACCGGCCCCCGCGGCGGGTGGTGGTCGATCACGACGTCGACCGGGTGGCCCTCTGGGAGGCTGTCGTTGATCCCCGCGCGGGAGTGGTCGACCAGGGCGACGCCGCCGTACGCGTCGAGGTCGACCTCGTCGAACGGCCGCAGCCCGATGTCGAGGAGGTTCACCAGCGCGCGGTTCTCCTGATGGGCGATCTCGCCGCCGTAGCAGGCGTCCGCGTCGACGCCGATCGACGCCGCGATCCGCGCCAACCCGAGCGCGCTCGCGATGGCGTCCGGGTCGGGGTTGTCGTGCGCGACGACCAGCAGCGGCCCCGAGAGCCCACGGAGCGCCGAGAGCAGGCGGGCCGGCTTCTCGTCGTCGGCGGCGTGGGCGAACTCCGCGTCGGCGTCGGCGCCGCGGCCGCCGTCGAGGCCGACCGCCTCGAAGACGCGACCGGCGACCGCCTCGACCGGGTCGACCACGCGGTCGGCCACCGCCTCGACCGCCGCCCGCTGCTCGTCGGTCGGCGCCGTCCCGAGGTGCGCGACGATCAGCGCCGCAGGGTACCGCTCTCGGGCCGCGCGGGCGGCGGCGACGTTGCGTTCGGCGTCGTCGCTCGCGACCAGCACGACGGCTGCCGAGTCCGGGTACGTCCCCGGGTCGGTCGGGTCGGCCTCGACGGTCGCGACGTTGCGGTCGCGCAGCGTCGACACCCAGCCGGTGTCGTCCGTGATCGCCACGAGGTCGTCGCGCCCGCCGCGCTCGTCGCGGGCGTGTTCGACGAGCGCGTTCCCGACCGCGCTACAGCCGAGCAGCAGGCGCCGGGTCATACCGGCGCGAGGGGGTCGCGAGGCAAAACGCTGCCGTCGGCGCGGCGCGAGGCCGGGACCGGAGCCCGGTCCCGAGTCATTCCGCGTCCTCGCCGTCTCCATCGCGCAGCGCGCCGTCGTCGTCGCGCAGCGCGCCGTTCACCGCGGCGGCGACATCGACCGCCGCGCGGTTCTCGGCGACGTCGTGGACCCGGACGATGTCGGCGCCGCGGTCGGCCGCGAGCGCGGTGCCGGCGACCGTCGCGTGCTCGCGGTCGTCGGCGTCGCGCCCGACCGCGCCGTACAGCGACTTGTGCGAGTGGCCGACGAGGACCGGGCAGCCGAGCGCCGCGAACTCACCGCAGCGGGCGAGCAGCTCGAAGTCCTCCGCCGGCGACTTCCCGAAGCCGAGGCCGGGGTCGACGATGACGCGGTCGCGGTCGATGCCGGCCGTGTCCGCCAGTGCGAGCCGCTCGCGGAGCTCGTCGACGGCCTCGCCGACCACGTCGTCGTACTCGGGGTCTGCGTCCGGGTCGACCGGCGCGTCGAGGCTGTGCATCACGATCACCGGGCAGTCCGCCTCCGCGACGACCGAGCGCATCTCGGGGTCCTCCAGCCCCGTCACGTCGTTGATGACGTCCGCGCCCGCGTCGAGCGCCGCCTCGGCGACCGCCGGCTTCCGGGTGTCGACCGAGACCAGCACCTCACCCGACTCGACCGCGGACACCGACTGGATCGCCTCGATAGTGGGGACGACGCGCTCGATCTCCGCCTCGACCGGGACCGGCTCCGCGCCCGGGCGGGTCGACTCGCCGCCGACGTCGACGATGTCGACCCCGGCGTCGACCATCCGCTCGACGCCCGCGACCGCGTCGTCGAGGTCGGCGTGGCGCCCGCCGTCGTGGAAGGAGTCCGGCGTCACGTTGAGCACGCCCATCACCGCGGTGCGGTCGGTCCACGGGAAATCGGGGGCTGCGGCGTCCCCCTGTTCTTCCATCCCGACCGCCGCGGCGAGGTCGGCCGCCACGCCCCCGAGGCCGCCGGCGTCGGCCGCCCCGAGGCGGTCGACGAGCGTGCGGAGCTCGCCGACCGTCCCCGCGACGGTGACCGGGACCTGCTCGCCGCCGGCACCACGATCCTCGTCCGCGCCGAGGCCGCCGAGCGCGGCGTCGCCGCCGACCGCTCGGGCCTCGCTCGCGACGCGCTCCGCGCGGTCGCCGCGCAGCCGGAGCGTGAGGACGCGGTGGTCGACGCCGTCCCGGTGGGTCGCGACGCCCGCGGGCGGAACGCCGGCCGTGTCGAGCGCGTGCGTCGCGTCGTCGGCGCCGCGGACCGCGCGTTCGCGGACCGTTCGCGTCCGGGCAGCCCGGCCCTCCGCGACCGCGAACAGCGAGCCGACGAGCAGCACGCAGTCGTCCGGGTCTGCGCGGTCGACCGCGGTCGCGAGCGCGTCCGCCACGTCGTCGCCCGCCGTCACGCTGTCGACGCCCGCCGACCGCAGGGCGGCCGCGAGCACGTCGGGGTCCTCGGCGCGGTCGATGGCGGGCCGACAGGTGACCGCCGTCGCGGCGTCGGGGAGCGCCGCGGCCGTCTCCGCGTGGTCCTTGTCGTGCATCGCGGCGTACACGAGGTGGAGGTCGTCGTAGTCGTACTCGTCGAGCGTCGCCGCGAGCGTGCGGGCGGCCGCGGGATTGTGCGCGCCGTCGAGGACGGTCAGCGGCGCGGTGTCGACCACCTCGAAGCGGCCGGGCCACGTCGCCCGCGCGAGGCCGTCGCGCACGGCGCGGTCGGGGAGATCGGTCCCCAGCGCCGCCGCCGTCCGGTCCGCGAGCGCGACGGCGACCGCCGCGTTCGCGGCCTGGTGGCGGCCGACGAGGGGGATCCGATACGTTCCCTCGCGCTCGCCGGCGAGCGAGACCTCGGCGTCGGTGGCGCTGACCCGGCCCTCGTAGGTCGCCGCGAACGCGGGCGGGTCGGCGGCGTCGCGCTCGCCGCCGTCTGACTCGTCGCCGTCCGACCCTCCGTCGCCGGTCACCCGCGTCACCGGCGCGCCGGCCTCGCCCGCGACCTCGCGCACGACCGCCAGCGCCTCGCCCTCGCAGGCGGTGACGAACGGCGCGTCGGGGCGGGCGATCCGGGACTTGGTGCGGGCGATCTCCGCGATCGTGTCGCCGAGGACCGCGGTGTGTTCGAGCGAGACGTTCGTCACGGCGGTCGCGGCGGGGTCGACCGCGCTCGTCGCGTCGTACTCGCCGCCGAGGCCGACCTCCAGGACGGCGACGTCGACCTCGCGCCGCGCGAACTCCCGGATCCCCATCGCCGTGACGACCTCGAAGAAGGTGAGCGGCTCGCCGGCGGCCGCCCGGTCGATCAGCCACGGGCGCACCTCGTCGACGAAGTCGGCGATCGCGGCCTCGGTCATCTCCCGGCCGTCGACGCGGACCCGCTCCGAGAGCGCGGAGAGGTGCGGCGAGGTGTACAGCCCCACCGACAGCCCCGCCTCGCGGAGGATCGACTCCGTCAGCCGCGCCGCGCTGCCCTTCCCGTTCGACCCCGCTATCTGGACGAACGGGACCTCGTCCTGCGGGTCGCCGAGGTGCGCCAAGAGCGCCTCCACCCGCTCCGTGCCGGGCTTGACCGAGAAGCGGCGGAGGTCGAAGAGGAACGCCGCCGCCTCGTGGTAGTGCATACGCCGTGGGTCGGGAGCGCGTCGCTTATGCGTAACGGAGCGGGACGAGTCGACCGAAAAGCAACCCTTACGCGCGCCGCGACCGCACCCGATCGCATGGACGAGACAGCGACCGACGCAGCGGTCGACGCGCCCGGCGAGGGAGCGGGTCCGGGCGCGGCTCCCGCCGAGGCCGGCGAGGGAGCCGGCCCGAGCGCCCCCGACGCCGCCGGCGGCGACCCCGTCGTCGTCGGCGAGGGGGTTCGCAAGTCGTACGGCGACGTCGACGCGCTCGACGGGGTCGACCTCGACGTCGCCGCGGGCGAGGTGTTCGGGCTCATCGGCCCGAACGGCGCCGGGAAGACGACGCTCGTGCGCGCGCTGACGGGGACCACCGAGGCCGAGGGCGACCTGCGCGTCTTCGGCGAGTCCCCGCGGGACGTCGAGCCGAGCCGGATCGGGCTGCTCCCGCAGTCGTTCGATCCGCCCGCGCGGCTCACGGCCCGCGAGCTGGTCGACTACTACGGCGGGCTCTACGACGCGGCCCGGGACACCGAGTCGGTCCTCGACGACGTGGGGATGGCCGACGACGCGGACGCGTGGTACGAGACGCTCTCGGGGGGACAGAAGCGCCGCACCTGCGTCGCGACCGCCGTCGTCAACGACCCCGACCTCCTCTTCCTCGACGAGCCGACGACCGGGATCGACCCCGCCGGCCGGCGGGCGATCCACCGGCTGATCGAGCGGCTCGCGGCCGGCGGCACCACCGTCTTCCTCACGAGCCACGCGATGGACGAGGTCGAGCGGCTCGCCGACCGCGTGGCCATGCTCCGCGACGGGCGGGTCGTCGCGAGCGGCGCCCCGGAGCGGCTGGTCGCCGACCACGGCGGCGCGCCCCGACTGGACGCGACCCTCGCAGACCCGACGACGGAGGCGACAGTCGAGACCGTCGCGGCGGGCGTCCGAGAGCGACTCGGCGGCGAGCCGACCGTCGAGGCGACCGACGACGGCCTCCGGGTGCGCGGCGTGCGACCCGAGGCGATCGGCGACGCCGTCGCCGCGCTCGACGACGCCGGCGTCGCCTTCGACTCCCTTTCGTGGTCGGAGCCGTCGCTTGAGGACGTCTACCTGCGGCTCACCGGAGAAGAGTACGCGCGTCGAGGCGGCGAGGGAGGGACGGCCGAGACGGTCCCCGACGGTGGCGGGGCGACCGAGACCGCCTCTGAGGGAGGCGACCGATGACCCGCCTCGGCCGGATCCGGACGGAGGCGGTCGCGGCGGCGCGCTCGTTCACCCGCCGCCGGACCGCGGTGTTCTTCACCTTCTTCTTCCCGGTCATCCTCGTCGTCATCTTCGGCGCGCTGGTGCGGACCCAGCCGACAGGGGGCGGCCTCTTCGCGGAGCCCGCGGGCTACTACATCCCGGGCTACCTCGCGGTCGTCGTCCTGTTCACGCCGCTGTCGCGGGTCGGCTCCGAGATCGCGCGCCACCGCGACGGCGGGCGGTTCGAGAAGCTGGCGACCACGCCGCTCTCCCGCGCCGAGTGGCTGCTCGCGCACACGCTCGTCAACGTCGGGATCATCGGCGCCGCGAGCCTGCTCATCCTCGGGCTCGTGCTGGCGGTGACCGACGCGACCCTGATCGTCTCGCCCGCGCTCGCCGCCCTCCCGGTCTTCGTCGCGGTCGCGGTCGCGCTGTTCTGCGGGCTCGGCGCCGTCCTCGGCGCGCTCGCGGACTCGCAGGACGGCGTGATCGCCGCGAGCAACACGGTGGCGCTCCCCCTCCTGTTCCTCTCGGAGACGTTCGTCACGCCGTCGCTGCTGCCCGAGTGGTTCCTGCCCGCGGTCGCGGCCTCGCCGCTGACGTACTTCGCGCGGGGGACCCGCGCCATCACCTTCGAGGGCGGGGCGTGGGCCGGCGACCTCTTCGTGTTGACCGCGCTCGCCGCCGTCTTCCTCGCGGTCGGGGCGTACGCGGTGCCGCGGACGGAGTGACCGGGCCGCCGCTCGCTCACCGGCCGCGGTCCGGGAACCGTCCATTTATGTCCGCAGCCCGCGTCCGGGGAAGACGAGAGGAAAGCCGTTGACCACCGTTCACTTCACCTGTCCGGACTGCGAGCAGACCATCGAGGTCAACGACGCGATGCGGGAGACGATACTCGAGTCCGGCTGTCCGGTGTGCACCGCGACCGCGGCGGAGGGGGACTTCGCCGTGACCTGCGAGTAGCCGCCGCCCCCGCTCCCGTTCTCGGCGATAGGCGAGCGTTCACACACCGCATCCGGTTGCTGAGGCTTTTTGCGTCGACCGGGACAACCGTGCGACGATGACGCCCGAACTCGACGAGATCGATCTGGGAACCGTGCCGCTCGGCCGAACCGGCCTGCGGACGAGCGAACTCCAGTTCGGCACGTGGCGGTTCGGCCGCGTGACCGAGGCGGGGAACGTCGAAATCGACGAGGAGCGCGCCCACGAGCTGCTCGACGCCTACGAGACCGCCGGCGGACGGTACATCGACACCGCCGACGTGTACGGCGGCGGCGACTGCGAGCGCTGGATCGGCGACTGGCTCGCCGAGCGCGACCGCGAGCGCTACACGGTCGCCTCGAAGGTGTACTGGCAGATCCGCGACGGCGACCCGAACAGCCGCGGCACGAACCGCAAGAACGTCCGCCACCGCGTCGACGCCCTGCTCGACCGGCTCGACACCGACTACATCGACGTCCTCTACATCCACCGCTGGGACGACGAGACGCCCGCCCGGGAGCTGATGAAGACCCTGAACGGGCTCGTCGAGTCCGGCAAGGTCCACTACCTCGGCGCCTCGACGCTCCGCCCGAACGCGTGGAAGGTCGCCCGCGCCAACGAGATCGCCCGCAGCGAGGGGTGGGAGCCGTTCAAGGTGCTCCAGCCGCGCTACAACCTCGTCGACCGGGAGGTCGAGGGGGACTACCTCGAGTTCGCGCGCCAGCGCAACCTCGCCGTCTCCCCGTGGAGCCCGCTCGGACAGGGCTTCCTGACCGGGAAGTACGACCGCGACGCCGACCTGCCAGACGACTCGAAGGCCGCCGAGTCGAGCCGGTTCCAGGAGGCGTACCTCACCGAGGAGAACTTCGACGTCCACGACGAGCTCGACGCCGTGGCCGACGAGGTCGACGCCTCGCCCGCGCAGACCGCGCTCGCGTGGCTCGCGCACCGCGACGGCGTCACCGCGCCCATCGTCGGCGCTCGGACCGTCGACCAGCTCCGCGAGAACCTCGCGGCCGCGACGATCGACCTCTCCGACGAGCATGTCGAGCGCCTGACCGCGGCCAAGCCCGGCCCGTACGACGCGCTGTAAAAGGTAACGTCGCTACTGCTCCGCGCAGTAGTCGACGAAGTTCCGCAGGATCTTCAGCCCCGTCTCGCCGCTCTTCTCGGGGTGGAACTGCGTGCCGAACACGTTGCCGGCCTCGTTGGCGACGACCGCCGGGAAGTCGACGCCGTAGTCGGCGGTGGCGACGACCGCGTCTGCGTCGTCCGGCGCGGCGTAGTAGGAGTGGACGAAGTAGGCGTGCTCCCCGTCGACCCCCTCGACGATCGGGTGGTCGCGCGAGACATCGAGCTCGTTCCATCCCATGTGGGGCACCTTCCGGTCCACGTCGAAGCGGACGTTGGTGCCGGGGACCAGATCGAGGCCCGTCACCTCGCCTTCGCCCTCGTGGTCGGCCTCCTCGCTCGTGGTGAGGAGCATCTGCATCCCGAGACAGATCCCGAAGAGGGGGCGGCCCGCCTCTGCGTGGTCGGTCAGCGCCTCGCGCAGGGGGCCGGCGTTCTCCATCCCCTCGCGGAACGCGCCGACGCCCGGGAGGACGACGCCGTCGGCGGCCGCGAACGCCGCGGGGTCGTCCGTTATCTCGACGGATGCGCCCGCGCGTTCCAGCCCGCGGGTCGCGGACCGGAGGTTTCCGAGCCCGTAGTCGACGAGGGCGACGGACACCTCTCGATCCGTTGGTGATTCGTCCATGTCTCCGATACATCACCTGCGTGGAAGTCAGTTTCCATCCGGGATCCATTACAGAGCAGTATATACCTGTCCGTATATTTGAACAGCAACACTTTTGATAGATCAGTAGAACGCCAATATGTACTCCTCATGGAGCGACGACGCCAATTCCTCAAGGTCGCGGGCGCAGCAAGTATCGTTGGACTCGCCGGCTGTAGCGGCGGCGGGGACGGCTCCGATGGTTCGGACGGCGGCGACGGCTCCGACGGGTCCGACGGGTCCGACGGCTCCGACGGCTCCGACGGGTCGGACAGCGAACCGGAGATGACGTTCGGCGGCGACGGCACGGTCGACTTCGGCATCTCTCCGTCCGTCCCGCAGGAGGACCTCAACGTACAGTACTCCCCGCTCGAAGAGCACATCGGGAGCTACCTCCGGGAGAACTACGATGTCCCCAGCGACCTCAGCGTCGAGGGGACCATCGGAAGCAACTACAGCGCCATCATCCAGTCTCTCGGCCAGGGAACGCTGGACATCGCCGAGACCGGGCCGTTCGCAGCCGCGCTCGGCGTGAAGACCGGCAACGCGGAGGTCATCCTCCAGCGGTACGGCTACGGCGGCTGGACGTACAAGAGCATCATCGCGACGCCGAACGACAGCGACATCACCGAGCTGTCCGACCTCTCCGGGAAGACGGTCGCGTTCTCCGACCGGCTCTCCACCAGCGGCGCGCTGTACCCGCTGTACAGCATGTCGAGCCAGGGCGGCCTCGACGTCGGCGAGCTCCCCGAGGGCAACGGCTCGCAGGCCGAGTTCGACGCCCGCTTCGCCGGCGGCCACGTCGGCTCGTACACCCTCCTCGAACAGGGCCAGGTCGACGCGGCCGCGATGGGCGGCTTCGTCCGCGACACGAAGACCGGCCCCACGCCGGACGAGTGGCAGGAGGTCGCGACTACCCTCCACGAGGACGAGGGGCTCCCGCGCGCACCGATCGTGGTCTCGCCCGAGCTCGACGACGACGTGAAAAGCGCCATCCAGGAGGCGTTCCTGGAGGGTCCGGACAGCATCTACTACGGCGCCGACGGCGAGGACGGCACCGGAGACGACCTCTGGTTCAGCCGCGTCCGCGAGGCGGACCAGGAGGACTACCAGTCCGTCATCGACGTCGCCGACGAGCTCGGCGTCGGAACTGACATCTTCAACCAGTAGGCCCCGTTCGATCCCCACTTCGGATCGTTTTTCACGCGATCGGTCCGTTCTCGGACAAACTCACACCTCATGCCAACGATCGAATTCGAAGACGTCAGCAAGATATACGACGAGGACACCGTCGCCCTCGACGACGTGTCGTTCACCATCGACGAGGGGGAGTTCGTCATCCTCCTCGGTCCCTCCGGTGCCGGCAAGTCGACGATGCTGCGGGTGTTGAACGGGCTCACGCAACCCACCGAGGGGTCCGTTCGCATCGGCGGCGAGGAGCTCCAAGGGAACCGCAGCGGGGTCGGAATGGTGTTCCAGGAACACTACCTCATCGAGAGCAAGACCGCGTTCGGCAACGCCCTGTCGGGGGCGCTCTCGCGGAACGGCCTCCTCCGGAGCGCTCTCGGGATGCACGACGACGAGGACAAGCGGACCGCCCTGGAGGCCCTCCAGACGGTCGGGCTCCTCGACGAGGCCGGCCAGCGCGCCGAGTCGATGAGCGGGGGCCAGAAACAGCGCGTCGGGATCGCCCGCGCGCTGGTCCAGAACCCCGAGATCGTCCTCGCCGACGAGCCGGTCGCCAGCCTCGACCCGAAGGCCGCCCGCGACGTGATGCGCTACCTGAAGAAGGCGGCGACCGAGCAGGACCTCACCACGGTCACCAGCCTCCACCAGGTGAACATCGCCCGCGAGTTCGGGGACCGGTTCCTCGGCATCCGCGACGGCGAGGTGATCTTCGACGGCGACGCCGACGACCTCACTATGGACGAGATGGACCGGATCTACTACGGCGAGGCGCAGGGCGGCGAGACCGTCCCGACCGGCACGACGAGCGAGGAGCTGGGCGAGACCGACGCCACCGCCGACGGAGGTGAGCGGGCGTGAGCTCGCCGGACTCGGCGATCGACGACCAGTTCCGCGCGCTCGAACGGCTCCGCCGGCTCAAGTACCTGCTGTGGGGCGTGCTGCTCGCCGCGGTCCTCGGCGTCACCTACTGGGGGCTCGGCTTCATCGGCTTCCAGTCGAGCGTCGTCGCCGGGCGGCTCCCGGGGATGTACGAGTTCATCTCGACCGGCTTCTTCCCGCCGGACTTCCAGAACTTCACGATCTACACCAAAGACCAGGGGATCAGCGGGCTCCAAGCGATCCCCGCGAGCTTCAGCGACGGCGGCGCACACATCATCGAGAGCTTCCAGTCGTCGCGGCAGTCGCTGGTGAAGGCGAGCCTCGTGACGCTCCTCCTCGGCTTCATGGGCACCGTGTTCGCCTTCCCGTTCGCGCTCGTCCTCGGCGTCCTCGGGAGCGAGCGCGTCACGCCGTTCCCCCTCAACTTCATCTTCCGGGGCACCCTCAGCGGCATCCGCGCCATCCCCGCCATCGTCTGGATCTTCCTGTACATCCCCATCGGGCCGCCGGGACAGGTCACCGCGGTGCTCGCGATCGCGACCGACAGCATCGGGAACCTCGGCCGCCTGTTCACCGACGACCTCGAGGAGATCGAGGAGGGGCCGATCGAGGCGATCCGGTCGACCGGCGCGTCGGGCACCCAGACCGTGAGCTTCGGCATGCTGAGCCAGGTGTCGCGCTCGTTCATCGCGTGGACGCTGTACATCCTCGAGATCAACACCCGGATCGCCATCTCGCTCGGCGTCGTCGGCGCCGGCGGCCTCGGGCTGATGATCCGGAACAGCCAGGACCTCTTCGAGTTCCAGCAGACCGCCGCGGGGCTGGTGATGGTGTTCATCGTCGTCCTCGGCATCGAGCTGATCTCCTCGCGCATCCGCGCCCGGCTCCGGCCCGGCGAGCACGAGGGGAAGGGACTCGTCGAGGCGATCCGCGGCCTGTTCGACGCGAAGAAGTGGCTCGGCGTCGGCGACCGGTCCGACCGGAACTGACGCCGCTCAGAACTCGCCGAGCCGCGACTGGCCGTCCCCGCCTTTCTCGTCCCGTTCTCCGACGCCGCTCAGCTCGGCCGCCCGAACGATCGTCTCGAAGAAGCCGTCGCGCTGGCTCCGGTCGTACAGCGTCGCGGCCGGGTGGACGGAGAGTAAGAGTCGTCGGGACTCGCCGGCGAGGCGGGCGTCGACGACATCGCCCGACTCGGAAGTGATCGCCACCGAGCGGTCGAGGAGGTGTTCGCTCGGGACTTTCCCGAGCGTCACGATCAGCGCCGGGTCGAGGCGGTCGATCTCCGCTTCGAGGTGGCCCCGGCAGTTCGACAGCTCCTCGGTCGTCGGGTCGCGGTTGTCGGGCGGGCGACACCGCACGCAGTTCGTGATCCGCACGTCGGCGCGGGCGAGCCCCGCGTCCCGCAGGGCCTCGTCGAGGACGTCTCCCGAGCGCCCGACGAACGGCTCGCCCTCCTCGTCCTCGGTGGCGCCCGGCCCCTCGCCGACGAACAGCAGGTCCGCGTCGGTCGGGCCGATCCCGTCGACGATCCGGCTCCGAGACTCGACCAGTTCCGGGCACCGCTCGCAGGCCGGAACGCACAGGTTCTCGTCGAGGCCGGCGCCGTCGCCGCCGTGTTCGCTCATACCACCGGCTCCGGGCGCGGTCGTCTAAGTAGCGTCGGTCGCCTCGGAGCGGTCACTCCCCCGTCGCCGCCTCGCGGTGCGCGCTCGCGGCCAGCGCCGCGATCCGGAGCGGCTCGCAGCGCCGCTCGCCGTCGCGGGTAAGCCCCCTGACGGCCGCGGCGGCGTCCTCGGGGTCGACGCCGACCGCGCGGACGAAGCGGGGATCGCCGGACTCCGGGGGATCGACGCGGATCCGCGGCGGCAGCGACCGGTAGGTGTCGAGGCGTTCGGCGAGCGCGTCGCCGTCGAACGCGTCGCGGAGCGCCGGTTCGAGCCCGGGGCTCGCCTCGTAGCTCACGGCGTAGACGGGGCGGTCGAGCGCCTCGCGGAGTCGGTCGAGGTCGAGGAGGTTGAACCACGCGGGCGCGACGCCGGCGCAGGCGACGTGGCGGACGTCCTCGCGGTCGAGCGCGCGCCAGCAGTCGATGACCGCGTCGGTCGCGTCGGTTCCGCCGACGGTACAGGTCGCGAACGCGAAGCCGTCCGGCGTCCCGTCGACGCGAACGACGGCGCCGGCCGCGTGGCTCACGTTGCGGTCGTCAGAGAAGGCGACGCCGAGCGTACGGCTCGGCGGGTCCACTCACGCGTCCTCGGATTTGATCTCCTGGAGTCGGTCGAGAAGCTCGTCGTTCGAGGCGCCGGGCTCGTAGTCGACGGACCCCTGGTGGCTCTCCTGGGCAGCCCGGACACCGTCGTCGTCGTCGAAGTCCGCGTCCAGGTCCTGATTCTCCTGTTCGGACTCGTCGTAGCTGCCGAAGCCCATATGTGTGTGAAGCTAACAGGGCGCGACGGATAAATCCACGGCCGCCACCGAGGGTCGCGTTAAGTTAGAGGATGAGGCGGACGAGTTCTGAGTGTCTATGGCAGAATTCGACCGCCTCAGCGAACGTATCGCGTGGATCG
>NZ_AOJF01000033.1:0-9437 GCF_000337395.1 Halorubrum distributum JCM 13561
GTTTCAGCAATGTCGCGTTAGAGACAGCTCAAAACTGGCTCGAAGCCTTCGCCGTCTACCACAATTCACGTCAAACTTAACGCGAGGCCACCGAGAGCCGAGCGGGCGCGGGCGCGACCGCGGCTGTACCCTTTTGTCGCTCCGCGAGGGAGTACGGGCATGGAACCGATCACCGTCACCGCGGACGCGGAGGAGTTCACCTGCAACGCGTACCTCGTCGTCGGGGACGCGACGACGCTCGTCGACGCGGGAACGATGCCCGGGGTGGACGAGGTCATCGCCGACGCGCTCGACGACGCCGGCGTCGACGGCCTCGACCGCCTCGTCGTGACTCACCAGCACCGCGACCACGTGGGCGAGCTCGACGCCGTGGTCGACCGCTTCGACCCCAGAGTGCTCGCGTACGCCGACCACCCGCGCCGCGACGTCGCGCTCCAAGACGGCGACGAGGTCCTCGTCGGGGGCGAGGCTTGCGAGGTCGTCCACACGCCGGGCCACGCCGACGACCACGTCTCGCTCGTCGGCGAGGAGCGGTGCTACTCCGGCGACGTGGTCGTCTACAACGACGGCGCCTTCGACGACGGCTCGTTCGGCCGCACCGACATGGCCGGCCAGTCGCGCGAGCGCCTGGTCGAGAGCCTCCACGAGATCCTCGACCGCATGCCCGACAGCGTCGAGGCGATGTTCCCCGGCCACGGCGACGTCTACCGCGCGGCCGACGGCCCGGACACCGTCCGCGAGGTGATCGAGCGCGCGACGGAGCGCGCCGAGCGCCGCGAGCCGAAGTACCCGGACGAGTGAGCGGGAGTCATATTTAAAAACGAGCGGCGGCGAGACCGACCGCCCACGTCGGCGCGTGGCGATGAACGCCCGCAGGGCGCGAGTCGCACGCGCGAGGTCGTCGGGCTTCGCCCGACTGCCAGAGAATCTTCGATTCTCGCTGGAGTCGCGAGCACTGTTAAGCGCGAGCGACGAGGCCGGGGAGGCGTGAGGCGCACGCGCGGCTGGCCGTCGAGCGGAGAGCTCGCGAGAAGGGCCGAATCCGGCCCGGAGTCGACCGGATTACGCGGCGCGGCGCTCGGTCGCCTTCGGGCGGAGCTTGGTGTAGCCGCACTTGCGGCAGCGCTCGGCCTCGGAGGCGTTGCGGGCGTTACAGCGCATACAGATCTGTCGGTCGAGCATGCGACGTTCGGCGGCGTCGAAACTGGCCATACGACTACTGTGCGGGCGGTGCTGTAAAAGGTTGCGAGACGCCGCGGCGGCCGCGAGGAGAACGGGTACGAGCGAGAGCTCGCGTCAGGCGTCCGCTTTAGGCGCCCGCTTCGGTGAGGGCGGCCTCGATGTCCTCGCGCTGCGTGACGCCGACGAAGCGGTCGACGACGCCGTCGTCGTTCTCGACGATGAGCGTCGGGAGCGAGCGGACCTGGTACTGGTTCGCGACGTCCTGCTCCTCGTCGACGTCGACCTTCTGGAGCTCGAACGCGTCGCCGAGGTCCTCCTGAATCTCCTCCAGGATGGGGTCTTGGGTCTTACACGGGCCGCACCACTCGGCGTGGAAATCCAGCAGTCGAACGGTCATAGTCGGCGTCAACTATCGCCGGCCCGCGCATAAGGGTTTCCCACTCGTGTGTGCGCCCGGTCATCGCGGCCCGTCGAGGCCGACGGAACCGACGGGAGGCGCGCGCCCGGCGGACCGCGCGGCGGTTGCGCCCGCTGCGTCCGGCGGGCGAACGAAACGTTTAGAACCCGGCGCCGCCCAGAACGGGACATGAGTGGTTCCAACTCCGGCGGGCTGATGTCCAGCGCGGGACTGGTCCGCTACTTCGAGAACGAGGACCGGAACGCCATCGCGATCGACCCCAAGACGGTCGTCGCGTTCTGCGTCCTCTTCGGCGTGTTCGTCCAGATCCTGTCGCTGACCGTCGCGTAAGCGTTCGACGCGCCGTCTCCGTTTTACCGACGCGCAACCCCTCGTTTCGCCGACGGGCCGGCCGTGAACTCGCCGCCCGCGTAACGCGCCTTTTTTCCACGCGCCCGCCCCATCGATCCGTATGAAAGCAGGCGTCATCGCCGTTCAGGGCGACGTGGCCGAACACGCCGCCGCCGTCCGCAACGCCGCGGCCGCCCACGACGAGACGGCCGAGGTGGTCGAGGTCCGGGACGCGGGGATCGTCCCCGACTGCGACGTCCTCCTCATGCCGGGCGGTGAGTCGACGACCATCTCGCGGCTGATCCGCCGCGAGGGGATCGCCGCCGAGATCGAAGCGCACGTCGCGAGCGGGAAGCCCGTCCTCGCCACCTGCGCCGGGCTCATCGTCTGTTCGACCGACGCGAAGGACGACCGGGTCGAGCCGCTGGGGCTGGTCGACGTCTCCGTCGACCGCAACGCGTTCGGACGACAGAAGGACTCCTTCGAGGCGAAGGTCCCGGTCACGGGGCTCGACGACCCCTTCCACGCCGTGTTCATCCGCGCGCCCGCCATCGACGACGTGGGCGACGGCGTCGAGACGCTCGCGACGGTCGACGGGCGCCCGGTCGCGGTGCGCGACGGCCCGGTGGTCGCCACCGCGTTCCACCCGGAGCTCACCGACGACCCGCGGATCCACGACCTCGCGTTCTTCCCCGAGCGGGAGGTGGTCGCGTGAGCGGTCCGACCGAGGGCGACGAGGACCCCCAGAGCGACGAGGAACCCCAGAGCGACGAGGACCCGGACGGTCCGTCCGAGGCCGTCCTCGACGAGCTGTTCGCAACCATCGAATCGCGGCAGGAAGAGCTTCCGGAGGGATCGTACACCGCATCCCTCTTCAGTCACGAGAAGGGCGAAAACGCCGTCTTAGAGAAGATCGGCGAGGAGACGACGGAGGCGATCCTCGCGGCGAAAGACGACGACCGCGAGGAGCTCACCTACGAAAGCGCCGACCTCGTCTACCACCTGCTCGTGTTGTTCGCGATGAAGGACCTCGACGTCGACGACCTCCGCGAGGAGCTTCGCGACCGCTTTTAAATCCCCTCAGCGCTCGCGTTCGAGTTCGCGGTCGATGTCGTCGACCTCCTCGGTCTCCAGCTCCTCGCCGATGCGGCGTTCGAACTCCGCCTCGCTGATCTGCCCCTCGACGTACTGTTGGCGGAGCCGGTCCTGCCGGCTGCTGCCGGCGTCGGCCGAGGTCGACGACGACCCGATCGAGTCGAGCGAATCGGCGCCGATCGAGTCCCCGTCGTCACCGAGGAGCCACGAGCCGGCTTTATAAGCGACGTAGACGATTCCGGCGAGGACCGCCAAGGAGGCGATCCCGGAAACGATCGCCGACACGAGACCCAAGATCGCCGAGACCACGCTCACGACGATGCTGACCCCGATCAACACCGCGATCGCGATCGCCGCGTAGTAGAGGGCCTTCTTCCCGTCCATGCCCCGGAGTCGGGCTGCCGGCCGCAAATACCTTCTCCCACGGATCCGCGGCGTCCCGATTCGGGGGCGGTGGTCGTCGGAACGGTCGGTCGCCACGGAGACCGCTTTGACCGATTTCGGGAGTGAGTATCGCAGATCGGTAGCAGCGATTCGGTATTTAAATGGCTGTGAGCGACGGCGACGATCGCTCATAAAAGGAGATGCAGTGGCGCGCCTGCGAGCGGCCGGAGCGAAGCGGAGGCCGCGAGCCAGCCCGCGAGGGACGCCGCGAACGCCCGCAGGGCGTGAGCGGCGAGGCTGGGGAGGGGTGAGGCTGCGGTGCTGAGCGGGCGGGGCGGGACTCAAAGGGGCAGTCGCGAGGCGGCCGCAGGCGACGTAAGCACCGCAACGAGGGAGCGGTAGCGACCGAGTGAGGAGCGCAGCGAGCGTGCGGCCGCCTCGCGACTGGGGCTTTGGAGACCACCATCTCAGCACCATCGAGTATTTATAAACAGCCGACAGCAACACCTCAATTCTATTTATAAACGACCACACTCACAACGTACTACACCTACTCCCGCTATGAGACGTGACAGACGAGCGGATCGAACGGCGCGCAGGCGGCAGAAGGGTTATTCCTCCGGCTCTCATCGCCACAGAGGATGGATCGGGCACCCGACAAGCGCGACGGCGAGAACGAGACCGATCCGGACGACGCGTTCGACGGAGCGAGCGCGAACCGCGTCGACCGTCGGACTCGCGTCGACCGCCGGACCGTCCTGGGCGCGCTCGCGGGCGCCGGGAGCGCCGCGGTCGCCGGCTGCTCCGGCTCGGAACCGGACGACGCCGCGACGAGCGACCTCGACACCGACCGGCTCGACGAGCTCGCGGCGCGGTTCGCGCCGACGCTGTACTTCGACGCCGCCGAGCCGTGGTTCCCGACCGACCCGCGCCCGTACACGGTCGAGGAGGACGGCGAGACGGTCGTCGACGGCTTCGCGGCGTTCGACGGCTACCACGAGCGGTACGACGAGACGGGCGAGCCGCCGAACCCGACGGTGTTCTACAACGGGATGCGGTACGAGGACTCCCCGCTCGCGGTCGTCCAGTTCTGGATGTACTCCGCGTTCGACCAGTTCACCGCGAACTTCCACTGGCACGACTGGGAAGTGCTCCACGTCTTCGTCGACCTCGACACGGGCGACCCCCAGCTGTACGTCGCCAGCTCCCACTCCCGGAGCGTGCCGAACAACGAGTTCCTCGACCCGGACCCGGACGTGGTCCCGCGAATCCTCCCCGAGCTCGGCTCCCACTCCAGCACGCTCTCGGTCAACGAGATCCCCGACGGCTTCCGGCGCGTCGGCGAGGAGGGGCTCCTCGCGGACATCACGAACACGACGATCGACACGGTCGAGGACCTCCTCGGGATCCCGATCGCGTACGGCCTCCCCCGCGACGAGGGCGCGCGGCTCCCCTTCGTCGTCCCCGAGTACGAGGGCGAGCCGATCTACGAACACCCCGACCTCCCCTCGGTCACCGAGGAGTCGCTCGTCGACGGCGCCCTCACGATCCGCTCGCTCGCCGCGCTGCGCTCGCCGCCGACCGACCTCCCGCTCCGGGAGACGGGGATCGCCTACCGACACGGCGAGCGGTCGGGCGAAGACGGGACCGCCGACGGCGACGGGACCGGCGAAGACGGGACCGCCGACGGCGACGGGACCGGCGAAGACGGGACCGCCGACGGCGACGACGCGGCGCTCGCCGACGAGGTCGCCGAGTCGGTCGTCGAATACGAGCTCGTCGAGAGCGCCGAGCTGGAGGACATCTCGGCGTTCACCGGCCCGCAGCTCAGCTTCGAGTTCGCGGTCCCCCAAGCCGTCGAGGACGCCGTCGCGGGCCACATCACGACCACCGGCGTCCCGTGGGAGCAGCCGCGCTACGAGAACCCCGCGCTCGACGTCACCGCCGGGAACCACCGCTCCGAACTGGCGGCCCGGTACGACGCGATCGCCGACGACCCCTCGTTCGGCGACGACGCGGCCGGGGCGCTCGACGGCGTCGTCGCGCGCGTCACGCGGGCGACGGAGACCGACGAGGCGCCCGACGGCGAGGGGCTGACGGCGACCGACGCGGGCGTCGAGTCGTTCGTCCTGATCGAGAGCGACCCCGAGGCGGTCCCGACGTTCGCCGGCGGCGTCGCGGTCGCGAACGGCGTCCCCGAGGGCGACCACCGGCTCACGGTGAACGGCGCCGGGCGGACGCCCCACAGCGAGACCCTGACCGTCTCGGCGGACGAGCCGGTGACGAGGGCGGGCGCCGACGGCGAGATCCCGCTCGTCGCCCGCGAGGACGCGCGGAAGGTGGAACTCGACGACGCGGAGAGCGACGCCGACCTGACCCGGACCGCGGTCGAGGACGACTTCGCGGGCCGGATCTACGACTCCGCGATCGACGGTAGCGACGCGGTCTACGTCCACGCCGGCGGCGCGTACACGACCGAGGTCCGCGACGCCGACGACGAGGTCGGCGCGTACCGCGTCAACCCGGACCCACCGGGAGCCGGCAGCGACGACGGCGACGACTCCGGCGAGACCGAAGACCCGATCCGGATCGAGCGCCCGGAGACGGGGGCTGCCCCGCTCGCCGGCTACGTCGCGGACGTGGCCGAGGAGACGCGCGCCGCGGTCGCGGCCGCGGCGGCCGAGAGCGACGACGGCGACGATGACGACGGCACGGGCGGCGGAGGCGACGGCGGCGGTCCGTCAAACGCGGTCAACGGGCTCGAAAAGGCACTCGCGGCCGCGGTCGACCAAGCGGAGCGGGCCGAGGAGCGCGCCCGCGAGGGCGACAGGGAAGGGACTGACCGCCAGCTGGAGAACGTCGTCGACCGGATCGCCCGGATCGAAGAGCGGCTCGCCGCCGCGCGCGAGGGGCTCCCGCCGGGGCTGGCGAACGCGACCGGAAAGCGGATCGAACAGGCGACCAAGCGCGTCGAGCAGGCGCAAAACTCCGAGAAGCTGTAGGACGGTCCGCGCCCAGCGCCAGTCCGTGCCACCGCGCACCAACGGATGGAAAGCTATACGACGCCGACCCGACCACGAGTATATAAGCAGATGTCTCAGGAGGGATACGACCACGCGACGGTCGAGGAACGCTGGCAGGAGGCGTGGGACGACGCCGCCGTCTACCACGTCCCGGACGAGGCCTCGGACCCGACGTACGTCCTCGGGATGTACCCGTACCCGTCCGGGAAGCTCCACATGGGCCACGTCCGCAACTACACCATCACGGACGCGTACGCCCGCTACCGACGGATGCGGGGCGACGACGTGCTCCACCCGATGGGGTGGGACGCCTTCGGGCTGCCGGCCGAGAACGCCGCCAAGGAGCGCGACACCAACCCCCGCGACTGGACGTTCGACTGCATCGACACGATGCGAGGCCAGATGAAGTCGATGGGGTTCGGCTACGACTGGGACCGCGAGGTCACCACCTGCACCCCCGAGTACTACCGGTGGAACCAGTGGCTGTTCCGCCGCTTCCACGAGGCCGGCCTCGTGGAGCGCCGCGACGCCGAGGTGAACTGGTGTCCCTCCTGTGAGACCGTCCTCGCCGACGAGCAGGTCGAGGGCGACGCGGAGCTGTGCTGGCGCTGTGACACCCCCGTCGAGACCCGCGAGCTCGACCAGTGGTTCCTGAAGATAACCGAGTACGCCGACGATCTGCTGGAGGCGATAGACGAGCTTGAGGGGTGGCCGAACTCGGTCCGACAGATGCAGCGCAACTGGATCGGGCGGCAGTACGGGACGACGCTGGACTTTCACGTCGACGGTCACGGCCCCGTCGAGGCGTTCACGACCCGCGTCGACACGATCCACGGGGCGACGTTCTTCGCGGTCGCGCCGGACCACCCGATCAGCGAGGAACTGGCCGAGGAGGACGACGACGTCCGGCGGTTCATCGAGGAGGAGGCAGACCCCGACGGCGACGAACCGAACGGCGTCGCGACCGGGCTCACCGCCACCAACCCCGCCACCGGCGAGGAGATTCCCGTCTTCGTCGCCGACTTCGTCCTCTCGGACGTGGGGACGGGCGCGCTGATGGCGGTGCCCGGCCACGACGAGCGCGACCACGCGTTCGCGGAGAAGATGGGCGTCGAGATCCGGCCCGTCGTCGCGCCGGAGCCGGACGGGTGGGACGGCGAGACCGTCCCGGAGGCCCCGGACGTGAGCGAGGCGGCGTTCACCGACGACGGGGTCCTCATCAACTCCGGCGAGTACAGCGGGCTCGACAGCGAGACGGCCCGCGAACGGCTCACCGAAGCGATCGACAGCGCCGCGGAGAGCACCCAGTACCAGCTGCGCGACTGGGGGATCTCCCGCCAGCGCTACTGGGGGACGCCGATCCCGATGGTGCACTGCGACGACTGCGGCGCCGTGCCGGTGCCCGACGAGGACCTGCCGGTCGAGCTGCCGGAGTTCATCAACACGACCGGGAACCCGCTGGACGCCGCCGACGAGTGGCAGGAGACGACCTGTCCGGAGTGCGGCGGGGCCGCGACCCGCGAGACCGACACGATGGACACGTTCGTCGACTCCTCGTGGTACTTCCTGCGGTACGTCTCGCCGGACCTGGAGGACGCCCCCTTCGACCTCGACCGCGCGAACGACTGGATGCCGGTCGACCAGTACGTCGGCGGCATCGAACACGCCGTGATGCACCTGCTGTACTCGCGGTTCTTCACGAAGGTGCTGGCCGACGAGGAGGGGCTGGAGCACCGCGAGCCGTTCACGAACCTGCTGGCGCAGGGGATGGTCCAGCTGGAGGGCGAGAAGATGTCGAAGTCGAAAGGGAACGTCGTCTCCCCGCAGCGGATCGTCGACGAGTACGGCGCCGACACGGCGCGGCTGTTCATGATGCAGGCCGCCCAGCCCGAGCGCGACTTCGACTGGTCCGAGGAGGGCGTCAAGTCCACCCACCGCTTTTTGACCCGACTGAACGACCTCGTCGAGGCGTACGCCGCGGGCGACGTGGCGACCGCCGGCGACGGCGACGCCGAGGCCGCCGACCGCGACGAGATCGACGACTACGTCGCCGACGAGACGGACGCCGCGGTCGCCATCGCGGGCGCGGAGTACGACGATCTCACCTTCAACGTCGCGCTCCGCGAGGCGCAGGACCTCGTGGGGACGCTCCGGAGCTACCGCGAACACGCCGACCCGCACCCCGACGTCTTCGAGCGCGGCGTCGACGTCGCGGTCCGCCTGCTCGCGCCGGTCGCGCCCCACCTCGCCGAGGAGCTGTGGGAGACGCTCGGCCGCGACGGCTTCGTCGCCGAGGCCGAGTGGCCGACCGCGAGCGTCGACCGCGACACCGTCGAGCGCCGGCGCCGGCTGGTCGCGAACACCCGCGAGGACGTGCGCGACATCGTCGAGGTCGCGGGCATCGACGACCCCGAGCGGATCGACGTCGTCGTCGCGCCCGACTGGAAGTACGACGCGCTGGAGATCGCGATCGACAGCGACGCCGACAACCTCATCTCGGAGCTGATGGGCGAGAGCCACATCCGCGAGCAGGGGGACGCCGCCGCCTCGTACGGGCAGGACCTCCAGGCGAACCGCGAGGCGCTCCGCGAGACGCTCGACGGCGACGCCGAGTACGACGCCTTACGCGCGGCCGCGTGGCTGATCGAGCGGGAGTTCGACGCGCCGGTCCGCGTCGAGCGCGCCGCGGACGCCGACGAGAGCGTGGTCAGCAAGGCCGAGCCCGGCCGCCCCGCCATCGACATCGTCGAGTAGCGCTCGGTCGGCCCTTTTAAACCGCCGCCCGCCCCCGGAAACGCTTAGTCGCCGGCGCGGCGCCCTCGTGTATGGACGACCCGTACGCCCCCGCGCGAGACGCGCTCGCGGGCGAGGGGCTCGGCTCCGCGGACGACGCCGACCCCGTCGTGCTCGCTGCGCGCCTCGATGATAACGACCCGCTCGCCTCGTTCGCGGACCGGTACCGGATCCCGGACGACCTGCTCTACATCTGTCTCTTATACACATCT